>NZ_CP034183.1:2487500-2784072 GCF_003860465.1 Deinococcus psychrotolerans
TTGCTGCTTCGGGCAAAGGTGTAGGGATCATGCTGCCTTACCGGGGCGCGGCCCAAGACGGTCTCGGAGCCAATCCGCTGTACAGCCCATTGACGGGGGCGCAGCTTGATTTGTGGGAACTTGCGGCAGCGCCCTTACAGAGCGCCAAAGCCTTCGTCAAGCTCGGCAACTTAAAAAGTGTCGAGAAATTCCTGGCTAGGGTTCGTCCAAAAGAGCGGCCCAAGCTCACTTCCCGGTTGCCCAGCGTGCTGGACGACCCCTCACTACGCTGGAATTTTGAGCTAAAACGGCTCAACTCCCTCTGGCAAGAAGGACGGCGGCATTATCTGACGGTTGCAGTGACGGCTTACGGGGTGGATTTGGGCATTGACCCCGACACCATTCGGGACGACGTGATGGACTTGGTGGAGAGTTGCAACGATGAGCAAGCCGCAGACCGTGAGCAAGCCATTGAAGCGGGCCTCAAACGGCAAGAGGCTGGAGAAATGCTCAACGCCGCTCACTTTTACGAGGAAGCCGACGTGGAACTGCCCCGCGCCGCTGAACTCGCCGAGGTCAGGGAACTGCTGGATGTAGGCGTGTACGACTTGATGAGCCAGCCGTGGCCGGGCAAGGCAGGCAAGACCGACCGCAGCTTGTATAAGGCGCTTTTGTATCTGGCTTGGGAATACGGGATTCTGCACCCTGAAGGAGTGGAACTCAGCGTGGCCTGGTCACAGCTTAACGACGAAGCGAACGTGGCCTCCTCGAATACGTTGGGGAACAGTCTGGGCCGGTTAGAAGCTGCCGGATTACTGAGCCGAGCCAAATGTTCGTTTGAAGGCAAATCCGGCTCATTCGTTCTGCTGGTGACAAAACGAAGTATTCTTTTAAGGGGGGGCCAAGATAGGGAGTGCTTCGGTTTGTCACCGGCTCTGCGAAACGGTGGTGGCGCTCTGGGAAAGACCCGTGAGCAGATCGTAGATTTGTTGATCTGGTGCGGCTTGCCGCAGACAAGGGAAGACTTAGCCTCTAGCATGGCAACTCGCTGGCAAGACCTCAACGAGCCGCTTTCTACACTAGTTTCAGACCAGATCGTCCATGAGCGTGGGAGTGGTAGAGGAGCTTTCATGGACTTGGTTGACAATTGGCGTGACTTGTTAGAACGGCGTCAACGTTCAGACGGCAGCACTGGGCGTCGGGAAGGACAGAGAGAAGAGGCAACAGAGAAGTCCAGGCGGTACAGGAAACACATCATTGCTCAGCAAGTGGCCAACTCTCAGCCACTGACGGCCAACGACGACTCGCCGACTTCCTCACCCAGCTCGTCGGCCACCTGACGAAACTCCTCAAGCGCGGCTTCCAGACTCTCCACGATCTCGGCGGCCAGCAGTTGTGGGGCGGGCAAATCACTGCCTTCCTCCAAGCTGTCGTCTTTGAGCCAGAAAATGTCCAAGTTCACCTTGTCGCGGGCCAGCACCTCATCGAGCGTGTAGCGCTTGAAACGTTCACTTTCCTGCCGCTGGCTGCGGTCATCGGCGTGGTAAACCTCCACGAAGTCGCGTAGATCAGCCGCTTTCATTTGCCGAGTTTTAAGGGTGAAGTGCAGGTTGGTTCGCAGATCGTAAACCCAGACCTGGCTCGTCTGATGCGTCTCGCCGCTGGCGTGGCGGTCGAAGAACAGGACATTGGCCTTCACGCCCTGAGCGTAGAAGATGCCAGTGGGCAGCCGCAGGATGGTGTGCAGATTGCAGTCGTGAAGGAGCCTGCGGCGGATCGTCTCGCCCGCGCCTGCTTCAAACAGCACGTTGTCCGGCACCACCACGGCAGCCCGGCCCCCGACGTTGAGCAGCGTAAGGATGTGCTGCAAGAAGTTCAGTTGTTTATTGCTCGTCGTAGCGGTGAAATCGGTGCGGGCGTAACTCTGTTGCTGTTTGACGGCGTTGCCCTCGGCGTCCAGTTCAACCATCGTGCCTTTGACCCCGAACGGCGGGTTGGCCAGCACGATGTCCACGCCCATTGAGGGCTGCTTCGCTAAGCTATCGGCCCGCTCCACTGGCGTGGATTTGCCGCCGATGCCGTGGAGAAACATATTCATGGCGGCCAGGCGCACCACGCTGTCCACGATGTCAGTGCCGTGGAAGGTGGATTCGCGCAAGGTTCGGCGCTGTTCGGGGTCAAGGTTGTACTGGGTGGCGAGGTAATCACGGGCGCTAAGTAGAAAGCCCCCTGTTCCGCAAGCTGGATCAGCAATTGTCTCGCCGGGTTTGGGATTGACGACTTCCACCACCGCATCAATCAAGGGCCGGGGCGTGAAGTATTGCCCGGCCCCGCCCTTCACGTCCTCGGCATTGCGTTGCAGCAACCCTTCGTAAATCTCGCCCTTCACGTCGAAGCCCAGCCCCATCCATTGCTGGCGGCCAATCAGCCCGACCACTTGCTTGAGGTTGGCTGGGTCGTTGATCTTGTTCTGAGCTTTGCGGAAAATGACGCCGAGCAAGCCGTCTTCTTTGGCCAGCTCCTCAAGGGTGTGGCGGTACTGGCTTTCCAGCGCTGCGCCGGTCAGTTCTGAGAGCTTGTCCCAGCGGTACTCTTCCGGTACTTGTGGGGCGTCGGGCTGGCCGTCCATCTCATCGGCCATCTTGAGGAATAAGAGAAAGGTAATTTGCTCCAAGTAATCGCCGTAGCCCACCCCGTCGTTTCGGAGGACATGGGCGAGGTTCCAGACGCGGGCAACAAGCTGGGCTGGGCTGGGGGCAGTCATGCGGGCCATGATAGTGCGGAGCGGGGGAGACGCTGAACGAAATGGACGATGCCCTCAAAAATCTCATATATTGCCTCATGGCCCAGCCCGAACCCGTTTCCGGTGATGATTCTGACCTTACCCTAGTGGAAATTGAAGCGGTAGAGCCTGACAGTATTGCGTTGCGGCAACCCTTGAAAACAGGGGCAGAACACCGTGCTGTACTTGGTCAACTGCTTCAACTCGGTATGCAGGGAGCGGTGGCTACCCAACACGCCTGGAAGGGGGGCGAACTCTACCGAATGGTCGTTTCCCCAGAGATGCAGAAGGCACTCAACGAGGGGGCGGTTGAACTCGTCAAGAGTGGAAAGGGACTGTCTGGCAACATTGTCAATAAGCAGACCCGTGAAATGGCTGGCCGGGCTAGATTCAAACCTGCGGACGCGGCAAAACTGGCAAATGTGGCGACGATTGCTTGGCAGGCCGCCGCCATGATAACGGCTCAGCATTACCTAGACGAAATTGATGGCAAGCTGGAAAAAATTACGGGCCAGTTGAGCAATATCGCCGACTTCCTTGAAGATAAAGAGCGGGCGCAGCTTCTGAGCGCCCTGCAAGCGCTGAAACGTGGCCGTCAACTCCTCAGCGCGGGCCACCTTCAGGAACACGATTTACGGGTGATTGAGGAAGATGCCCGGCAAGCCTTCCAGATCGGTGAAGCGCAGATAGAACATCGTCTGTTGACTATTGAACGGATGCTTCAGCAGGCTCCAGCATGGGATCAGGCAGCGCAGGCTAAGACCCTGGAACAGTTCGGCCAGCAAACCCAGGTGCTTGCACTGGCGCTGAACACGCTGGCGCAGGCGTTCGCTGTTGGTACGGCAGCGGGATGGTCAGAGGGTCTGGCAAACGGTTATCGCAGCAGCGCCGAGCGCACTATGGAACGCATTCAGAACAGTCTCAGCCAGATTCAGGCTCTGCCACTCAGCCCACCCGCAAAGCTGGAGGTAGACCGACAGCGCCCGGTTCCCTGGTTATTACGAGGCCCGCAACAGGTCATTTCTGGAGTGGGCTACCAAGTTGAGACACGCTTTAAGCAGCAGCGTGATCGGCGTCAGAGCCTCAACGAGCAGGCATTAAAGCAGCATGTTCATCCCAGCCTAGAGCAGATCAACGAACTGGGAGAGGTACTGAGCCACGCCTCACGAGTCGCTTTGCCAGATACGGCAACACCACTTGTTCTACTAGCCCGACTGGACGAGCAGGGCCAAGTGGTTGAAGTCTTCAGCGACGTTCTAGCCGCCGCCGACTGAGAAATACCTGATCCTCACTCCCCGCCTGTGATTGTCTCCACCGCGCTGCCCCGGTCTGGCACCTCGGCGCGGAGTTCTTGGGCGTCCAAAATGGCGAAGATAGCGGGAGCGCGGTAAATCCGGTTGCGCTGCTTACCGCTGACTTCTTCAAGAATGCCGCCCGACTCCAACCGCTCGATGATCTTCTGAGCACTGGTGTAGGACACCTCCAGGTGCGCCTCCAACTGCCGTACGGTCAGGACTGGGGCGCTGAACAGAACGTCCAGGGCGCTGAGCAGCGTGCCGCTGACCCGCCCTTGCTGGTAGGTCTTGCGCCAGTTTTCCCGCAGGTCGAGAAGGTGCTGCGCCCGCACGGTGGCGTCTCTGGCCTCAAGTGCGACGCCCCGCAGGAAGAAGTCCAGCCACTGCCGCCACTCGCCGCGCAGGGTAACGCCCAGCAGCAAGTCGTAATAGCTGCCCCGATGCCGCTCGAAGTAGGCCGAGAGGTAGAGCAGCGGCTGAGACAGTAGCCCGCGCTGGAGCAACAGCAGCGTAATCAACAGCCGACCAATCCGCCCGTTGCCGTCCACAAAGGGATGAATCGCCTCAAACTGATAATGGATCAGGGCAATTTCAATCAGCGGCGGCAAGTCGTTGTCGGCGTGAATGAAGCGCTCCAGGGCGCTGATTGCCTCTCTCAACTCGTCGCCGGGCGGGGGCGGCACATACGTCGCGTCACGGCGCTCGGCTCCTGGCGGGCCGATCCAGTTCTGGGAGCGGCGGAACTCGCCGGGTTGCCGGTGCTGGCCGCGCACCCCGCTCATCAACAAAGCGTGCATCTCCCGCAGCAGCCGGGCGCTGATCGGCAACTCGGAGCGCAAGCCGTGTTCCAGCGCCCGCACATAGTTGCTGACCTCCTCGGCGTCGGCGCGTTGCTCGCCTTGCGGGAAGAGGGCGGCCTGCGCTTCCAGGGCGTACACGTCGCTGATGCTGGCCTGCGTGCCTTCAATCTGGCTGCTCAGCACCGCCTCACGCACCACGAAGGGGCGGGTAAACAGGTACGGATTGGGCAGGAAGCGGGCCAGCGTCTTGAGTTCGCCCAACGCGTGCCCCGCCTCGCTGAGCAGCCTGGCCAATCTGCCATCCCAGACTAGATCGGGCGGCAGCACGTTGGGCACGAACGCCTCGCCCGCCGAATCCACCCGCACCAGACGGCCTGGACTCGCCGCGCCAAAAGCCTCTGCATTCACGGCGTTATTCTAGCAACAGGCTGAAAGCTGGAATAACGCCGATCCTTATTCAACCAGACGCTAACAAGCCGATCCGCTATTTCAGTTTTCGGCCCCAGACGCTAATAAGGTTTCTTGATTAGCCGCGCCCTTCGGTTTGCGCCCACGCTTGCCTTGCCCGCGAATCGCCGCCGTGCCCGCCGCTACCTTCTCGGCTTTGATGCGCTCCAGCAGTATGCTGGCGGGTTCGTCGCTACTGTCTTGCGGCACCAGTTGGCCGGAGAAGGCGCGGTGCAAAATGCTCTGGCGCGTGCTTTCGGCTCGCCTGAGTTCGGCGCTGACGGTGGCCTGCATGTTGTCCAGAATGGAGAGACGGCGCTCAACTTCGGTGACGATTTGTGCTTGCTCAGAGAGAGGAGGCAAGGGGTATTTCATTACCTCGACTCGACTTTTGTTCAATGCAAGTTGATTGCCCCCAGAAGCGGCTCTTCTGCTCTCTTCATACTGTGAAGTCAAGAAGTAATAGATGTATTCCGGTAAAATCGGGGTCTCAGAAACACGAATGGCTGCTGAGTTCTGGTTATTGCAGGCTTCGATATTTAGGATCGCAACTTGTCCTCTGGTTTTCCCTTCCCCAATCATCCCGATTAGCACTGTACCGATTGGATGCAGTTTAGTTGAACTGGCCGCGTAGCCTGCTTCTGTAATAGTTTCCCGCGTCTTCTTGATATTACAGAAAGCGACCTCGCCGCTACTCACCCAAGGAATGTTTCCGCCCCAGAAATGTGACTGTGCCCGGCTTGGTGTCGCCCCTACGCCCACTTCAAAGGTTTGGCCTAGGTTTGTCCACACCCACCCCTGCGGCAACTCCGGCAGCCCCGATACATCCGGCCCCTTCGGCTCGACGTATTTGCCCTTCTTCCCACTGGCTTTCCACTTGGCCCGCCGCTCGTCCAGAATGCGGGCCAACAGCTCCCCCGCGTCTTCCAGCTCACCTGTTTGTGTTTCTCGCCAGGTGCGGCTCAGTTGGCCCGTCACGGCGGCGTGCAGTAGGCTCTGGCGGTAGCGCTTGAGGAGCACTTGCGTGCGCTTCAGCTCGGCCACGCCCGCGTCCAGCTTGCTGAACAGCTCCTCGATCTTGGTGACAATGCGGCGCTGTTCGGGGAGGGGAGGGAGGGGGAGCGGGAGGGAAGCAAACTTTGCCCCCGACAACTCTAAGAACGTCGTGCCACTGGCGTAGCTTTGGGCAAGTTGTTTGGCAGATTTCAAGTAGTGATATAAGTAATCTGAGCTAATTCCAGAGTAGGGAGTCAAGTTTTTGAAACCTTGATTCGTGCTGATTGGGTTTCGGGCGAGGGCGACATAACCTATAGGCGCTCTTGATGAGAAGAGAACGCTCCCAGTATCAACAATCGTGGCTGAACTTGCCTTGTAACCTTGCTCTGAGAGGTTGCGCCGCCCACCTGTAATGAATTTTTCTTTGTAGCCAGTCAAGTCGGCTGGAGTAATCCAAGGAATAGCGCCACCAAAATTAGATTCATCGGCAGCAGGCGGTGTGCCACCTGAACTCACCACCCCAACATTGCCTAGCGTCGTTCTCACCCACCCGACTGGAAGCTGCTCGGTGTCATTTTTGCTCGGTTCGTCCACAACGGTCATCGGCTCATTCTGACAGTTAAGGCCGCCTGTGCAGCGCAGTGCTGAGGCGGCCAGGTTTCGATTGTGGGCACTTCTCCGGCCAGCGCATTGGCTTCCCATGTGCTTATGCAATGCCGTCTGGGTAAGTCAATTCGCCGTAGTTGGCTTCGATCTCGGCCCTGTACTCTTCCTCAAGTTCCGCCCACTCGTAAACCGCAGCCAGGACAATATCATTCGCGCTTGGGCCAGGGTAAAAGTGGTCAACCGGAAATTCAAAAGGGAAGCCAGGTATGGTCGTAACGGTCTGGCTGGCATCCACGCACTGACTTGTCCACCTGACATCATCTGCGTAAGCGAGCTTGTAGCGCTTTTCTGTTGAGTCTGTGCCCGCTTTGTTGAGCTGGATGTCGTCTTTCCTTACATCGTCCATCGTGAGACCTCGTTATTTGGCTCCTCAGAAGAGCCGCAGCGAAAACAGGCTTGTGACCGCCGTTCGTTCTGCTAACAAGGTATCTTGATTAGATTTCTTTCGTTAAGCGAAACCCGATCAGGCTGCCAGTTCCAGATTCAGCTCGTCCAGCAGCTTCCGTAAGGCGTCTTCGCCAAATACGGCGCGGGCTTGCTTCAGGCCGCCCAAGCTGTCAAAGGGCATCTCGTAGAGCGCCGTTTCCTCTATGGTCAGATCAACAGCGATCTGGTCACGAATCAGGTGTAGCCAGCGCAACTGCTCGTCACTAAAGGCCCGCCCCGCTGCGGCCTGTACTGAGAGCCAGCGCTCGAATCGGGCGGTGACAGTCTGGCCGAAGGGTTCCAGCATGTCAGCTTGCCCCGCCGCATAGCGTACCAGCGCCACCAGATCGGCCAGCGCCCGCCGCGCCGCCTGCCCGCTGACCTTGCCCGCGTCCAGCAGCGCGTAATCGGCGTAGAGGGTTTCAGGGGTCAGGTGAGCGTCCTGCTTCTCCAGTGCCTTGCTGAGTTCCTTGATCTGCCGGAAGGTCAGGTGGCGCTGGCGGTAAGGCTGGGAATAGATGATGCTCAGGGCATCTATGTCGTCTTTGTGGGCCTCGATGAAGGCTTTGAAGGTGCCAATGCGGCCCTCGGCCAATCGGTGCTGGCGGGTGGCGTCATCTTCCCGCAGAACGTGTTGGCCGGGCAGCACCTCGTCCATCGTCACGATGTCAATGACCACCTCGTTTTTGCGGGCAGTGGCCACGATCAAGTCGCGCAGCTCCGGTTTGCCAAACGGCTTGGACGCCTCGTAGCGCAGCTCATCGGCGGCGTCTTGAAGGTCTGCCTCCGTAACCGACTGGCCCGCTGTCACGTTCTGGGCAGCTCTGGCCTGTACCGCGTCGGGACTGGCGGCGTTCAGCAGTTGCCCAATCAGTTGGCTGATAGGCTGGCCTGCCTGCGCCTCAATCTCACTGCGCTGGGTTGGGGTCAGGCTGCTGTTGATGCGGGCTAGGCGTCCGGCCAAGCTGCTCAGGGTCGCTGCATCTGCGCCGCCAAACCCTACCGCTTGCAGCAGCTTTTCCAGGCTTACACTGCGCTGCTGTTCCAGGGGCCGGGCTTCGCTCTTGTCGCTTTCGGTAACGCCTACCGCGTCAATCAGCAAAAAGAAGTCCTTGTGCGGTGCGTCACTGCTGACTTTTTGCAGCTCGCCTTTGTCAATCACGCGGGTGCCGCGCCCTTTCATCTGGTCGAAGTAGCTGCGCGATTTTACGTCCCGCATGAACAGCAGCACTTCCAGCGCCTTGATGTCGGTGCCGGTGGCGATCATGTCCACCGTGACCACCACACGGGGATTGAAATCGTTGCGAAACTGCTTGATGAGCGTGTCAGTGGAAACGCCGGTCACGCCGTAGGTGATCTTCTTACAAAAGTCGTTGCCCTTGCCAAACTCTAGCCGCACCATTTCCACGATGTCGTCGGCGTGGGCGTCCGTTTTGGCAAAGATCAGCGTCTTGGGCACGAACTCCCGCTTCGGGAAGACCAGCGGCAGCACCGTGTTTTTGTACTCCCGAATCACCGTGCGAATTTGATCCACCGCCACCACGCTGCGGTCAAGCTGAGCGGGCGCGTAGTCGAAGTTGTCGCCGAGTTGCCGCAGCTCCTTCTTGCCGGTGTAGCGGTCTTTGTAGTCCAGAAACTCGCCCGCCGCCACCGTCGCGCCCTGCTCGCCAATACGGGTTCGCAGGCGGTATACGTCAAAGGGAACGTTCACGCCGTCGGCCACCGCCCGTTCGTGGCCGTACTCCATCACCAGATTTTTGTTAAAGAAGCCGATGGTGCGGGCGTCCGGTGTAGCGGTCAGGCCCACCAGAAAGGCGTCGAAGTATTCCAGTACCTGCCGCCAGGTGCCGTAGATGGAGCGGTGGCACTCGTCGGCGATCATGAAGTCAAACGTCTCAATCGGAATGGCAGAGTTGTAGCTCACCAGCCGCTCGGTGTTCTGGTCGCTTTCTAACTCGTAGGCGCTGCGCTCCTCGTTGCCCTCCTCGTATTCGGCCTCGCCTCGCAACATGCTGTAGAGACGCTGAATGGTGGTAATCACCACCTGGCTGTTGTCGTCAATCAGGTTGCTTTTGAGGTGCTGCACCTTGTACAGCTCGGTGAACTTGCGCCCGTCATCCGGCGTGGTGAAGTTGGTGAACTCGCCCAACGCCTGTTTGCCCAGGTTGTCACGGTCAACCAGAAACAGCACCCGCTTGGCCCCTGCATCTTTCAGCAGCCGGTAACTGCTGGCCACGGCGGTCACACTCTTGCCGCTGCCCATCGTCATCTGAATGAGGGCGCGGGGACGGTCTGCGCCGAACGACTCTTCGAGGTGGGTGATGGCCTCAAACTGGGCGTCCCGCAGCCCCTTGTGGCTCAGTGGGAGGAAGTGGCGCAGCCGTTCTCTGAGGGTATTTGCCTGCTTGAACCAGCCGCCCAGGGTGTCAGGCTGATGAAAGGCGAAGACGCCGCGTGAACGGCTCTCTGGATCGCGCCGATCCCTGAATCTGACTTCGTGCCCGTTGGCCTCATAAGCGAATGGCAGCGGCTCGGCGTACTTCTTGATGTGTTCGGGCAGGCCAGTGGAATACTTGTCGGTCTGCTCGCTCACCCCCGTCAGCGAGGTGCCCTTCGGCTTGGCTTCCACAATGCCGATGGCTTTGCCCTTCCAGAACAGCATGTAGTCACATGGCCCAGCAGCGGTGGGCACTTCTCGCAGTGCCACGCCCCCAGCGGCAAACAGATTGGCGGCTTTGTAGTCCTGAACGGCCCAGCCTGCGGCGCGGAGCTGGGCGTCAATTAGCAGGCGGGCCTGCTCTTCGGGTTTCACGTTTCTAGTTTCGCATGTCTTGAGCAGGGATACGGGTAACTGTGAGCGCTCTATGGGTTTGTCCTTCTAAAGTGGGCTGAGCCATCTATCTTTTTCGTTCAACGAACAATCCGTCTCCTTGAAAGACTGATCGTCAAGGAAGTAATCAAGACGGTTGATTACCTCTGCTCAGGCGAGGAGAAGCGGATGGAAGAAGAGTTAGGGTCGGTGGACAGCTTGGAAAGCTCTAACGAGGCACGGCAAGGCAGGGAAGCACCACAAGACATTCAGGCGCAGTGGCGGCAGGAAATAGCATTCTTGGGGCCATTGGTCAACAGTGTGGAAGCGGGCGCAGAGGGACGACTCATCGTTTCACTGGGTCACGCGCCCGTGGTGGTGCGGGTGTCGCAAACGGAGGACGGCACGCGGGCAGAGTTTCCGGTGGGCTGCGTCCCCAAACGGCGCGGGGCGCTGGCCACTTTGCTGGCCCACAACGCAGATAGCTTCTGGGTGTACAGCGTCGCCGATCACGCGCCGGAGAGTCAGACTGTTTTGGCGATATTGGAAACCACCATCGTGACCGACGAGCTACTGCCGGGCCTGCTACTGATGGCTTGGCAAAGTTGGTGCCGCAACCAGGGCTTGCTCAGGATATTGAGGGGGGAGTTTGATGACTGAAGAGAGTTTTCCAGCGGCAGCGTCGGGTAAAGACAACCAAGTGCTTTACGGTCTACTCAACGAACTTAGGCCAATTCTTCGGACGTGGACATTCCCACAGCACTCAGAGCGGGGCGAGATGCTGCTTCTGTTCACTGACGGCACATCCATGCAGGTTTCACTGTTTGAGGAGTTTGGCCGCTTGGATGTTCGGGTGGGCAATGCCCCCAATCAAGAAGATGTGTCGGCCTGGGCGCTCCGGCGTAGCAACCAGATGCTCTGGAAAACGCGGGCCAACATCGTGGACGAGCAGCTACAATTCTACCTTCTGCGCTACTTTCGGCGGCAACTGTTCCTAGACCGCTTGGTGGCCCTCGTGATTGAGGGCTGGGAACAAGCCCTTGTCTACCAAGGGGAGTTGAACATCTGGTGGAGCCGCCTCACGCCGACCAGCAACAGCAATTAAACCGTTTCCGTCCATAAGCGCATTGTCAATCAGCACAATGCCCTATTTCGTTGAACGAAAAAATGTGAGAGAATAAGATATGACCAGAGCCGGACGGACTTGGACGCTGTATCAGCGGCTCATTGGAGCGGTGGCCCAGCATTACGGCGCGTCACTTAGTGTTGACCTGACCCCGCAGCCTGCTGAAGAAGAACTCTTACGGCGCTTCAGTGCTGATCTGTCCAGTCAGAAGGCCCAGGATTTATTGCTGTCTCTCCCGCTCGGTATCAAGAACTTCAAATACCACCACCGCTATATTTCGCGTTGGGGGACTGATCGTCGCCGCCTGCTTTCGGAGGGGGGCAACTTTCAACTGCTCGAAGCACTCCATCAGGAAGACGCCGAAGGCAAACTGGTGGGCTTACAGCTCAGCGGAAATACTACCCAGCAACGCCGTCAACTCACCGAACATTTGCAGGCGCAGTTGCCGACGCTAGAAGGGCACGGCTGGCTGGCTCCCGCAGCGAGTCAAGGGCGCAAAGTGCGGGTCTTCGATGACCGTCAGGTGGTCTGGGTCTACCCACCCGATGAGGTTGAGTTTTACGAAGGCTTACACCCCTTTGTCGTTCGCAGCTTGATCGCCCGTTATGTGCCGGAGCCGGGTATTGTGGCCGATCCGATGTCGGGTAGCGGCGTGATCGCACAGATGGCCACCGAGATGGGCCACCACGTCTGGGCTAGCGATATTGCGCCGACCAAGCCGTTTATCGCCGAGCTTGATCTCTTGAAGAAGCCATTGGGAGAAGTATTGGGCGAGCGTTACCTTACATCGGCTGATCTGGTGGCCATTCATCCCCCTCGGCCTCAATCGCTGGGGTATACGCCGGAACGGTACGAGGCATGGCTGACCGAAATCATGAACAGTTGCTGGGCTGCCGTAAAAGCGGGCGGCTATCTGGCGCTTATCGTTCCGATCCAGTCTGATTTTGACGTGCTGAGTCGGGCGCAACAGGCCATGCGGTGTTCCGCCTGTGCTGAGTTCAACTTGGATATTGAGGAGCTGACCGCCACCCACGTCGCTGTTTCGCGTGACGGGCGGGAGGGCTGGCATGTGTTGGTGCTTCAGTCGCCGCCGATTAACGAAGAGCCTGCTGAGGACTGAGCAGAGTAGGGGGAGACTATGAAGCTAAGCATCAGTGGCGTCCACGACTTTCCTGAACTTACTGGCGTACAGGCCGTCATCAGTATTGCTGACCCCGTTGAGGGACGCCCTGCTGTTCTGAACGGCCTGAGCGTGCCGATTCTTGACCTCGTTTTCCACGACACCGACGGCGACCCGCTGGACACGTTGCCTGAGAGCTGGCACTTAGAACGAGTGCAAGCGTTCCTGGCGCAGCACCAGCCTGAATGCTTACACGTTCACTGTTACGCGGGAGTGAGCCGCAGCACGGCTATCGCCACCTTCGCTTTGGTCTGTCAATCGCCGGAGCTGAACGATCAGCAGATAGTTCACAGCGTTCTGGCAGTGCGACCTATGGCTGTGCCCAACAAGTTGATTCTGCGCCAGATTGACGCTTTGACGGGCCGTAAGCTAAGCCGAGTTTGGCGACGGGCCGCCCGCTTTTAAGCTTAGGACTTACGCGAAACTGGGCAAATTTGAGATTCTGAGCTGGTGGGAAGACCTCGAAGAGTCAATCGAAAACGGTACTGCGAGTTTTGGCTGCAACACAGATCAATCGGACACAGACCTATTTTGCTGACCACATCGACGACAACGTTTTCGGAGTGTCATGGTTATGACTCCTATGATCGGGGCTTAACTCCACCTGCGCAGAATTGACTGAAGCCCGGTAACAACGTTGTCAGAGTGACTTGGGCATCCTGTTCGGTGGAGTGGAAACTCTTGGCGCTCCTGTACTTCCTCTTGAGGTGCCTTTCAAACGGATGCGCAGCAAGGGTTTGACCGTACTCTTCAACTTCATCTCCTTCTCTAAAAAAGCAGGGCCACTATGCAACCTCTCAAGTCCGGAGAATCCTATGATTGTGTCTATACGTTTTTTGCTGGCTTCTTTACTCCTCTCGCAGCTGAGTTTCGGTGCGCAGGCACGAACCTACGATCAGGTTCGTTCCAGTGGTGTATTGCGGCTGGCCACGAGCGCTGATTACGAGCCGTTCAACTACCTCAAAAACAATCAGTTCACTGGCTTTGAAGTCGAGTTGGGGAACCTGCTGGCCAAACAGATGAATCTCAAGCCAGTATGGGTCAAGGTGGATTTCGACTCGCTACTGAATGACTTCGACAAAAGTAATTATGATGTGGTGATCGCGTCTCACGCGATGACATCTACCCGGGCCAAGATCGTAGATTTTACGCAACCGCATTACTGCGGCGGCAACTTGCTGCTGGCCCTCAAAGGTGGGCCGCTCACCACCAAAGCTTTGGAAAACAAGACGCTCGGTGCCGAGTCGGGCAGCGTCAACCTCACTTTTTTACAAAAATTACCATTCAAAAAACAGATCAAGGTCTACCCTTCGACCGAAGCCACTTACCGAGCAGTGGCCCTCGGCCAAGTTGACGCTGCCCTCACCGATCGTTTCGGTGCCGCCAGCGCCGTCAAGCTTTATCCCAAGGCCAATCTGGTGCTTGGTGAGGTGCTCTGGCGTGTCGCCAGCGGCATGGCCGTGAGTAAGGGCAATGCCACTTTGAAAACAGCACTCAATACAGCGTTGGCGACCGTTTTGAAGGACGGTTCCTACCACAAGCTTTCGCTGCAATACTTTGACGATGACATTCGTTGCTGAATTTTATCTGGATGCTTAACATCGTTACTGGCAAGGGCAGCAAAGAAAACGATCTACGCGCTGAATTTCGGTCTTCTTGAAGACTACATGCGCAAGCAACTGAAAACCCATCTCTGAGTTTCGCGTAAGTCCTAAGCTCACACCCAAAATGAAGCGCCCTGGCCGAATATGTCAGGGCGCTTCTGTGATGTTGTGGGGTCAGTTCTGTTCTCGCCCCGTCATCTTGTCATACGACTGCTTGCGGGCCACTTTGCTGACTGAGGCGCGGTCGTGGCGGCGCAGGCGGGCTTCCAGGTCAGCAAGCTGCTGCAACTCGGTTTGTAAGGAAACGCCTGAGCGCATTCCTTCTACCATTAAGCGGTTCCGCAGCCCGCTGATGAGTACCGACGCTCCGCTGAGGTCGCCCACATCGGCCAGTCGAGCGATTTCTCGTTGTGCCCGCGCTACCAGCAGACGTTCGCGGGCTTGCACCACCTCGGCGTGTTCTGGTGCGCTCCCGTTGAGCGGTGCGGCAGGCAGATGGATGCTGAGACGTTCGGTCTGGCGTTCGCCCTGGTGGTCATCCCAAGCCAAGCGAAGTTCCAAAGTTGTTTTGGCTTGTACTTCCAGCCGGTAAACGAGGTCGAGCGTCTGACCAGAGCGCAGAGGTGGCAGGGCGCTGCGGCCTGTTGACAGTCTCGGCAGATCGTTGAGGGCGTCTTTGACCACTGCGCCCTTGATGCCTAGACTGACTCGCCTCCCCAGTGTGCCCCGTAAACTGTGGAGTTCAGCTTCAAAAATGCCTGATAGCTCGTCTGGCCGCTCGGCGAAGTGGTAGTTGCCGTCCCCCGCTCCGGCGAGCTGTTCCAACAGCTGCTCGTCGTATCGCAGGCCGACGCCTACGCTGCTGCTGCTGACGCCTTGAATCTGGGCGACAGAGAACTGGGCAGCCAGCCCACTTGGGTCACGCAAGCCCACATTGGCGCGGCCATCAGTCAGCAGCAGAGTGCGGGAGAGCCGTCCCTCCAGCGCCCCCGGCATCAATAAGCTGGAGGCGGTCTGCCATCCGGCATACAGGGCCGTGCTGCCGCCCACCCTTAGACCGTCAACTAAACGCTCTAAGGCGGCGAGATCAGTGACGGGTTGCAGGGGAAAAACCACCTCGGCGTGGCTGTGGAACGTCACCAGCGCGATTCGGTCGCTGGGCTGAAGCTGGCTCAAAATGAGTTTGGTGGCGGCTTTAGCCAGTTCCAGCGGCAAGCCTTTCATGCTGCCGCTGACATCAATGGCGAGGGCCAAGTCAAGCGGCTGACGCTGGCTGGATTCGGCTTGCGGCACTTGGACTCGTATGAGCACGTCAAGGGTGTCGTGGCTGCCAGTGGGAAGAAAGGTGTTGAGGGGCCGGTTAGCGATCACGGTCAAGATTGGTTTCATGCCCGTAGGATCGTACAGGCCCATTGAGTTCTTTGAACGAAATCGGCTTAGGGGCTAGATTGTCGGTCTCTAACACTCCACTGGCTCAATTTGCAGAGAACTCTAGGGCTAAACCACTTGAGGCTGTGCCAGATGGCAAATTCGCCGCTCAATCCGTTGCCCATTTGTCGCCCATTGGCTCGGAAAAAGTTGTGTTTTGACGCCCAAGTGATCCCCACGAAGCCCAACACTCTGTATCAAAATGTTCTAGTGCTATAACAATAGAAAATGCCGTCTGGGACGGCAAAAAGTTATGGTGCTAAGGTAGTTAAAAGCTGTCTCAGACGCCCTCAAAAACGAGGTGAGCCATCATTTAGAAGGCGGTTGCTCTATCCATCTGAGCTAAGGGTGCACATTGGGGGTGCTGAAAACTCGAAGTTTCCCACGTTCCCGACCGAAGAACTGTAGCACCTCCGCGCCACGTTTTGAAGTCTGGGTGCTTTGCGCCCTCGCCCGCTCCTCAAGCTCGCCCGCCGTCAGAGTTGCGTGAGGCGCGTTTCTTTAGGCTCTCGGGATGGAAGCGCTTTCTCAAGACGTGCTGCACGAACTCCTCACCCTCATTGTCAAAGCCGGAGCCAGCGATGTTCACTTTCGAGCGGGCAGCCCAGCCAGCGGCCGCATCTGCGGAGAGCTGCGCCGCTTCGGGGCCGAGCGCCTGAGTGCCGAACAAATGGAGCAGTTTACCCGCTTGATGCTGCCCCGCGCCGATCAATGGAGCGAATTTACCGTGCGGCGCGACGCCGACTTTGCTTACAGCGTGCCGGGCTTGGCCCGCTTTAGGGTCAATGCTTATTATCAGCGCGGCTCCATCGGCATGATTATGCGGGTTATCGAAGACAAACCGATTCCCACCTTTGAGCAGCTCGGCCTACCGCAAACCACCTTCGAGTCGTTGGTGGCCCACGAGCGCGGCCTGATTTTGGTGACTGGCCCTACTGGAAGCGGCAAAACCACCACGCTGGCCTCGATGATCGATCACATCAACGCCCACGAGCCGGTCAACATCTTGACGCTCGAAGACCCGATTGAGATTTTGCACCCGGATAAGCGGGCCAGCGTTTCTCAGCGCGAACTCGGCAGCGACACCCTCTCGTTCGCGGCGGGCCTACGGGCCTCGATGCGCCAAGATCCCGACGTGATCTTGATCGGTGAAATGCGCGACAAAGAGACGGTGGAAGCGGCTCTCTCGGCGGCGCAAACTGGCCACCTCGTCTTCAGCACCCTGCACACCATGGACGCCATGCGGACGGTGACGCGCATCATCGATTTTTTTGCGCCGCACGAGCGCCACCAGATTCGGCAGGGCCTGTCCGAGAGCTTGGTGGGCGTGGTCAGCCAGCGGCTGCTGCCCAAAGTTGGTGGCGGGCGGGTGCTGGGATTAGAAGTGATGCTCGGCACATCTACCATCCGTGAGTGCCTCAAGCAAGAAGACAAGTTTGAAGAAATTAAGCAGGCCGTCGAGGAAGGCTCGCTGCACGGCATGCAGACCTTCGATCAGCATCTGGTGGAACTGGTGCGCTTGGGCCAGCTCAGCCGCGAGGATGCCCTGCAAGCCGCCACCCGCCCCCACGAAGTCAAGATCAAGCTGATGCAGATCAGTTACGCCTCGGCGCAGGCTACGCGGCCCAGCGAAGCGGCGGCGAGTTAACACCGCCTCCGAGTCAGTACAGCGCCAGCACTTGGTCAGCAAAAAGCCCCCAAAGCGGGGGTCGTTTTTTTGCTATGAAGCTTTGTTCGTGGAGCGAGATCACGGATTCGAACCGAGGCCAGAAGCTTGGAAGGCTGCTGTGCTACCACTACACCAATCTCGCTTAAATACTGATCATATAAGCACCGTCTATTTAAGCACTCAGGGCCAAGTCCCTAACCCAGCAGAATTGACCCTGTAAGCGCTCATGCGCGTGACATTGGTCGAGGCGACAGGATTCGAACCTGCGACCCCTTGGTCCCAAACCAAGTGCGCTACCAGCCTGCGCTACGCCTCGTCACCACGCGCAGAAAGGAGTATAGCAGAGTTCGCGCCAATCACAAGCCTGCCCATTGGTGCCCGTCTATTCGGCTTAGTGGATGTTAAGCCGCTTGGCTCTCGCTGCACGTCGGCGCGGCGCGTAAGCTCAGGCATGTTGCTCATTCCTGTTTTTTTGCCTCCGGCCCCGCTGCATCCCCTGACCCGCGCCGTGCTGGACGATCTCGGCTCGGCGCATCCCGGAACTGTTGCCGCCGCCGTCCAAGCCTTACAGGATGCGGGCAGGCCGCAGCAACTCCTGAGGGTGGGGCTGCTGCACCCTTCCGAGCGGGTGCGGGCGCGGTGCCAAGCGCTGCTCCAAAATGCGGGTTGGCAAGACGCGGGTTGGAGTCAATGACACCCCAGTTTGTTCGCCCCACCATTTCCTAAATACGGACACCAACATTTTGACCTTAACTACTCACCACAACCCGCTTTCCTGAGAGCCGTTATCATGCCCGCATGTCTAAACGCCGTACCGCTACTCTCGCCGCCGCAGCGCTCACCGCTGCTGCCGTAGTTGCCGCCCGCAGCCGCCCCGCCGCCACTGCTGGGCAAGTCCGCGACGCCGCGCTGAATTTGCTTGGGGCCGGTCTGCCCACGCGCCGCCGCTTTTCCATCACGCTGTGGGACGGCACCACTTTGCCCGCCACCGCAGGAGAAGACGCCAAACTCATCCTCAACAGCCCCAAGACGCTGGGCCGAATGCTGCGGCTGCCCCTCGATGTGGCGCTGGGCGAAGCCTACATTCGGGGCGACTTTGACATCGAGGGCGATTTCTCAGCGGTGGTGGAACTGGCCGATACCTTCGACGCCGCGCCGGGCTGGGCCGCCATGCCCGCCATGCTGCGCGACTACGAAACCCTGCGCCGGGGAGCCGGAGCGCCGCCGCCCGCGCCCAAAGCCAGTTTGGAAGGCGAAACCCACAGCCGTGAGCGCGACAAGGCCGCCATTGCCCACCATTACGACGTGTCCAACGACTTTTACAAGCTGTGGTTAGATTCAAGGATGGTCTATTCGTGCGGCTATTTTCCCAATGGTGACGAAACGCTGGACGAGGGCCAGGCTGCCAAACTGGAACTGATCTGCCGCAAGCTGAGGCTCAAACCTGGCGAAAAGCTGCTGGACATCGGCTGCGGCTGGGGCGGATTAGCCATCTACGCCGCGCAACACTACGGCGTCTCGGTGTTGGGCGTCACGCTGTCGGAAGCGCAGTTGCAGGAAGGCCAGGCGCGGGTCACGGCTGCTGGACTGGATCACTTGGTCAGCCTAGAGCTGCGCGATTACCGCGACGTTGAGGGACCGTTCGACAAGATCAGCAGCATCGGGATGGCCGAGCACGTGGGCCGCAAGAACATGGCCGAGTATTTTGCCACCACCATGCGCGTGTTGCGTCCCGGCGGACTGATGCTCAACCACGCCATCTCGTCGGGGCTGGGGCAGGCCAAGGTGTCGAACTTGCTGCAATCCGGCAATTTCGCCCGCCGCTACGTGTTCCCAGACGGTGAACTGCTGCCGATCTGGGAAACCCAGAAGTTTGCCGAGGAAGCGCTGTTTGAAGTGCGCGACGTGGAAAACCTGCGCGAGCACTACGCTCAGACCACCCAGCATTGGGCCAAAAATCTGGAAGCCCACGAAGCCGAAGCGCTGGCCCATTTGGGCGAGGAGCGCTACCGCCTGTGGCGCATTTACCTGAACGCCTGCGTGTATTACTTCAGCGCCGGCCACCTTTCCATCTTTCAAACCCTGCTGGCCAAGCCGGACGCCGGGCGGCGAGTGGAACTGCCGAGAAGCCGGGCGGATTTGTACCAGTAAAGCGGCGTGTGGAGAGAGCGACCTTTTCGGTTGCCTTTCCACACGCCGTTTCTACAGCGCTGCCGCCACTTTCTGAAACAGCGGCGGCACGTCCGGCTGCGCTAGGCCGCTCAGCCAGCCGAAACGCAAATCGCGCACTGGCCCGCCCTCGCCCGGACTCATCCCAGCAGCAAACAGGGAGCGCAGATCGAGCGGGGCGCTGACCTCTTCGCCGCCGAACTCGGCCAGTACGGCGGCCACCTCCCGGGCGTGGCCGAAGTGCATCAGGTGGATGCGGCCTTCCACTTCCCAGATAAAGCGGGCGCGGCCAGGGGAGAGGTCGGCCAGCGCTCCCGAGCGGCTGACATGGCGTGCGGCCAAACCGGGCCGAAGCCGCAAGGTGACTTCTTGAGCAACGCCCAGCAGCCCGAACGAGCCGACAAACAGCCGCGTCAGGTCGTAGCCTTGCACGTTCTTGACGACTTGTCCGCCTGCTTTGATGGTTCGTCCGCTGGGAGCTTCAAAGGTGACGCCCAAAATTTCACCCGTGAAGAAAAAGTTCTGGGCAAAGCCGCCGCGAATGAGCAGGCCGTTTAAGCCGCCGGGCAACTCGACTGGCGGAAAGGGCGGATACAGGCCAGCCGGAAGTGATTCATAAATCTCCAGCAGGTCGGTGTCTCCGCTGGCGACTAGGGTCTGATCGGCAGCGCTGAGTTTAAGGATGGGCATAGGGTGGGCCTCCGTGTGGGTGGCTATGGGAAACAGAGGGGGTGTCGAGTGTCAGGAGACTTGCTTCACACTCAGGGCAGTATCTTCCCCGGATTCAGCATTCCCTCCGGGTCGAGCGCCCGCTTCACGTCCCATAAGGCTTCCAGCGTCACCGCGTCCACCGCGTCGCGCATAAAATCGCGTTTCATGGCCCCGATGCCGTGTTCACCGCTCAGCACGCCGCCGTGCCGGATGGCGACCTGCGCCACCTGATAGGCCAGTTCATGCACCTTCTCGCTACTCTCGGTGCGCGGGTCGAACAGGATATTGGGGTGCAAATTGCCGTCGCCGATGTGCCCGAACTGCACCAGATGAAAGCCCGACGCCTCGCCGAGAGAGCGGATTTCGCGCACCACCTCGGCCAGCACGCTTCGCGGCACCACGATGTCCTCGTTCATGCGCTGCGGACGGATGCGGCCCAACGCTGGGCTGATGCTACGTCTGGCCCGCCACAGCGCAGCACTTTCGGCATCGTCGGCGGCGCGGCGCACAGTTCCGCCGTGATCTTGGCAGGCGGCTTCCACTAGGGCCAGTTCTTCTTCCACCGTTGCCAGATCGTCGCCATCAGTATCGACCAGCAGCACCGCCTCGGCTTCACGGGGCAGGCCGATTTGCAAATAGTCTTCCACAGCGTTGGTGCAAGCCTTGTCCATAAATTCCAGCTTGGCCGGAACCGCGCCCGCTGCAATCGCCTGCGACACGGCTTCGGCAGCCTGTCCGACCTCGGCAAAGTGGCTCATCAGGGTGCGGGTGAATCTGGGCGGCGGGGTCAGGCGCAAGGTGGCCTCGGTGATGAGGCCCAGCGTGCCTTCTGAGCCGATCAGCAGGCCCGCCAGATCAAAAGCGTCGCGCCTGAGTTCGTGAATGCCGCCGTCCACGTCCACAAATTCCAGAGCTTTGACATAATCGCCGCTGACGCCGTACTTGAAGCACATTGGGCCGCCCGCGTTTTCACCGAGGTTGCCGCCGATGGTGCTGGTACGGAAGCTGGCCGGGTCGGGCGGATAAACCAGACCGTGAGGCCTGGCCTGTTCGCTGACCGCCAGCGTGATCACGCCTGCCTGCGCCCTGGCTTCGCGTTGTTCGGGGTAGATCGTGAGTTTGGTCATGCGGGTAAACGAGATTACCAGCGACTCTTCGAGCGGCGCGGCCCCACCTGAGAGGCCGCTGGCTGCGCCGCGCCCGACAATCGGCACGTCCGCCGCTCTGGCCGCACGCACCGCCGCCACCACGTCGGCGGTGGTTTCCGGCAGCACCACACACAGCGGCGTTTTGCCCACCAGGATGGCGTCGTAGCGGTAGTTCAGGCGCTCACCATAAGCGCTCAGCACTTTTTGCGGCCCCAGCAAGCGGGTGAGTTCAGCCGCCAGCGGACTGCTCGGCGCTTCGGTGGAACGCGGTTTGCTGACGGGCGAGTTGGCCGTCAGAGCTAATTTTTCCGGTTTCCGTCTGTTAAACAGACTCACAGCAGCCCCTGATAGGCCATGTCCAAAATCTCGATGGTGTGGTGAATCGGCACGCCGCTGCCTTGCCGTCTGAGGTGGCTTTGAATCTGGGTGTGGCAGCCGATGTTGCCGCTGGCGACCATATCCGGCTGCGTTGACAGCACATTCTTGGCCTTGCGCTCACCGAGCTGGGTGGCGAGTTCAGGCTGCTCCAAGTTGTAAGTGCCTGCCGAGCCGCAGCACAGATCGCCCTCCGGGACTTCCAACAGGCTCACGTTGGGAATCAGTTTGAGGAGCGCCCTCGGCTCGGCGCGGATGCCTTGCGCGTGGGCCAGGTGGCAAGCGTCGTGGTAAGCGATTTTAATCGGCCTGGAAGCGGGCATAAACGGTTCCAGGCCGCCGTCCTCGCTCAGCTGTGCCAGGAAGGTACTGATGTCCATGACTTTGGCCGCCAGCTTTTTGGCTGCGTCTTCGTCGGGGAGGCCGTGCAAGACTTCGGGATACTCGCGCAGACCCGCCCCGCAGCCCGCCGCATTGCTGAGAATGGCGTCGTACTCGTCTGGATTGAAGGCCGCGATGTTGTTGCGGGCCAGTTTCAGGGCTTCATCCCGCGCTCCGGTGTGCAGCGCCGCCGCCCCGCAGCAGCCCTGATCCTCCGGAATGACGACTTCCACGCCGTTGCGGGCCAGCACCCGCAAGGTGGCCGCGTTGAAATTGGGCGCGAGGGCTTGCTGAGCGCAGCCGACGAGGAAGGCGACTCTGGCCCGTTTTGTTCCCTGCGCTGGCGTGAACTTCGGCAAATCCAGCATGGCCGGAACATGTTCGGGCAACAGATCGAGCGGCGATTTGAGAGCGTCGGGCAGCAGCGGCGCGAGCGGCTTGGCGTACTGGCCGATTCTGGCGGCCACGCTGAACAACTTGGGAGCTGGAAGCGCCTTCAGAATGGCGACGCGCTTGGCCTTGTCGAAAGCACTTCTGTTGCGCTGAGGCTCGCTCCAGCCGCGAAAACTGGTGATCAGTTCGCCGTAGGCCACTCCACTGGGGCAGGCGGTGACGCAGCCCATGCAGCCCAGGCAGCGGTCCAGGTGCGGCGCGGCGTCAAACAGCGGCAGCTCACCTTCCAGCACTTCCTTCATCAGGAAGATGCGCCCGCGTGGACTGTCCATCTCGTCGCCCAGCAGCGCGTAGGTGGGACAAGCGGGCAGGCAAAAGCCGCAGTGGACGCAGGCCTCGATGGCGTGGGCCATGATTTCGCCCTGCGGCCCGATCTGGCTGACGGGAATGTCATGGTTCATGGCGTAGCCCTCATGCCTCCGAGGATGGCACACGGTGGGCGGGACAATAGTGCGGCGGGCAAGACAAGTCGGTAGAGGTTGAGAATCGGCGCTGATCTGGGCAGCGTGGGGACTTTGGTACGATAGGCAGGAGAAGTGGATTGTGTTGAGGAGTGATTTACTATATCTACCGCAAATCCACGCCTTTTGTTTCCTCTGGTTTTCTACGTACTGCTTATCAGTGCGGCACTTATCCACAAATGGCTGACTCCGCTCTCACCCGCTCAACGCATTGCGGTGGAGAGTGGATTGGAGAGGGATGACGCGAAGTCAAGCATTTTTTTAGGAAGTGTCGCCTCTATTTGTCAAGAAAATCAGGATAGTATAGCTCAACAGATCATCAAGGCAGCTAAACTTTCGAATGAGAGTGGATCTGGTAATACTCCTATCGATATCTTCTCCGAAGTAGGAATGAAACTCAATAGCCCTTCTTCTAAAATAACTGCGGGATATTGTAAACGTCAAATCGACTCGCTCGTAAATTTTAAATATAAAAAGTAACTTCCCTTCTCTACACTCTCAATTCACCGCCTACTTCTTCCCCTTCAACACCTTCACCAGTCCCAGCGTGGCCTCGCTATACCCCGCCCGTTCATACAACTTGCGGGCGCGGACGTTGGTGGCAAAGACATGCAGTTGGATGTGCTTCAAACCCTGCGCTCTGGCCCAGTTCTCGGCCTCGTTCAGCAAAATCTGGCCCAGGCCTAGGCCCTCGGCCCACTCTGCGAGTGCCAAGTCAGCCAAGTAGGCAAACGGTTTGCCGAACAGCGGGCGCTCGGTGTCCAGGCGCAGGAATCCAGCGCGGCGAGGGGGCTTTTCCTCCTCTTCCACCCAAGCGATCAGCAGGGCGCTGTCGGTTTGCGGCGCGGCGAGGGCGGCCAGCAGATTCTGAGTCGCGCCCGCCAGCACCGCGCCTTCGTCTTGGCCTAATGGCAGGCCGAACGAGATGAAACGCGGCAAGAGGGACTGCAAAAACCCCACATCCTCACGGGTGGCGGGCCGCAAAATCAGGGCGCTGTCGGTCATGCGGGCATAATAGCGGGTCTTCTGGAAGGTCTAGAGCCGCAGTCCTGTTGCTTGCAAGCGGGCGTAGACGCCGCCTTGAGCCATCAATTCGGCGTGGGTACCCTGCTCGGTCAGGCCGTCCTTGGTCAGCACGAGGATTCGTCCGGCATTCCGTACAGTCGACAGGCGGTGCGCGATGACCAGTGTGGTGCGCCGCTGGGCCAGACGCTCCAACGATTCCTGCACCAGCGCTTCGGATTCGTTGTCTAGGGCGCTGGTGGCCTCGTCAAAGATCAACACGGGCGGGTCTTTGAGGAACACCCGCGCGATGCTCAGGCGCTGCTTTTGCCCACCGGACAGCTTCACGCCGCGCTGACCGATGTCGGTGTGGTAGCCATTTGGCAGCGCCGCAATGAAATCGTGCGCCCCGGCTTGCCGCGCAGCTTCCTTGATCTCGGCCTCGCAGGCAGTGGGGCGTCCATAGCGGATGTTGTCCAGTACAGTTCCGGCGAACAGGTACACGTCCTGCTGCACCACACCGATCTGCCGCCGCAGGGAATCCAGTTTCAGATCAGTGATCGGTGTGCCGTCCAGCAAAATCTGCCCTTCGCTGACCTCGTAAAAGCGCGGAATCAGGGCGCAGAGGGTGCTCTTGCCCACCCCCGACGCGCCCACCAGCGCCACGAACTCACCCGCATGGATACTCAGGTTGATGCCCTGTAGCGCTGGTGGCTGATCAGGGCCGTAGCGAAAGGTGACGTGCTGGAAGGTGATCTCGCCGCGCACGTCCCTGATTTCTAGTGCTTGCGGCGCGTCCTGAATGCTGGGGCTAACCGCCATCAATTCCAGAAAACGCTCAAAGCCCGTGACCCCCTCCTGAAGCAGCCGGGCGATGTTGACCAGCCGCGAAACGGGCTCCAGCAGCAGGCCCACGCACAGCAGGTACGTCACCAGTTCATCCAGCCGCAGCGCCCCGCGCACGCTGGCAAGGCCGCCAAAAGACAGCACGGCAATCAGCATCAGTTGCGAGAAGGCAGTCATGCCCTGATAGAAATACGCTTCAGCGCGGTATTCGGCTCGGCGGCTGTCCACGAAGCGGGCGTTCTCGGCGTCAAAACGGCGCTGTTCGGTGGCCTCTCCGGTAAAGGACTGCACCACGCGGATGCCCGCCAAGGTGTCTTCGGCCTGCGCATTCACGTCGGCAATCCGCGCCCGGCTCCGCATCATGGCGGCGTTCATGCGAATGTTGAAGAAGACCGCATAGGCCGCCATGAGCGGCAAGAAGGCGAACAGCAGCAGCGTCAGGTTGAGATTGATGCTTGCCAGAATGACGAATACGCCCACAAATTTCAGCAGCGCAATCAGCAGGTCTTCTGGGAAGTGGTGTGCCAGTTCGCCGATGTTGTACAAGTCGTTGGTGAGGCGGCTCATCAGTTGCCCGGTGCGCTGGGAGTCGTAAAAGCCGAAGGGCAGCGATTGCAGATGCCGGAACAAATCACGCCGCATGTCGCCTTCCATACGCGTGCCCATGATGTGTCCCTGATAATCCACGAAAGTATTACAGATCAGATGGAGCGCCACCAGCCCCAGCATAAAGACGCCCACGCGGGTCAGGTCGGCCAGCGCCTGCGGGCCAGTTTCACCCAGCCCAGCCTCTCCCAGTACGGTGCGGGTCACATACCCAGCACACAGCGGAAAAATCAGGGTGATGCCCGCCACCACGAAGGCGCATAGCAAATCCAGAATCAGGATGCGGCGGTAAGGGCGGTAATACGAGGCAAAGGTTTTCAGCCGGGCCAGTAGCGGCAGCGTGACGGGCGGAATCACCGGCACGCCCAGCGAGAGGAGGGAGCGGTGAATAGACCAGGAAATACGGTTACAACATGGGTGAACTTCCACCCGTGCAACAACGAGACTTGAGAGATAGGCATGAAGTGTAACGTCCTCCGAGGAAAGTGGCGATCTGGTTCGGGGCGGGCGTTACGTGGCTTTTCATGGTGAGTCTCCTAAAGCTTGGTCTTACGCTCAGCATAGCCATGAGGCGAGGTGCGGGCATGGGCCAATAGGCTTAGAGCTCGACCTGAAAGGCAGGTTGTGGAGTGTGTTCGGTTTCATCATCTGAAACGTTGGACAAGGTGTGGCCCAGTTGCTCAAAACGCTGGAGATGTTCCACGTTGCTGATCGTCACACTGTCAAGGCTGTGAGTAGCTATGCGCGTCCATAAATGATGTTTCGCCTTCACACCATCCTCTCCCCAACCAGTTGACCAAAATTGTAAACAAACCAGATTCCTCGTCGGTGCGGCGCTGCTAGACTCGCCGGTATGACCTGGCTCAAACCGCTCCTCACCCCCGCAGGCGCTGAGAGCGCTTACACGGCTTTCTTCGCTGACTTGGAAGCCAAACTCAGTGACCCGGCCACCTCGCGCCCGGAATTGGTGCGCGAACTGCTGGCCGAGCTGATGTATGGCCGCTCCTACGCCGCCCTAGAAGCCGACGCGCCGATGGCCGCTCTCAATCTCGATTCGCGCAACGTCACTTTTGAATCCGAATACTACATGGCCACCGACGATGCCCAGTTTCAGCGGGTCAAGCCGCTGCTGTGGCTGTGGAAAAGCGTTGACCTGACGCCGCTGGGTCACAATCCCTTGTTCGGCATTCCGCTGCGGCGCATTCTGGCAGGCTACATTTTCAAATCCGTCGGGCGTGACTTCAAGTGCTGGCAGAATGTGGAATTCTCGGTGGGCTACAACATGGAAGTCGGTGATGATGTGGTCATTCACCGCAACGTGCTGCTCGACGACATCGGCGGCATCGAGCTGCACGACGGCGCGTCGGTCAGCGATTACGTCAACATCTACAGCCACACCCACTCGGTGCTCGACGGCCCCGACGTGACCCTGCGCAAAACCGTGATCGGGCGCGGCGCACGGCTGACCTATCACTCCACCATTTTGGCCGGAAGCGTGGTCAGCGACGACGCCATACTGGCGACCCACGCCCTGCTGCGTGGCGACATTGAGCCGCACGGCATCGCGATGGGCTTGCCCGCCAAAACCACCCGCCTCAAAATTCGGGAAGTGGGGCCAGTGGAGGGCATTGATTCTCGCACCTTCGTGCCTGAGCCCGCCCGCAAAGCCAATCCGCAGTTTCCAGAGCCGACGCCCAACCAAACCAAGCGGTTAGAAGAGGAAGTGCTGTTGTCGCCAAGAATGGGGTTTGTGGCGGGCAAGCGCTAAGCGCTCAAGCGGCGGCTGAGGCCCACCACCAAGGCCAGCGCCGCCAAAGTAATGCCCAGCAAGGTCAGCGGAATGGCAACGGGGCCAAAAGCGTCGCGCAGCGTGCCGATTAGCGGTGAGAACAGCACCGGGCCGAGGAACGATCCGGCGAACACGAAGGTCGGCGCGGCTCCGCCCGGCATCACGCGGGTGAGCCACACCAAACCCGTCGTGAAAACTGGAGCCAGAAACAGACCGGTGAGGGTGTAAGCCAGCGCCGCGAATGCCGGAACGCTGGCCAGCGCCAAGCTGAGCGCGGCCAGACTCAGCGCGGCGATCATCAGCGGTGCGGGGGCCAGCCGCAGGGCCAGCGGCGCGGAAATCAGCCGCCCCAGCGTGAAGCTGACCCAGAAGAGAGCCGAAAGCTGTGCGGCCTGCGCGGTGCTGAGCGGCAAGGTGGCTTTCAGGTGGGTGACTTCCCAAGCCCCCACTCCGCTTTCCACCGCCACATACAGCAAGAACAGCACCACGAAGCCGCCCAATAGCCAGCGGGATTGTCGAGTCGCGGGCGCAGCCGTGAGTGCGGCGGGCGTTATCGGGGTGCGGGAAGGCGTCAGCAGCAGCGGCACCAGCAAGGCGGCGGCAAACGCGGCGCAGCACAGCAGCGGCACGCGGAAATTGCCCCCCGCTAGGCCCACTGCCAGCGGAGCCAGCACCGCGCCCACGCCGAAGCTGGCGCTCAGCAAGTTCAGCACGGCCGCGCTGCGTCCCCCGTAACTGGTGGAAATCCAGACGTTCATGGTCAAATCCAGCATTCCGAAGCCGAACCCCAGCGCTAAAACCGCCGCCAGCGCCAGCACGAAGCTCGGCGCGAAAGCCAGTGCCACGCTGCTGAGCGCCAGAACCAGCACGGCGATCAGCGAGCGGCGCTGAGGCGAGAGCCGCCCTGAAATCACTCCCGTGAGCACCACCCCTAAAAATGCGCCCGCCGAGTTGAAGCTGAGCAGCAGGGCCGCGCCGGTTGCCCGCAACTCGAACTGCTCGCTGAGTCGCGGCAGCGCTGGGCCGAGCACCGGGTAAATCAGGCCCAGCAGCAAAAAGGCGCTGAGACCGAGCAGGGCGAGACTTTTGGGAGGAGCGGAGGCGAGGGCAGCCGAGGACATGCAATCAGTCTAGGGATTTGTCCGCATGGAGTTTACGCAGCGGCTCTGGCCCAACCAAACCTGCGGCTTAGAGCATTTGTCCGTTCCATTGTTGTGGAAAAGCACCCCACCAATTCCACTCCCATCTGCTCCAGCACGTATTTCACTCGCTCCGCTCGGTCATAAAAGTCTTGCAACTTTTACGACAAATGCTCTAAGGCAGCAACAAGCGGTAGGCAAAAACGGCGGGGTCTTCAGGATCAACCGTGACTTTGATGGCCGCTACCCGCTGATCGCCCGGCACTTCGAGTCGCCAGAAATTGGGAGCGCTGCTGTCGTCGTAGGTGTTGAACGGCTGATCCAAGCGGGTCACGTGCGAGTCGCCGTGTACGAACAATACCGGCTTGCCAAACGCTTTGGCCTGCTCACGCAGGGCATTGACGGTGTCGATGAGGCCGCTGGTCGGCGCGAGCGGGGCCGGGTCCCACAAATCCGCTTGGGCAAACACCACGACGGCCTTGGCGTCGATGCTCTTGGCCTGTGCAAACGCTTGAAGCAGCCAGGCCAGATTGGCGGCGTTGCGCGGAAAATATTCGGCGGCCATTTCCGGCGTGCGCTCTAAGCCGTTGTTGCTGCCAATGACGTGAAGCGTAGTGAACACCACGCCGCCCTGAGTCCAACGTGAATTTTCAGGGTAATTCGGCTGCGTCGTGAGCGGCATGGGCGTTTTGCCCAGACTTTGTTTGCCATCAAAAAAGTTGCTTCGGAGAAATGAGAGCCGCTCTAATGGATTAAATTTGCCGGCTTTCTCGCGGTGACAATCCGTCCATTCATTGTCGCCGGGAGTGTAAATCAGCGGCTGCTCAAAGGTGTTGAATTGTGTGCGGACTTTGAGCAGTTCGGCATCGGCACAAGACGTGCTGCCGCTTTTGATATCGCCGACATGTACGGTAAAACTGGGAGCCGTGCGGTTGACCGTGGCAATCAAGCGGTCAAAAGCGGCGTAGTTTTCAGGCTTACCGCCGTAAGGCATATCGCCGAGCGCCACGAAGCTAAACGGAGCGGCAAAAGCGGAGGAGAAGCCGAGGGCTAAAGTGGTCAGCAGGGTTTTCATATGCGCTCATCTGAACGCTTCTTTGTCAGCTAAGCATCAATTCGGGATGGACAGCCACCATCAAATCCACTTGCGTGCCACCAGCACCAAGCCCACGCCCAACAGGGCCAGCAGCGCCGCGATACTCAGGCGGCGGTCTGTTCGCCAGTTGCTGACCGCCACGAACAGCGCCGCGATCACCGGCACCAGCATCAGCCAGTACACCGCCCAGCGAGCGAAGGCGGGCCAAATCACGCCCACGATCAGCAGCGCTAGGCCCACGCCGAAGCCCAGCGGAAACAGCCAGATCGGCAAGCCCGCCGTTTCGGGTTTTTGAGGGTCGGCCTTCGATTTTTCGCTGATTGTCTTGTCGCTCATACCCAATACTTCCATAGCATTTGCATGGCGGTGAAAATCAGCAGTGCGCTGAACAACACCTTGAGGTTTTGGGCGCTGATGCGGGTCGCCAGATTGGTTCCGGCCCGCGCTCCTATCAAGATGCCTGCCGCTACTGCCGCTGCCAAGTGAAAGTCAAGCAGGCCGCCCGCGCTGTAAATCAGGGCGTTGGCCACAGCGGTCAGGCCCATGATGAAGGTGCTGGTGGCAATCGCCTCGCGGATGGGAATGCCCGCCAGCAAGTTCATCACCGGAACCTGCACCGTGCCGCCGCCGATGCCGAGCAGGCCGCTCATGATGCCTGCAAAGCCCATCGCGGGCGGCACCAACTTGCTCGGCTCGCGCTCCTGTTCGATCCGCTTGAGGCCGCGCAAGAGGTTGTAAGCGCTGTAGAGCAGCAAGAAGGCGAAGACGGTGGCCACCGCTTTGGCCGGAAGAATCAGGCCCAAGTAACTGCCCAACGTGCCGCCGATGATGGTGTAGGGCGAAAGGAGATAGCCGGTGCGGGCGCGAATCATGCCCTTTTGGAGGTAGCCTGCCGTGCCCGCCACGCCCACCGCCAGCACCCCGATTTGGCTGATCGCCACCGCCTGCGTGATGCTGATGGCGTGTCCGAACAGCGGCAGCACAAATTGCAGCGCCGGAACCACCACCACCCCGCCGCCCAGTCCCAGAATCGCGCCCAGCACGCCTGCCAAGAGGCCGATGGCAACAACGGCCAGAATCAAGCGCGGCTCCTAGCCACAGAGGCGCGGCTCATTTGGTGCCCGCTGCGACTGCGGCCGCCGTTTCGTCGCTCAGCACCCTCAGGGCGGCGTCTAAGGTGGTGTCGTCGCCACTTTCGGTCAGCGCTCTTAAGTCGGTGGGGGCGCTGATGTCCGGCGTGATGTGATCCGGCAGCGGTTGGCCGTCTTCGTCATAGGCCCGCAGCATGGTCAAGCTGAAAATGCCTTGATCCGGCAGCGGATAGAAATTCACGCCGCTGTTGCCCACCCCCTTGGTGGAGCTGCCGACGGCCTTGACGCCGCTCTTCTGAGCAAAAAAGGTAAAGACCTCAGCGCACGAGGCGGTGTTCTCGCCGATCAAAATGGCGGCTGGCCCGTTCCAAACGTGGCTCTGGTGATCGATCCGTGCACTCAGGGCCGGAGCCTGCTCACCGTCCAAGCCGCCGTAACTCCAGCCGCCGCCACGGAAACGGGCTTGGTACACCACCGGCTTAAAAATACTGGCTGCCGCCACGCACTGATCGAGCCGCCCCCCACCGTTGTAGCGCAGGTCAATAATCAGTTCTCTGGCCCCGGCCTGCTGCGCTTCCTTGATTTTGGCCAAAAAGAGCGGAGCGCTGTCACCCGACAAAAAAGTGGGAAAATTGATGAGCGCCACGCCCGCTTTCGGAAAGCTCAGGCTCGGCTCGTCGCGGGCCTTCATCATTTTCGGCGTCACGCTGAGCAGCTTGAGGGCCGACTTGGGGCGCTGCACGCTTAGCGTCATGGGGGTGCTGGCCCGCTCCAAGCGCACGAAAGCCAGCGAGTCCACCGGCTTGTCTTTGCCCGCCGCCACGCCGTTGACCGACTGAATCAGGTCGTAGAGGTTGACGCCGGCTTCTTCTGCCGGACTGCCCGGCTGCACGCCCACCACGAGCAAGCCTTCCGGCTGCTTGATGACCCGGAGGCCGGTGCGCGGCACGCTCATATCGTTTTGGACTTCGAGCAGGCGCTGAGCGCTTTCGGCGTCGCGGACGCTGGTGTGGTCGTCGTGAAACGTATCGAACATGTCTTTGAGCACGGCCCGGCCCGTGTCGAAGCTGCACGCTTCACCTTCAGGAGCGCAGCGCGTTTGCAGCTCGGCGGCGTATTTGTCGGTCAGGGCGCTGCGGTCAGTCTCTGACCAGCCGTAATACTCTTTTTGAAACAGCTCGCTGACCCGCCCGAACAAATCGCTGGCGGGGCTGGCCTGAGCGCTGGAAAGCAGGGCGAGGCCCAGCGTCAAGAAGGTGTTCTTCAATTTAGACACGGCCTAGCCTAGCGCGGCCCCGCGCCGCCGAAGTGTGAATGGAGGGGCATTGACAAAGGCGGCGCTCAGGCCGTTATGAAATAACCGCATGCAGCCTTTACGCTAACCTCTACGCCAACCGGAAAATTACTCTACCCGCAAATAAATAGCCTTGAGGTACTCGGCTTCAGTAAAGGTCGCGTGGTGGTCGGGCGCGTGGCGGGTGGTGCGGAGTTCTTTCCAGTTGCGGCCACTGCGCCGCGCCGAGGTGCGAACCGCTTCAAAAAATTCCTCGGCGCTGACGTGCGACGAACACGACGCGGCCATCAGCACGCCGCCGGGCCGCAGCCGCTCAAGGGCTTGGCGGCTCAGGCGGCCGTAGGCGTGAACGGCTCCCTCGCGCTCGGTTTCGCGGCGGGCCAGCGAGGGCGGGTCGAGCACGATCAAATCGAACGGTTCACGGGTAAACGGCTCGCTGGTCTCGGCGTCGGCCGGCAGAGTTTTGCCCAGCCAAGCGAAGACGTCGGCCTGCACCGTGCGGTGAAAGCAGCGGGACACTCCCGGCATGCTGTAATTGAGAGCAAAGTTGCGCCGACTGCTCTCCAAGGCGTGCTTGCTGATGTCCACGCAGACCGCTTCGGCAGCGCCTGCCCGCGCCGAGGCCAGCGAAAAGCCACCGGAAAACGAAAAGGCGTTGAGCACCCGCCGCCCGTCGCCCTGCTGCACCAATTTTTCCACCATGCTGCCCACGATCCGGCGATTCTCGCGCTGATCCAGAAAAAAGCCGGTCTTCTGGCCGCGCAGCACGTCGGCTTCAAAGTTCAGGCCGTATTCCTGAAAGATGACTGGCCCGCTGAGGTCTTCGCCCAGCAGCACTTGGCCGTCCGAGAAGCCCTGCTCGGCGGCCAGCTTCTGGGTATTGCGGCTCAGGCGCAGCACCACACGCAAGGTCGAGGGCTCGGCTCCGGCCTGCGGCGGCACGTCTGCATTGGGTGCCGAATCGGGAGTCGAGTTGGAAAAGCCGCTGCCGAAGCGCCCCGAGAGCAGTTCCAGCAGCAGGCCGAGGTGCGGCAGCCAAGATGAGGTGTAGAGCTTGAGCACCAGCGTGCTGGCGTAGCGGTCGAGCACCAAGCCCGGCCAGCCGTCGCTCTCGCCGTTGATCAGACGGTAACCGTCGGTATCGGGGCCGAACAGGGCGGCGCGGCGCTGCACCGACAGCTCCAGGTGGCGCTTCCACCAAGCGGTGTCGAGGCTCAGCGGCGACCCGGCATGCAGCAGCCGCAGCCGCAGCGGAGAGTGCGGGTCGTACAGCCCCACCGCCAGAAAGCGGTCTTGCCGATCGTAAATCACCGCCAATTCGCCGCTCTCGCCCTCGCGGTTTTGCTCGCGCACGCTGCTTTCGTACACCCACGGATGCCCGCGCCGGATGTGGCCCTCGGCGGCGGGCGTCAGGCGCAGGCGCAGGCGGGAGCGCTTGGGGCTCGGCACTGTCCCGTTGCCTGCGGCGTTGGGTTGGGTGGGCTGCTCTTCGTTCCTCATCTTTTCCTCTGGCATCTCGACTTCAAACCCCTTCGACCTTCAACCCATCCCAACTTCAAACAATTTGGGTACTCAGCATGTCCAGACCGTCGATCTCCACTTCTACTCGGTCACCACGCTCCAGCGGCCCCACGCCGGAAGGGGTGCCGGTCAGCACCACGTCGCCGCGCTCCAAGGTCACGTAGCGGGTCACGTAGGTCAGAATCTGCACCACATCAAAGATCATGAAACTGGTGCGGCTGTCCTGCTTGGTTTCTCCGTTGATGCGGGTGCAAATCCGCACGTCTGTCGGGTCGAATTGGGTTTCCAAGCTCGGCCCCAGCGGGCAAAAACGGTCGGCGGCCTTGGCCCGGAACCACTGGAGATCGGTTTTTTGTTTGTCGCGGGCCGTCAGGTCAAGGGCGCAGGTGTAGCCCAAGATGGCGGCAGGCACTTCGACGGGCGTCAGGTTTTTGGCGGTCTGGCTAATCACCAGCGCCAGTTCGCCTTCAAAGTGAAAGTTCTCCGACCACTCCGGATAGGCCACGCTGCCGCCGTCTTCGGCCAGCGTGTTGGCGGCTTTGAGAAACAGACCCGGCTCACGCGGGAGCTCGCCCGTGTCATTGCCGAGTTCTTTGATGTGGTCAATGTAGTTGCGCCCCACGCAGACGATCTTGCTGGGTTCGGCGGGAGCCAGGAGAGTCACACTCTGGCGGCTGACACTCTCGCCCGTTTCCTCGCCGCCCATGTTGCGCGTTACCCGGATGTCTTCACCGTCTAGGCGGCCCCAGCGCACGCCCTGATTGTCTCTAAACCGAATCAGCTTCATGTGAGGAGTCTAGCGCGGGGCCGGACGGGGGAGAGCGGGCAGCCGCTTGCCAAGTGAACTTTGTTACCAAAGCCCAGCCGCTCAGCAGGCCACAATGCCTTCATGAAACGTCCTGCCCCCGATCCCGTTCACTCCGGCCAAGAATCGGTGTGGGCTTACCCGCGCCCGCCGAGACTGGAACGCACCTCCAAGCACCTGCAAATCTGGCTGGGCGGTGAGCTGATCGCCGATACCGCCCAGAGTACGCATCCGGCGTTCCGGGTGCTGGAAACCTCGCACCCGCCCGGCTACTACCTGCCGCCCGACGCCTTCAAAGTGGGCGTGCTGAGCTTGGCCCGGGGCCGCAGCGCCTGCGAATGGAAGGGCGAGGCAACCTACTGGACACTGCGGGGCGGGCAAGGCGCTCAGCAAAAAGTCGCCGAGCAAGCTGCCTGGAGCTACGAGCAGCCGACGCTGGCCTTCCGCGAGATGGCCGGGTATCTGGCCGTTTATCCCGGCAAAATGGATCAGTGCCGGGTGGAGGGTGAAGTAGTAACGCCGCAGCCGGGCCAGTTTTACGGCGGCTGGATCACGGCGGACATCAAGGGGCCGTTTAAAGGCGAGGCCGGAACGATGGGCTGGTAAACGGTTGACCCGCAGTTTGGGCTTGTCACGGCGTCAATGGGCTTTGGCATCCTTTTGACAGAGCCTTGTCAGCTTCTCAGGGTAAACTTAAGGGTATGGACAACACAAACCTCGACGATTACCTTGCCAATTTGGGCATCAGTGAGGGCGACGAAGCCCCCAACGTGGTCGAGGCCGCTTTGGGAAGCGCTGCGCCGCCGATGGAAAGCCAGGACGCCTTCAGCGTGTTCGAGCAGTTTATGCACGGCGTGATCGAACACCTCGGCCAAGATTTGACCCTGACGGTGCGTGACACCGGCGAAGCGCTAGAAGCGGATATCGGCGGTGAGCGGGCCGGTAAGCTGGCGGGCCGTGACGGCCGCACGCTGGGCGCAATCGAAGTGCTGGCTTACGCGGTGCTGGCCAAGCACGCCGGACGCAGCGACGTGCGGGTGCGGGTCGACGCGGGCGGTTTCAAGCGCCGTCAGGCCGATAACCTCGGCAAGCTGGCTGAGCGGCTGGCGGTGCAGGTGGCCAAGAGCGGCGAAGTCCACGCCTTGCAGCCGATGTCACCCGCCGAGCGCCGGGTCATCCACGTGGCGCTCAAAGACCACTCGCTGGTCACGACCGAATCGGTGGGCGAAGGCGCGGGCCGCCACCTGGTGATCAAGCCGCGCACCGAAATGACCGAGTGAGCTTCATTTCCCCTTTGCCCTGCCCGTCGGCTTCCGGCGCTCCCCGGCCGTGAGCTGAGTGGCTGAGGTGAGCACAGACGCCGCGCCGCCAGACCCCGCTGAGTCTCAGGCAAATACGCTGGGAATGGCGCTGCGCAGCACCGTCCAGCGGCTGCGGCAAGCAGGCGTGCCCTCACCCGAAACCGACGCCCGCGAGCTGGTGCAGCGGGCCACTGGGCTGAGCCGCCTCGAATTGCTGATGGGCAGCGAACAGCCGCTCAAGGCGCTTGAGCTTTGGCAGCTCGAACAACTGACCCAGCGCCGCGAGGCCCGTGAGCCGCTGCAACACCTGCTCGGTGAAGTGGAGTGGGGCGACTTGCGGCTGCGCATCTCAACCGCCGCCCTGATTCCCCGTCCCGAAACCGAAGTGCTGCTGGTGTTGGCCCTGGCGCAAATCAGCGCACAGCCTTCGCCGCGCGTGCTGGACGTGGGCACCGGCACCGGAGCGCTGGCCCTCGGCATCAAGCGGGCGCGGGCCGACGCCGAGGTGACGGCCAGCGATATCAGTGGCGAGGCGCTGGAGCTGGCCCGCCAGAACGCCGATCTCAACGGCCTGACCGTGACATTTGTGCAGGCCGACTTGCTCTCTGGCCTCAGCGGGCCGTATGACTTGCTGCTCAGCAACCCGCCGTATCTGCCCGACGCCGACCAAGCGCTCGCCCAGCCCGAAGTCCAGCACGACCCCGCTTTGGCGCTCTACAGCGGCCCCGACGGCCTAACTTTGGCCCGGCGATTGGTTTCCGCTGCGCCGCGTGTCCTGGCTTCCGGCGGGGTGATGCTGCTGGAACTCGATCCGCGCAATGTGGAAGTGTTGGCCGCAGAGCTGAGTGCTGCGGGCTGGTCTGCGCAAGTTCACCCCGATTGGGTGGGGCGGCAGCGCTTTTTGCTGGCCCGGCTGCTGCCGCGCTAGAACAGCCGCTCTTGCGGCGGCGCGTCGCTTTCGGGCCACCATTGGTACTTGCCCAGATCGCATTTGCCCGCCGCATCAAACTCGATTCCTTCAGCTTTCAGCAAGCCGCGCTGAATGTCGCCGAAGCCTAGTTTGTCGGTGCTGACTGCGCCCTGCGCGTTGATGACGCGTTGCCAAGGCAAATCGTGGTTTTCGAGCAGCCCGTTCATCAGGTAGCCGACTTGCCGCGCCGCGCCCACCTGCCCCGCCAGCAGGGCGAGTTGGCCGTAGGTCATCACTCGGCCCGCTGGAATCTGCGCCACCAGAGCCAGCACGCGGGTTTTGAAGGCAGCGGAAGCAGGCGCGGTCATCAGCCCAGTCTAGCGGGTAAGCTGGCGTATGACCTGCGGCTCCCAAACGCTTGACCAGTTAGACACAAAAATCAGGGCGGCGCTACGGGCCGATTCCCGAATCTCGCACGCGCTGGCGTACGGCAGCCGGACTCAGCGGGCAAGTGGAGCGCGGCTGGACGACGGCTTCAGCGACCTTGAGTATTACGCTTACGTGCCCAAGGGTGAGTTGTTTGACGCCCGAGCTTTTCTAGAACAGGTCACGCCGCTGCTCCTCTACGTGGTCAACGACTTTGATACGCCCAATGCCGTGACGCCCGAACTGCACCGAATTGAGCTGCATGTGGCGCAGGCGTCCCAGCTCAGCGACATCCAGGACTGGCCCCGCCTTGGGCCGGATCTTGAAGCCATGTCGGTGAAAGACTCGGATGGCCAGCTCACTCAAATTCTGCGCGAGTGGGCATCCGGCCCGGCGTGGACGCCCGACGCGCCGCAGCAGGTCTATGACCAGACGCTCAACTGGCTGGTGTTCGCCTCGGCGGTGTGGATTAGGGGCGAGGCACTGCGGGCTGCCGAGTTGCTGACGTGGGTACGCGCTGGGCTGCTGCGCTTGGCGCGGTTCGTGGAGGAAGCGCCCCACTTTCCCGCCGCTACCCGCCTTGCCGAAAAAACATTGGGCGAGTGGTCGCCGCACATCTGGAAGGTGCAAGGTGAAGGAGGTCAAGCGCTGAGCTGGGCCGCAACACTGTGCCGCCGACTGGCTGCCCAACTCGTTCTGGAGGCCCGCGAACCGCTGCTGGACGCTTTGGTGCGGCGCATGTCCGCCGTAAAGCAGACCCACGTCTGAATTTCCCCTCAAGCTCCGGCTTATCCGGCGGCGCACCGAGCCAAGTAGGGTAAGAAAATGGATACCACTGCCCAGCACCGCCTCCGCGCCCACCTCGTTTCCGGCAGCATCGAGCGCACCGAAGCCCAGCCGGTGCCTTACAGCGTGGACGTGGCTGCCGCGCCCAATCCCGACATCAGCACGCCCGAACTCGGGCCGGTCATGCAGCTGCGGGTGGTGCAGTGGCCCGAAGACCCCGAGCGCGAACGCGAAGTGATGAAGAGTTTCGTGCCCAACGCTTCTGCCCTACGGCAAGCCGTGACCGGGGCGCAAAGCGGTCAGGTTCACGACTTTTTTTATCCAGAGGAAGCGCCCAACTGGGGCATCCGGATTGAAGGAGCGGACGGAGCCGTGCTGCTGCGCCGCCTCGATCCCAGCAGCCGGATCGCCGCTGACGACGCCTTCGCGCTGGAAGCCGCCGACGTGCCGGCACTGCTCGTTCATCTGCAAACGGCCCGGCGCGAGCTGCGCGAGGCCCGCAGCGAGTTTTTCAGTGATGGTGACTCCGAGACCAGCGACGGGCAGCCCACTGGCGAGAGCAACTTGAGGTAGTGGGTTGGAGCCTCAAGTGGGTGCCGGATAAAGGAACGCTCACCGCTCTGGAGCGCCGGATCACTTTTGGATGAAGCAGGTTTTAATCAATAGATTTACCGCTGCGGCGCTCTCCCACTCGGCGTGAAACCTTTCACAGAACTGCTCTACGACTTGACATAAGGTCAGTTTGATGTTCAGTCAATCTTCCCGCCCAGCCCGCGCCCGCAGCCCCGAAGAAAAACTCGTTCGCAGAGGCGACATTCTTCGCGCCGCCGAACGACTCTGGACCACGACGCCCTACGCCGATCTGAGCATGAACGAAGTGGCCCGCGAAGTGCAGCTCGCCAAAGGAACGCTCTACCTTTATTTTTCCACCAAAGAAGATTTGTTCTTGGCGCTGCTCGCCCAGCATTACCAAGCCTGGTTTAGCGACCTCAATGCCCTGCTCGACGAGCGCCAGCCCAAGCAGCCCGACGAAGTCGCCGACGTGATCGCCCAGAGTTTAAGCAGTCACGAAGCGCTGCGCCGCCTTCAGCTTCTGCTCGGCAGCGTGCTTGAGCGCAGCGAACAGGCGATTGTCTTTCACCAAAAAGTGGTGGCCCTGATGCAGGAGACTGCTCCGAGGCTGCCTTACCCCCACGACCTGGCGATGCGCGTTTTGGTTCACACCGAAGCGCTGTCGGTCGGCTGGCAACACCTGGTCGAAGAAATTCCGGCGCGGCGCAACTTGATGCTCAACCCCGATCTCAAGCCCTTAATGGTCAATTTTGAAGAGGAACTGAAAGTGTCGCTCAGGGCGCTGCTGAACTATTTGCAACCTTAGCCGCTGGCCGCGTCAGGCATGAAAATAGTTTCAGCAAGTGATCTTAACGGCGGATTGGTTTTACAACACGAAAGGGGCTGCTGATTAAGTTCAGCGGCCCCTTTCGTGTTGTCTAGCTTTTGTTTTACTCAGTCTGCATTTTCAAGTCGGCTTTGGCTTTTTCCAAGTACACGGCCACTTGATCGGCGCTCTTGACGTCGCTGAGGTTGATGTAGTGGTGCTGGCCGTCACTGCTATCGGTGCGGGTCAACTTGATGCGGTCGCCGTCGAGGTGATCCACCGTGCCGACGTGCTCGCCGTTGGCGTCCTTGACTTGCAAGTGCTCGGTGATGGAGTCGCGCAGTTCTTGGTCTAGGGCGTTGTCCACTTGGCTCATGTCGTTGTTGGTCATAGCAGCAGGCTACGCCCACAGCCCCCGCTTTTTCATGTGGGCAATGTCAAGGCCACCTTGAGACAGGGCAATTCGTTTCTTGGATGAGCTGCTGGAGGGCGCTCGGGTCGAGCGGTGAGAGGGCCGCGCCGATTCGCTCGGCAAAGTGGAGCGGCGCACCTGCTACGCCCGCTGCCAAAGCCACCGCGCCCTTCTCGTTGGTGATCCACGTCTCGCTCCGCGCACAAAGCGTTTGGGCCAGCGCCATCACCGCCTGATAGGCGCAGCCCTGAGCGTAGTGGGTGTCGCCGCGCTTCAGTCCTTTGGCCGCACCGTAAAGCCAGAAATCCGGTTGCCAGTCGTAGTGGGCAATCAGCGTGGCTTTGAGCGCCGGAGGATAACCGTCCAGCTCGTCTTTGAGGGCCGCAAGGCGGCTGGCCGAATCAAACAGAAGCTGGCCCGCCGCCAATTCCGCCGCGTAATGGTGGCTGTGGATGCCGTGCGGGTGGCCGGGCTGGGCGTGCAGCTTGATGTGGCCTGCCAGCGCGTCTTGCACACTTCGCTCAAGTCGGCCCAGTTCGCGGTAGATGAAATCTACCCGTTGCCCGCCCACCGTCAGCCACGCGCCGCCGTCTACCCACGGCCCCCAGCCGCCAATCGGAGTGGCCTCGGCGGTTCCAGCGTCGTCGAGTTCGCGACACAGGGCATTGAGTGCGGCCAAGTCAAAGGGCTGTTCTTTGCGGTAATACAGCCCCAGATCCCAGTCCGAATCCGGTGGAGTGTTGCCGCGTGCCCGTGAGCCGCCGAGCGTCACGGCCTCCACGCCGGAAAGCTGACCGAGGCGGGCAGCGAGGGTGTGGGCCAGGTCAAGCATTGGTTTGAAATTCCTTTCGCACGGCCATCAAAGCCTTGCCGAGCAGATTCTGGCCCCACTCGGCGCGGTGAAATTCAGCCTCGGCTTCGGCAAAACCGATACCCCAAATCCGGTCAGTGGGCGAGGCCTCTACCAGCTCGGCGTCACCTGTTGCCGCCAGTTCGGCCAAAAGTTTTTGATTCTGTCCAAACTTGAGCTGCAGCATCTCCACGGCAATCGCAGAGCGTTCCCTCTCCCAAACGGCGTTGTCGTAAGGCGTGACCTGCCTGCCCAGCGCTTTGCATTCGGCGGGTGTGTGGGCGGCCAGAATGAGCGCGGGGCGTACTTGGTCGCCAAACAGAGCCGCTTTGCGGGCCATCAGGTATTGCTCGGCCCAGCGGTACACCATGCCGCCACTCTCAAACCTACTCGGATGGAAGTTGGAAAAGGCGTGGGCGGTTTTATAAAAATAAACAGTCGGCGGCATCCGCTCAGTTTGGTGTTTGGACGGCTGAAGTACGTCTGCCACTTGGCTTAGAGCGCTCCCTGAGTGCTTTGGCGCGTTCGCTGGCGGCCCGAGCTTGCTACCATGCAGCTTATGACGCAGGAGAAGACCCAAACCCAGCCCAAACAAGCTCAGCAGAGCGCAGACAAAAAAGCCCAGCAATACGGCGTGACGCCCCAGAGCGTGGATTTCAACGATTGGTACAATGAAGTCGTCAAAAAAGCGGACCTTGCCGACAACAGCCCGGTGGCGGGCGCGATGGTGATGAAACCGTATGGCAGCGCCCTGTGGGAGCGGATCGTCAGGTGGCTGGACGACGAATTCAAAGCCCGCGACCACGAGTCGTTGGTGTTCCCCACGTTGATTCCGATGAGCTTCATCATGAAGGAAGCCGATCACGTGGAGGGATTTGCGCCAGAGCTGTTCACCGTCAACAAAATCGGCACCGAAGTGCTGGCCGAGCCTTATGTGCTGCGTCCCACGTCCGAAACCATCATCGGGCACATGTGGAGCGGCTGGCTCAACTCGTACCGAGATTTGCCGTTTCTCCATTACCAGTGGGGCAGCGTCTTCCGCGCCGAACTGCGCACCAAAGCTTTCCTGCGAACCAGCGAGTTTTACTGGCACGAAGGCCACACCGCCCACGCCAGCGCCGAGGAAGCCCAAGGTGAAGTGCGGATGATTCTGGACTTGTACCACCAATTTTGCCGCGACATTCTGGCCTTGCCGGTGGTGCGCGGCGAGAAGACCGCTTCCGAGCGCTTCGCGGGAGCCACCTCCACCTACAGCATCGAGGGCATGATGCGCGACGGCAAAGCCCTGCAAGCCGGAACCAGCCACTACCTCGGCCAGAAGTTCAGCAAGGCGTTCGGCGTCAAATTCCAGACCCGCGACCAAAAAGAAGAATTTGCCTACACGACCTCGTGGGCGATTTCCAGCCGGATTATTGGAGCGCTGATCATGACCCACGGCGACGACAAAGGGCTGATGATGCCGCCCAATATCGCGCCGACCCAGGTGATCATTATTCCGGTGGGCCGCAAAGACAACTTTGATGAAATGGTGGCCGAGGGCGAGAAACTGGCTGCCGAGCTGCGCTCTCAGGGCGTGCGCGTCAAGGTGGACAAGCGCGACGGCGTGACCAACGGCTTTAAGTACAACGAATGGGAACTCAAGGGCATTCCAGTACGCATCGAACTCGGCCCCCGCGACCTTGAGCAGGGCGTGGTGGTCGTCAAAGACCGCACCAGCGACGACAAAGAGACACTGAGCCGTGAGGAGGCAGTCAGCGGCATTACCGCCCGCTTAGATGCTATCCAAGCTTTCTTGCTCAAGCGGGCCACCGATTTCATGCTCGACAACACCGTGACGGTGGACAGTTACGACGAGTTCAAAGCCGCCATCGAAGCCGGAAAGTGGGTGCGGGCCTTCCACTCTGGCGACCCTGAGAGCGAGCGTCAGATCAAGGAAGACACCAAAGCGACCGCCCGCAACATCCCTTTAGACGACGCCGAATTTTTTGCGGAAAGGGAAGAGGGCGTCTGCGTGCATACCGGCAAGCCCGCCGCTTACGGCAAGCGGGTGATCTTCGGGCGGCAGTATTAGACGCGAGGAGACAAGACTGAGAAGAAGGGAGCGGGCGGCGTCACTGGCGTCCAGCTCCTTTTTTTGAAATTCAAACGGTCATCATCCGTGATTCTTTAGCCTCACTTTGGAGAACCCCGCTCAAGGTTTTGAAAACGAAGCCTTCACTTCCCTTCTACCTGAGCCCCTAAGCTGGGAGAATGTCTGCCGCCTCTATGCCTCCAGTGCGCGTCAATGCCCCTATGCGGCTTTTCTTTTCGTTCGGCCTCGGGGCGGCGGCTTGGGCGCTGTGCGCTTTTGTGCCGTATCCGGCCACCTGGCAAACTCTTCCCTGGGAGCTGCGGGCCTTGGTGGGCTGGCTGGTGTCTGCTGGCACTTACCTGATCTCCTCTTGGCGGCTGATCTACTCGGTCAACGGCGACTGGATTCGGCAGGTCGCCCAGCAAGAAGACAACGGCAAGCGGGCCTCCGGACTCATCGCGGTGGCCACTTCCATCATCAGTTTGGCGGGCGTGATGTTCGCGCTGTCCAAAGCGGGCAGCCTCAAAAACCAGCCGCTGCAAGCCGAGCTGCTGATCGGCGCGGGGCTGCTGAGCGTGGCGCTGTCGTGGCTGGTCATTCAAACGGTGTATCTGTTCCGCTACGCCCACCTCTATTACGAAACGCCCGAAGGCGGCGTGCAGTTTCCCGGCACCCCCGAGCCCGATTATCTCGACTTTGCTTACCTGTCGTTTACCATCGGCATGACGTATCAGGTGTCCGACACTGACCTCGATCAGCGCCCGATGCGGCGGCTGCTGACCGGCCACTCGCTGATTTCTTACGTCTACGGCGTGGTGATTATCGCTCTGGCCATCAGCGCGGTCAGCAGCGTGCTGTCTTAATGCCTTGCTCCTCGATTGTCAGGGGAATGTCAGCTCCGGGCCAGCTTTTTCAAGTCTTCGCGTTCATAAGCCGCTAGAATGCCTTCAGTGACAAGGGAACTTCAGATTGGCAGCCCGGGGCGGCAGTGGCCGTTTAGTCGCGGTTTGGTGGCCGAATCGCTGCTGAACGCGGGCGCGACGCCGGACGAAGCCGCAGCGGTGGCGCGGCGGGTCGAAGCCGAGCTGCGGGCCAGTCGGCGCGGCGCTGTTTCGGCGGTTCAGCTCAAAGCCTTAACGGTGGAGGTGACCCGCGACGTGGGCGGCAGAGCGATGGCGGCGGCGGTTGAGCAGCAGACCGCCGCTTACGAAGACCTGATGGTCATTGCCAAAAAAGGTGAATTGCCTTTTTCGCGTGGGGTGCTGGCCCGCAGCTTGGAAGACACCGGCCTGCTGGGCAGAGAAGCCTACGCGGTGGCCAGCCGCATCGACATCCAGTTGCGCCAGCAGGGCGTCAAAGCGCTGAGCGTGGCCGAGATCGATGACCTGACCGAGCGCACTTTGCAAGAAATGTACGGCGAGCAGCTCAAGCTGACCTACCGTTTCCTGCGCCAAAACCGGGGCAAGTTGGGCGTGATGGGCAGCAGCGGCGACGCACCCGAGCCGTTTTCAAAAGGGATTCTCAGTCAGTCACTGCTGGCCGCTGGTGTGCCGCCCGACTCGGCCCGCAAGGTCGCCCGCGTTACCCAGCGCCAACTGCGCGGCGCGGAAGACCGCTTGGTCGAGCGGCGGATCATTCGGGAGCGGGTCGAGCAACTTCTGGAAGCTGAGGTGGGGCCGGATGTGGCGGCCCGTTACCGCCTGCTGCAAGTTATTCGCCACCCGCCGCGCCCGCTGGTGATTTTGCTCGGCGGCGTCAGCGGCACCGGCAAGAGTTATCTGGCCGCCGAAATCGCTTACCGGCTGGGCATTGCCCGCGTCATCAGCACCGACAGCATCCGCGAGGTGATGCGCTCGATGGTTTCGCCCGCGCTGTTGCCCACCCTGCACGCGTCCACCTTCACGGCTTGGCAAGCGCTGAGCGATCCCAACGAGGTCACGCCGGAGCATCCCAGCACCGAAGTGCTGCTGCTGGGCTTCCGCGAGCAAGTTCAGCAGGTCAGCGTGGGGCTCGACGCGGTGGTGCGCCGCAGCATCGAGGAAGGCATGAGCGTGGTGATGGAAGGGGTACATCTGGTGCCGGGGTACTTGAGTGCGCGTCACGGAGCCATCGTCATTCCGATGCTGATCACCCTGCCCGACCAAAGCGAACACCGCCGCCACTTCGAGTCGCGGGACAAGCAGACCACCCAGAGCCGCCCGCTGCACCGCTACATGCGTTACTTTGAAGAAATCCGGGCCATGCAGGACGACCTTGAGCAGTTGGCGCGGCGGCTGGACGTGCCGATTCTGGACAGCTTGTCGCTCGACGAATCTGCCGATCAAGCTGTGGACGTGGTGATGCGCCGGATCCTGACCGAGCTGACGCCCGAAGAGCGGGTCAGGCTCTTGGGCAACGAGGAACTGAGCTTGGAGCAAACCGACTTGACCAAAGTGGGCGAGGAAATGCAGCGGTAGAGGGCTTTTCCTCACTTCTCAATCTCAGCTTCCCAAAAACCGCCGCAGCTCGTCGATCGAGTGGCTGGTGCCGATCAGTACGAGTTTGTCGTGGGGGCGCAGCTCCTCCTCGGCGCGGGGGGTGATTTCGATGCGCCCGCTTCGGTTGATGGCAATCACCTGCACGCCGAACCTGTTGCTGAGATTGAGGTCTTTGAGGGTGCCGCGCAGCCGCTCATTAGCCTCAATGTCCACGATGGCGTAGTCGCCGCCCAGATCGAGGGTGTCCACAATGTTGGGCGTGGCGATCTGGCGGGCCAGCCGCACGCCCATGTCGTGCTCGGGCCGAATCACGAGGTCCGCGCCGACCCGCTCCAGCACCCGCCGCGCCATTTCGTCGATGGCTTTGCAGACCACGTACTTGGCCCCGAGGCTCTTGGCGTTCATGGTGGCCAAGATGTTGGCCTGCACGTCGGTGCCGATGCCCACGATCACCACGTCGAAGTCCGCCACGCCAATCGAGCGCAGCGCCCGCTCTTCGGTGGCGTCCAAAATGGCGGCGTGCGTCACCAAATTCAGCACCCGCTCGACGTTTTCTTCCTTCTGGTCTACCGCGACGACCTCGTGGCCCATCTCGTAGAGCGTGGTGGCCACCGCCGTGCCGAAGCGGCCCAGACCGATGACGAGGCATTGTTTGGCTTTCATAGCGCGGCGGGGTGGGCGGGAAGGGGTGAGTGGCGGAACGTGGAAGGCTTGAACATTGTGCTCAGTTTAAGCCACCCGGCGTGAACAAAGCTCAGCCGATCAGAATGTCGCGCTCCGGCGGGTACTTGACCGGCTCGCTTTTGACGCGGTTGCCGAACGCCACGGCAAAGGTCAGCGGCCCGATGCGGCCCAAATACATCAGCACCGACACGATTATTTCCTGATTGGCGTTGAGCAGGGTGGTGGCGTTCATGCTCAGGCCCGCCGTGCCGAACGCGCTGACAGTTTCAAAAAACAGGCGTTCAAACGACAAGTTGTTGTCTTTGTTGGCAATCAGCAGCAGCAAAAACCCGGTATTTACCAGGCCCATGCTCAGCAGCCCCACCGTCATGGCCCGCACGATGGTGGCGCGGTCGACCCGCCGCCCAAACACCGCCAGATCGCTGCGCCCGCGCACCAAACTGATGGCGGCCATCATCATCACGAAAAAGGTGCTGGTCTTGATACCGCCGCCCGTCGATCCCGGATTGGCTCCAATAAACATCAAGATGATGGTGATAAATAAACTCGGCTGGCTGATCAAGCTGTAATCCACCGTGTTGAAACCGGCGGTGCGCGGCGTGACGCCCTGAAAAAAGCTGACCAGCAGTTTCTCGCCAAAGGGCAGCGGCCCCAGCGTGCGCGGATTGTTCCAGTCGAACAACAAAAAGCTCAGCATCCCGACGGCCAGCAGCGCCGCCATCACGCTCAGCACGATTTTGCTGTGAACCAAAATGCGCTCGCGGCGGGGACTACGCCAGTGGCCGAGAATATTGATCTGCACGATAAAGCCCATCCCGCCCAGAATAATCAGCCCGCCGATCACCAAATTGATGAGCGGATCGCCGGCAAAGCCCATCAGGTTATCGGGATAAAGGCTGAATCCGGCGTTGTTGTACGCGCTGACCGCGTGAAACAGCGAGAAGTACAGCCCCTTGCCCCAGCCTTCTTTGGGCACGAAGCGCAGAGCCAGCAGCAGCGTGCCGAGCGCTTCGGCGCTGAGGGTAAAGATAAAAATCTGGCGAATCAGGCGCACCACCCCACCTGTGTCGAAGGCCGAAACCTGCTGGGCCAGCCGGACACGCTCGGAGAAATTGATGCGCCGCCCCAGCAAAAAAGCGAACAGGGTGCCGAAGGTGATGATGCCCAGTCCGCCGATTTGGATCAGCGTCAGCATCACCAACTGGCCAAACAAGTTGAAGGTGCTGCCCACATCGACCACCGCCAGTCCGGTGACGCACAGCGCACTGGTGGCCATAAAAAACGACTGCACCAAGCTCAGGCTGTGGCCGCTCTGGTGGGCCAGCGGCGAATACAGCAGCAGCGCTCCCACCACGATGGTCACGGCAAAGGTGAGCGCGATCAGTTGCGGCGGGGTGAATTTGCTGAAGCTGAAGAAGTTGAGGCGCAGTCGGCTGGATGGGCTAAACGGTGAGCGTCGCATGGCTAGGAGAGCGATTCTACACCCCGGGCCACCCCGGTTGGCCGGGTCAGCCGATTGGAATATCGCGCTCGGCGGGGTACTTGATGGCGGTGTTGCCGCGCAGATTGAAGGCCACCGCAAAGGTCAGCGGCCCGATGCGGCCCAGGTACATCAGCGCCGTGAGCAGCAGCAGCCCGGCGGTGTTGATCTGGTGGGTCACGTCGAGGCTCAGGCCGACGGTGGCCGCCGCTGAGATCGCCTCGAACAGCAGCAGTTCAAAGCTGATGTGCCCGTTGGTGGCCATCAGCACGAACAGGGCGCTGAGCAGCAAGCCGGCATAGAGGGTGGTGACAGTTCCGGCCCGCACCACGATGTCGGGTTCGATGCGCCGCCCGAAGACCACCAGCTCACCGCGCCCGCGCACCATGTTCCAGGCCGAGCCGACCAGCACCGCCAGCGTGGTGGTTTTGATGCCGCCGCCAGTCGAGCCGGGACTCGCCCCGATCAGCATCAAGATCATGATGACCAGAATGCTGGCCGGCTGCATCGAGGCGATGTGCAGCGTCGAAAAACCGGCGGAGCGCGGGGTGGCGCTCTGAAATAAGCTGGCCAGCAGTTTGCCGCTTAGTGGCAGCGGCTCCAGGGTTTTGGGATTGTGCCACTCGGTCAGCGCGATCAGCAGCGTGCCCAGCACCAGCAGCAGGCCGGTGACGGTCAGGGTCAGCTTGGTGTAGGTCAGCAGGCGGTTCTGGCGGGGCCGGTGTATGTTCGACAACACGTTGAGCTGTACCAAAAAGCCCAGCCCGCCCAGCACGATCAGCGCCGTGACGGTCAGGCTGATGAGCGGATCGGCGGCGTAGCGGCTGAAATCGCCCAGCACGAATCCGGCGCTGTTGTAAGCGCTGACCGAGTGAAAGAAAGCCGAATACAGCCCCGGCCAGGTGCCCTGCTCCGGCCCGAAACGGGTCCACAGCAGCAGCGTACCGATCAGCTCGGCCACCAGGGTGTAGGTAAAGATTGCCCGGATGAGTGTCAGCACCCCGCCGACGTCCAGCGCCTGCACCTGCTGAGCCAGCTGCATTCGTTCGGAGAAATTGATGCGCCGCCCGCGCAGAAAAGCGAACAGGGTGCCGAAAGTGATGATGCCCACGCCGCCCACCTGAATCAGCAGCAGCAAAATAACTTGCCCGAAGATGCTGAAGGTGCCGGCGGTGTCGGCCACCACCAAGCCGGTGACGCAGATGGCGCTGGTGGCGGTAAACAGCCGCTGAACGAGGCTGAGGTGCTCACCGGCTTGATAAACCCCCGGCAAGCTCAGCAGCAAGGTGCCCAGCACAATGCCGCCCGCATAGGTCAGGGCGATCAACTGCGCCGGGCTCAACTGACCACGCCGCCGTTTGGGCTGCTGAGAGCGGGCACGCAGCCAGTTGGGCCGCGTCAATGTGATCTTCCAAGACATTAATGGGGAGTCTAATACGGGCCCGGCTCAAAAGCTCTCCGGACGCTCCTGACCGTTTCTGAGGGTACCGGGGTAAGGGGCACCCACCTGACGCCCGCACGGCTCTCCCAAGCCGCTATACTGCTGAGTCATGCCGCGCCCAGCTTCCAGCCACTCCAAAACCCGCTCTGATTCCCGTTCGAGAGACGCCCGCCCGCCGAGGAAAAAGACCCGCCGCCCAACTGGCCCCACCGGCCCCGCCGCCGAGTACGAAATTGAGGCGCTGGACGGCTTGGAGGCAGTGGCGCGTGAAGAACTGGGCGCGGTGCCGGGAGCGCGGGATATCAGAGAAGGCCGCTTTTGGTTTCCCGGCGATCCGACCCGCCTGACCCGCCTCAAGGCCAGCGTGGCGGTCTACCGCGTCAAAACTTTTGATGTGCCGCGCCCCAAAGCGCTCCTCGGCCACCAGCAACTCGGTGATCTGGCGGCGTTTTTGCGCCCGGTGATCGAGTACGGGAAGCACCAGAGCTTCCGGCTCAGCGCGGCGGGCCGCGAGTCGAGCACCATGCGCCGCTTGGCCGAGGAACTCGAGATTTCGCTGGGCATTCCGCACCACCCTGAAGAGGGTGAGCTGCTGATTCGCCTGCGTCCCACTGAGAATCCCAACAAAATCCCCGAAGAAAAGCCGCCGGAACCCCGCTTTGCCGAGCCTGAACCTCAGCAAGACGGGCGGGGGAGGGGTGGTCGGGGACGCGATAGCCGGCCTCCTCACCGCTTCCAGCGGGCTGAGACTTGGCGCGAAGAAAAGAACGAGACATTTGATGAGGGTGACGAGGGCATGGAGCCAGAAGCCCCGCCTGAACCCCGTTTTGAAGAAGGTTGGGACGTGCTGGCCCGCCTGACCCCGCGTCCGCTGTCGGCCCGCGCTTGGCGGGTGTGCAACATGGCCGGCGGGCTGAACGCCACCATCGCCTACGCCGTGTTCAAGCTGGCGGGCGTACGCGAACAAGACCGGGTGTTTAACCCGATGAGCGGCAGCGGCACTCTGCTGATCGAGCGCGATTTGATGGGACCGAGTACGGCGCTGGTCGGCGTGGACATCAACGCGGATGCCGTGCGCTGTGCCCAGCAGAACATTGAGGCGGCAGGCCGAACCATTGAGGTCGCGCGGGTGGACGCGCTTGAGACGGGCCTGCCGCCCCGTAGTTTCGATCTGATCGTGGCCGATCTGCCGTGGGGCGACGCTATCACCGTGCGGGGCGGCAATGAAGCGCTGTATCTGGCCTTCCTCAAGGAGATGCACCGCCTCTGCTCGCGCCAGGGCCGGATGGTGGTGCTGACCCATGAACTCAAGCTGTTCGAGCGCCTCATGGCCGAGCAAGACCGCTGGCACGTCCACGAGCTGTTTCAGGTTTACAGCGGCGGGCATCATCCCAAGGCCTATTTGCTGAGCCGGAAGTAACCTACTTCACCTTCACCGACTTGCTCATCGGCTGCTTCTTGACCCAGGCCACGAACTTTTGCACGCCTTCATGCTCCTGCAAGGCCTCCAGTGTGCCGTAAAATCCGGCCAATTCTGAGTTGGAGAAGGTGGTGTGGACATAGTTGTGGCAGGCGGCGCAAAAGCCGACGCTGGGCAAATCCTGAATCTTGATGCCTTTGCGCCGTCCCTGCGAGATGGGCATCAGGTGGTGCTGGGTCAGCACGGGCGTTTCGCGCCCGCACAGAGCGCAGGTCAGCGCCTCGGCGGGGGCTTGTTCTTCGGGCCAGGTGGAAGGAGTGCGGCGAGCCATAGCTGTAGCCTACAGCAACACTGGTAGGCTTTCGTAGCGCTCCCAAAGTGGCATGTGCTGGCGCTTGAGGTCTGACGGACTGACCGCCAGTCGCAGTTCTGGAAAGCGCTCCAGCAGGTTTCTCAGGGCCACGCGGGTTTCTAGCCTTGCCAACGGCGCACCCAGACAGTAATGAATGCCTTGCCCAAAACCGAGATGCTTGTTGGGGGTGCGGTCAATTCTAAAGTCGTCGGGCTGCTCGAACACCGCCGGATCACGGTTGGCGGCTCCCAGGAGCGGCGCGACCATCGCACCTTTAGGAATGGCGATGCCCCGAATCATGATGGTTTCAGTGGCGTAAGCAGGTTTGGTTCCCTGAATGGGACTGGAAAAACGCAGGACTTCTTCAATGGCAGTGCTGAGACGCTCCGGCTCCACTTGTAGCCAGGCCAGTTGTGCGGGGTGGGTCAGCAAAGCGACCACGCTGTTGGCGATCAGGTTGTACGTCGTCTCATATCCGGCGGTAATCAGCAGCAACACCATGCTGAGCAGTTCATCTTCACTGAGGCGCTGCCCGTCTTCCTCGGCGTGAATCAGGCCAGTCAGAATGTCATCGTCTGACGCGGCCCGCTTACGAGCGATCAGGCCACGAATCAGCCGCAGCAGCTCCGGCATATCCCACAACAACGTTTTGATGAGTCCTGCACCGCTCAGACCGCTGCTCATCACCGTCAGCCCATTTTTGAATTGGCCCATCTCGGAAGCCGACACGCCCAGCATCTCCCCGATAATGGCGACCGGAATCGGCAGGGCATACGCCGGAATCAAATCCACTTGGCTTTTTCCGACCAACGCATCCAGAAGCTCGTGCGTCAGCGCTTCCAGGCGGCTTTCCAACTTGGCAAGAGCGCGGGGCGTGAAAGCCTGATGCACCAGCCCGCGCAGGCGGCGGTGTTCGGCTCCGTCGGAGAGCAGCATGTTGTCGCCCATCAGTTGCACGGTGCGGGGCAGCGGCAACGGAAACTTACTGCCACCTGTCTTACCACTCAGTCTGCTGCGGTCACGCACCAGGCGCGGGTCTTTGAGAAGCGCCGCGCAGTCGTCGTAGCGTGAGAGCAGATACACGTCCAGCACGGCCAATTTGCCTTTGTGTACGGGAGAATGTTCGCGCAGCAATCGGTAATACTCATACTTGTTGCGGGCGAATTCACGGCTGAAGACGTTCAGCGGCCTGCTGAGATTGGGATGTGCTGAAATGGTCATGGTGGAGTAGCCTCCCAGTGGAATTGAGCAGCGTACCACTGACTACACGCTCAATTACGCGCCGCCGCCCGCTGAAGTTCCCAACGTTTCGGCGCTCCTCTATGCTTGCTACACTCTGCTCGATGAAAACCCTCGTCTCGGCCATTCAGCAGCACGGCGTCATCCTTCCCGGCGGCATTCTCAAAGTAGACAGCTTGGTCAACCACCAGCTCTTGCCGGAACTCACCCGCGAAATGGGTGTGCGCTTTGCCGAGTATTTCCGCGAGCTCAAGCCCAATAAAGTGCTGACCATCGAAGTCAGCGGCATCGCTCCGGCGCTGATCACGGCCATTGAACTCGGCGTGCCGATGGTCTACGCCCGCAAGAAAAAGCCGATCACCATGAAAGAGCCGTCGTTTACCGCGCAGTCGGTCAGCCGCACCAAAGGCGGGGTAGTGAATTTATTCGTATCCAGCGAGTTTTTGGGGCCAGATGACCGCGTGATCGTGATCGACGACTTTTTGGCCTCGGGCGGGACGCTACGGGCGCTGGCCAGCATGATTGGCTCTAGCGGCGCGGAGCTCCTCGGCCTCGGCTGCGTCATCGAAAAGAACTTCGAGCATGGCCGCGAAAACTTGGCGGATTTGGGCGTGCCGATTCACACGCTGGCCAATATCTTGGAACTCAGCGAGGCGGGCGGCGTGGTGGTCGTCGAAGGCCGCTGACTTTTGATTTGCCTTTTCTTAAGAGGGCCGCGCCGCGCTGGCCGGCTGCGGTAAGCTCAACTTATGACCATGCGCCCAAATCCGCTGCTCGGCGATCCCACCAAGAGCCGAGTCGTGATTGCCACCTATCCCGATTACTTGCAGGCGCAGCGGGCGGTGGATTACTTGTCAGATCAAAAGTTTGCCGTCGAGCGCACCGCCATCGTGGGTGAAGGGCTCAAGCTCGTGGAGCAGGTCACGGGCCGCCTCGACTGGACGCGGGCGCTGAGCCTCGGGATGGGTCAGGGCGCGACGACGGGCATTTTCATTGGTTTGGTGTTTGCCTTTTTGGGCTTCGGCGGCGAGCGCAGTTTCCTGACGCTGCTGATTGACGGCCTGCTCATCGGCGTGATGATCGGCGCGGTGTGGGGGCTGCTCAGCTACGCCCTCAGCGGCGGGCGGCGCGACTTTACCAGCGTCGGCGGAATGCGGGCCGATCACTACAGCGTCATGGCCGACGGCGAAGTGGCCGAGCAGGCGCGTGACCTGCTCTCGGGGATGCCGCACGAATCGCGTGGGTCTTAAAGAGCGTCTGGCCCGGATAAAAAGAGTGGATGAGCAGAGCAGCCTTGTGGTTGACCCGGCTTAAGCGCTCAGCTTAAGCGAAAGATAGGTCGCCCGCGCTCCACAAACCGCGAGTGGCCCTCTAAACTAGCTGCATGTCCCACAGCCTAGAACTTCAAGAACTGATTGCCGAAATGGAGCAGCGCCGCGCCGTGGTAGAAGCAGGCGGCGGCGCAGCCAAGCAGCAAAAACAGCGCGACGCCGGGAAGCTGACGGCCCGTGAGCGCATAGACACCCTCCTAGACGAGGGGAGTTTTTTGGAGCTGTCCACCTTTACCGAACACGGCGGCGGCGCTTTGATGCGCGGTGTGGAAGCCCCCGGTGAAGGCGTGATTACCGGCAGCGGCAGCATTGGTGGGCGGCAGGTCTTTGTGTTTTCGCAGGACTTCACGGTGCTGGGCGGCTCTCTGGGCAAGCGCAATGCCCAAAAAGTCGCCAAGATCATGGACTTGGCCGCCAAAACAGGTTGCCCCATCATCGGCCTCAACGACTCGGCAGGTGCGCGGATTCAGGAAGGGGTGGACAGCCTCAGCGGCTACGGCGAAATCTTTTACCGCAACGCCACCTACTCCGGCGTGGTGCCGCAGATCAGCGCCATCTTGGGGCCGTGTGCGGGCGGGGCCGTCTACTCGCCTGCCCTCACCGACTTTATTTTGATGAGCCGGGGCAGCAGCTTTATGTTCATCACCGGCCCCGAAGTCATCAAAAGTGTGACCCGTGAGGAAGTCACCTTCGATCAGCTGGGCGGCGCGGACGTTCACAACCGCAAATCCGGCGTGGCCCACCTCGAATTCGACGGCGACGAAGCGGTGCTGGACGGCATTCGCCACTTGCTTCAATACTTGCCGCAAAATGCCCGCCAGAAGCCGCCGAGCCGCCCCACCAGCGACTCTTCTGCCCGCCAGACCACCGAGCTGCTCGACATCGTAACGCCCGACCAGCGCCGCCCCTACGCCATGCATGAAGTGATTCACAGCCTGGTGGACGGGGGTGAGTTCTTTGAAATTCAGCCGCTGTGGGCCAAGAATATTCTTTGCGGCTTCGCGCACCTCGGCGGCGAGGTGGTGGGCATTGTCGCCAACAATCCCAAGGTGATGGCCGGAACGCTCAATATCGACGCTTCCGATAAGGCTGCCCGCTTTATTCGCACCTGCGACTGCTACAACATTCCGATTCTGACTTTGGTGGACGTGACAGGCTTCCTCCCTGGCGTGGCGCAGGAGCACGCCGGAATCATCCGGCACGGCGCGAAGATGCTGTACGCCTACGCCGAAGCCAGCGTGCCCAAAATCACCCTGATTACCCGCAAGAGCTACGGCGGAGCGTACTTGGCCATGAACAGCCGCGACATGGGTGCGGACGTGGTCTACGCTTGGCCCACCGCCGCCGTCGCCGTGATGGGCGCGGAGGGCGCGGCCAATATCGTCTACCGCCGCGAAATTCAGGCGGCTGAGAACCCCGAAGCGGTGCGGGCCGAGAAAATCGCTGAATACAAAGAAGCCTTCGACAACCCTTATGTGGCCGCCGCCAAAGGCTACATCGACGAGATCATTCCGATGGAAGACACCCGCCGCCGCCTGATCGCCACCTTCAAGATGCTGGAAGGCAAGGAAGAGCAGCGGCCTTACCGGAAGCATGGGAACGAGCCTTTGTAAGCCGCTTAGACCGTAACGGCCAGCGCGTTCGACTTACGCGGCCACTTGCTGAGACAGCCTAAGCCCCTGCTCTAAATCGGGTAATACGTCCGCGACTCGCCCCTGAGGAAGTCGCGGGTGGGAATCCAGATCAGCGGGTTGCGCTCCTCGACTTCCGGCGGCGGGCCAAACTTGACCAAGCTCAGCACCTGATCGAACGGAACCCACTGCGTGCCGACCACTTCGGGGTCAGTCGGAGCGAGTTCGCCGGTAAAGTTCGCCGTGAAGCGGCCAAAGGTGGCGTAACACTCGTTGCGGGTGCCGTTCAGCATCTCGCCTTCCAGCAAGCTGACAAACTGCAAATCGGTGACGCTCAGGCCGGTTTCAAAGCGGACTTGGCGCACGGCGGCGGCGGCCAGACTTTCGCCGAGGTGGGCTTTGCCGCCCGGCAAGCCGTAAAAGATGCTGCCGTCGTCCATGCGCTCGGCGACCAAGAGCAGGTGGTGGTCGTTGACCAGATAAACGTGGGCCGCACGCTTGATCGGCAGCGTGCGTGACAGATGACTCATAGCGCTTAGTTTAGCGGCTTGAGGAGGCGAGAGGGCCGTGTGACCCTGTCTGCTTGCCCCGCGCCGAGTAAACTGGCAGCATGGTGGACGCACTGATTGGAAACACGCCCCTCGTCAAGCTGCAAAGCGTAACCGAAAGTGGAATGGCCGAGATTTTTGTCAAGCTCGAAGGCCAGAATCCCGGCGGCAGCATCAAAGACCGCACCGCGCTGGGCATGGTGGAAGACGCCGAGCGACGCGGCCTGCTCAAACCCGGCGGGCTGATCGTGGAGCCGACCAGCGGCAACACCGGCATTGGGCTGGCACAGGTGGCGGCGGCGCGGGGCTACAAACTGCTGCTGTGTATGCCCGCCTCCATGAGCGAGGAGCGCAAGCGCACGCTGGCCGCCTACGGAGCCGAGTTGGTGCTGACTGATCCGAAGCGGCGAATGCTGGCCGCCATCGAGGAAGCCGAGAAGATCGTGGCCGAGCGGGGCGGCTGGATGCCCAATCAGTTTGCCAACCCCGCCAATCCGGCTACCCACGAAGCCACCACTGGCCCCGAACTGTGGCAGCAGATGGATGGCCGCATCGACGCTTTTATTTACGGCTCCGGCACCGGCGGTACCATTACCGGAGTGGGGCGCTACCTCAAGAAGATGAACCCCGATGTCAAAATTTACGCCGTAGAACCGGCCCGCAGCAATGTCTTGTCGGGCGGCGAGCGCGGCGATCACGGTTTTCAGGGTATGGGGCCGGGCTTTATTCCTGAAAACCTAGACCGAACGCTGATCGACGAAGTGATTCAGGTTTGGGAAGAAGACGCCTACCCGCTGGCCCGCCGCTTGGCCCGTGAGGAGGGCTTGTTCGTGGGGATGTCCAGCGGCGGCATCGTCTGGGCGGCGCTGGAGTTGGCCCGCCGCTTGGGGGCTGGCAAGCGCATCGGCACCATCGCCTGCGACTCGGGGGCGCGTTACCTCACCACCCCCCTGTTTGACGGTGAGCGCGACACGCCGAGCAATTATTTGCCGTACTCGAGGGAAAGGATGGAAAAGCCCGCTTAGCCAGAGGATAAAACCCCATCCAAAAATGAGCCAGACACACTAGGGGGGTAGCGTGTCTGGCTTCTTCGGAGGGAAGATGAGCGCTTAAGCTGTCGGGGGGGACAACGCTCAAGGGTTATGCTACTCGGCTGATCTGTCCGACTTCTGACAAGCGCCTGAGAAAGCCCTCGGTTTTATTGGGGTTCGGTGCAGACGGCGTTTAGCGTTTCCAGCGCTGGCCGTCCTTGGTGTCTTCCACCGTCACGCCGACGTCGGCCAGCTTGCCGCGCAGCGCGTCGCTTTGCTCATACTGCTTGCTGAGGCGGTAATGCTGGCGGGCGTCGAGCACCACGTCCATCAGCGTGCTGACCAGCGCCGTGTCGTCTTGGCTTGCCGAGTTGGCTACGCCCGAGTCGAACAATCCCAGCACCTGCCCGCCGAGTTCGTCGTAAGCGGCCTTGGCCTGCTCCAAGGCTTCCCGGCCCACCTCGCCCGCCAGCGCCGCATTCACGTCGCTGGTCAGGTTAAACAGGGCCGCCACCGCTCTGGGCGTGTTGAAATCGTCGCTCATGGCTTCTTCAAAAGCCTGAACGTGCTGGGTCACTTTGGCAGAGAGGGCGTCGGAGCGCTTCGGCGCACTCACCAGGCGGCGCTCGACTTCAGCGCGGGCGTCGTGGAGTCGGCGGTAGCCGTTCTGGGCGCTGACAAAGGCGTCCTCGCTCATCTCCGTGACGCTGCGGTAGTGGCTGCCCACCAACAAAAAGCGCACCACCTGTGGGTCAATCCGCTCAAACAGCTCTTTGAGGGTGGTGAAGTTGCCTTTGCTCTTGCTCATCTTCTCGCCGCCGATGGTCAGCATGTTGTTGTGCATCCAGTAGCGGGCAAAGCCGTGGCCCGCCGCCTCAGCTTGGGCAATTTCGGCTTCGTGGTGCGGAAACTCCAGATCGAGGCCGCCGCCGTGAATATCGAAATTCTCGCCCAGATACTTGAGGCTCATGGCCGAGCATTCGATGTGCCAGCCGGGAAAGCCTGAGCCCCACGGCGAATTCCAGCGCATGATGTGGCCATGCTCGGCTTTTTTCCAGAGGGCAAAGTCGCGGGCGTCGCGCTTCTCGCCGCGCACCGTTTCGCGGGTTCCTTCTTCCTGGTCGTCAAGTTTGCGGCCGGACAGCTTGCCGTAGCTCGGCCAACTGCGAACGTCAAAGTAAACACTGCCGCCCGCTTCGTAAGCGTGGCCTCTGGCGATCAGTTCCTGAATCAGCTCGATCTGCTCGGTGATGTGGCCGGTGGCGCGGGGCTGAATGCTGGGCCGCTGCACGCTGAGGCGGGCCATATCGTCCATGAAGCTCCAGTAATACTTCTCGGCCACTTCCATCGGCTCAAGTTTTTCCAGCGCGGCGCGGCGGGCAATTTTGTCTTCGCCTTCGTCGGCGTCATTCAGCAGGTGCCCCACGTCGGTGATGTTGCTGACATAGCGCACGGCGTTGCCCCGGTGCGTCAGGTAGCGCCGGATCACGTCAAAGGCCACTTCTTTTTTGGCGTGGCCGAGGTGGGCGTCGCTGTAGACGGTCGGGCCGCACAGATACATCCCGATTTTGCCGGGCGTGCCCGCAACGAACTTGACTTTCTGGCGCTGCATCGAGTCGTGCAGCACGATATCGGGCCAGTGGAGATCCGGGAAGAGGGAACCAAAATTGGGAGCGGAGTCGGTCATACAGTCTCCAAGACAAACGGGTGAGAAGAAGTCAAGGCACAAAAAAAGCCGCGTTCCAAAGCAAGGATCGGCGGCAGCGCGGCGTAATCGGCGGCTACCGTGGACACCCACAACACAAGTTGAGTAGAAAAGCGGCGCTGAGCATAAAAAAACTATAGCACCTCTCCAGTTCACCCCATGGAGCACGGGTCACGGGGCTTAGAAGTGGCGGGCCGGAGTTCTCTGCTCAAATTCTGTTGTGGCCCGCTCTGCTTTGCTGCTGTTTTTGCCGCTGGCGGTGATAGAGCTGGGCCGAGGTAACGCTGATAAAGTTGGTGTCCGGCTGTACAGTGGTTTGGCTGTGGGGCTGACGCCACTGATTTGCAGAAGCGCTGAGGGTAAGCAAGCACGCTGGAGGAAGAATGGACAAAGTGCAGCAACCTCAAGTTTTGTTTTGGGATATCGGCGGCGTGCTGCTGACCAACGGCTGGGATAGAGACCAGCGGGCGGGCGTGGTGGCCCGTTTCGGCTTGGACGCGGCCGAGTTTGGCGAGCGCCACAAGTTGGTGGTTTCCGAACTCGAACTCGGAAGGGTGAGCCTCGACGAATACCTCGACCAAACGGTGTTTTATCAGCCGCGTGATTTTAGCAAAGAAAGTTTCCGCGCCGCCATGTACGGGCAAAGTCAGCCCAATTTGCCTACACTGGCGCTGGCCCGCCGCTTGGGTCAGGGGCGGCGGATGTACTCGCTCAACAACGAAGGAGATGACCTCAACGCCCACCGGATTGACACGTTCGGGCTGCGCGAATTTTTATTGGGTTTTTTTACTTCCTGTTACCTCGGCGTGATGAAACCCAACCCCGCCATTTACCGCCTCGGCATGCAGCTCGCCCATATTTCCGCTGATCAGGCCGTCATGATCGACGACCGCATTCAGAATGTGGAAGCCGCCCGCCGCACCGGAATGCGGGCCATTCAATACGTTTCGGCGGCCCAGCTTGAAGAAGAGTTGGCGGCAATGGGGATAGAAAGCTAAAAAAACGAGCGTTAGACATGCTTTATAGCGGTCTAACGCTCGTTCTTAATTCTTAAGCCGGTTCTCCAGCTCCTGCTTTAATGCTCAGCTCTTACATCCAGTCTTTGAAGAAATTCTTCATGCGGTCGCCAATGCTCGGGCCGGTTTTGACCTTCGGCTCTTTGGGTTCTTTTTTGACTTCAGCCTTTTCGGCCTTGGCGTCGGTTTTGGGTTCCGGCTTGGTGACGATCACGCTCGGCTCAGGCCCGGTGATGGTCGGCGGCTTGGCGCTCGGCGCGGGCTTGGCTTCGGTCTTTTCAAGCTGGTCGAGCGAGAGTTCGGCGTGCTCGTGGGTCACGCCATACAGCACCAAGCCCACAGCGGTGGCGTGCAGCGGCCCGCTGACGATATCGGTCAGGCCGCTGACGCCGCGGGGCTTGCCGATGCGCACCGGCAGGCGGAAGCGTTCGCGGGCCAACTCGGAGACGCCGCGCATCAAAGCGCCGCCGCCGGTCAGCACCACACTGCCCGCCACCAGCTCAACCGGCCCCATGCCCTTGTCGATTTCGTCGCGGATGAGGTCATAAATTTCACTGACACGCGGCTTGATGATGCGGGCCAGATCAAAAGCGCTGATGGCGTGGGTCACGCCCGCCGCTGTGGTGATTTCCAGCGTCAGCTCTTGGTCGGCCAGTTCGGGAAGGGCCGCGCCGTACTTGCGCTTGACATTCTCGGCTTCTTCCACCGGAATTTTGAGAATTTGCATCAAATCGGCGGTGACGTGATCGCCCCCGATCGGGATGCTGGCGCTGTGGGCGAGGTTGCCGCGCCGAAAGACCCCCACGTCGGTGGTGCCGCCGCCCATGTCGATGACCAGCACGGTCTGGTCGCGCTCGCCCGAGTCGAGAACCGCCAGCCCGGAGGCCAGCGACTGCAAGACGAAGCCTTCGGTGATCAGGCCCGCTTCCTGCACGCAGCGGCGAACGTTGGCCAGCGGCCCCGCCGAACCCGAGACCAGATGCACATCGACTTCCAGGCGCACGCCGTGCATCCCCACCGCGCTCTTGATGCCTTCTTGACCGTCCACGACGTATTCCTGTGGAATGGCGTGGATGACTTCCAAATTGGGATCGAGCGGCACGGCGCGGGCGTTTTCGATGGCGCGTTCCACGTCGGCGGCGGTGATTTCTTGGTTGCGGCGAATGGCGGCCAGACCGTGACTGGTGGTGGCCTTGATGTGGTGGCCCGACACGCTGACATACGCGTGGCTGACCCGCACACCGCTGACCCGCTCGGCGGCGGCGATGGACTGCTTGATGGCGTGGGTGGTGCGCTCCAAATTCACGACTGCGCCGCGCTTGATGCCCTCGCTGGGCACGGTGCCCTCGCCGATAATGTCGACGGTGCCGTGCGGGCCGAGCTCGCCGATGACTGTTGTGATTTTGGTGGTGCCGATGTCCAGCCCCACGATAAACGGGTTATTTTTCATCTCTGGACGCTCACTCCCCACGGATAAAGATTGATGCGGCCCACAGGGGCCTGCGTTTCGATGGCCTGACCATACTTGAGCAGCAGCTTGATGTCGCCGCTCCAGATGGTGCCTTTGCCGGTTTGCACCGTGATGCCAGTAGGTGTATACGTCACTGACTCAACATTGTAACGCGAGAATGCCCGCACTGCGAACAGGGCGTCTTGGGTGCGGTCTGGCCCCCACCCCGAGATGACCGGGCCAGTGGCCACAGCTCCCGGCAAAGGCGTACCGTCGGCGGCGATCACGCTGACCTGCCCGCCGCGGTCACGGACTTGCGCCACGGGCGTGCGCTCGGCAACACTGATTTCGACCCGGTCTGGAAAGATGCGGGTGAGCTGCGCCGAAGCCACCCAGGGCTCGTCTCTCAGGCCAGTGGCCCGCCACAAGCCGTAGTACAGCCAGCCGAACGGCTTCTCGCCGCTGAGTCCGGCGAGCTGCTTGACCTGCCCAGCTGACAAATGACTGTTGCCGGTAATCTGCACCGCTTTGATCGGTAGCCCGTACCACAAGCCCACCGCCGCCCCGCCGATCAGCACAGCGGCCAGCACAGCGCTGATCAGCCGTCCAAAGCGCTGCCAGAAGCTGCGCCGGGGCAGTGGCGTGGGGCTTTGCTCCTCGGAGGTGACGGCCCCGGAGGGCAGCGGTTCAGCAGCGGCGAGCGGGGCAGATATCTTTCGGGCGGCGTCGAACGGCGGGATATCAATGGCGCTGCTGCGCAGAGCAGGCCGCGCCGCTGAGGAGTTGCCACTGCGCTCGCTGGCCCCGACCCGGATCGTCACCGTTTTTAGGGCCACAACTCGTACTCCAGTTCAAGCGGCACGCCGACCCGCTGGCGAATGAGCTCGAGCAGGGCGTGGACATCTGCCGCCGCCGCGCCGCCCAGATTGACGATGAAGTTGGCGTGGTCGGGTGAGATCATGGCCCCGCCGATCTGGGTGCCTTTGAGTCCGGCGTCGTCGATCAGTTTGCCCGCGCCCACGCCGCCGGGGTTTTTGAAGGCGCAGCCGGGGGTTTTCATTTTGGGCTGACCTTTGCGGGAGGTGTCGGCATTCTGCATTTTCGCGCCCACCGCTTCGGGGGTGCTGCGCGTGAGTTGCAGGCGCACCCGCGTCACGATGTGGTTGCGGGGAATGGCGCTGTCGCGGTAGCCCCAAGGCAGTTCATCCGGCGAGAGTTGGCTGACCCCTTCCGGGGTGGCGATTTCTAAGGCGAATAAGCCGTCGAACATCTCGCCGAAGCGGGTTCCGGCGTTCATCCAGACCGCGCCACCGACTTGAGCGGGCACGCCTACCGTGCCCTCCAAGCCCGACAAGCCCAGCGTCCGCAATTTGCGGAGCAGGCCCGGTAAGGGCACCCCGCCGCCCACCCAACCGCTGATGAAGTGCTCAGGGGTACTCTCCGGCGCGGCTTGCAGATCGGTGGCAGCAAACTCGCCGCCCAGCCGAATGACCCGTTCCTTGAGGCCCTCGTCGGCAATCACCAGGTTGCTGCCGCCACCCAAAATCCGGTAGGGAGCGCTCATCGCCTCGCTCAGTTGGGCGTGGCTCTCCACCGTCCAGACCTCGGCCTGGCCACCGACGCCCAGCGTGGTGAACCGCGAGAGGGCCAAGCGCTCCACCTTCGCGCCGCTGGCGCTCAGGGACACGGCGGCGCTCACAGCGGCACCCCGGCGAGCTGGCGGGCCATTTTCCAAACGTCGCCCGCGCCCATCGTCACGATGATGTCGCGCGGCTGGGCCGAGGCGCGTAAATACTCCACGGCGTCTTCGCGCTGGGGGTAATACTCGGCAGCGGGGTGGCCGCCCTGCTTCATTCGCTCGCTGATCAGGGTGGCGTGAATGCCTTCAATCGGCGGCTCGGAAGCGGCGGCGATGTCCAAGATCAGCACTTCGTCTGCTTTCATCAGCGCGTCGGCGAGGCGCGGCCAACTCTGCTGGGTTCGCAGGTAACGGTGCGGCTGAAACACCACCCGCACCCGCCTGCCAGTTTGCTGGGCAGCTTGCACGGCGGCGGCGACTTTGGTGGCGTTGTGGGCGTAGTCGTCGACGATCAACGCTCCGTTGAGGCTGCCGATGTGCTGCCAGCGGCGGCCCGGCCCCCTGAAAGCGGCCAGCGCGGCAGCCGCCGACTCAAACTCGCCGCCGTAGAGATCCGTGACGGCCAGCGCTGCTAGTGCGTTGAGGACGTTGTGGGTGCCGGGCAAATTGATCCGTGCTTGGCCGAGTAGCTCACCGCGCTTACTGACCTGAAACGAAGTGCCAGTTTCGTCGGGTTGCAACTGAGTGGCCCGGTAAGTGCTGCCCTCCAACGTTCCGTAACTCATAGCGCTTTGGTGCTGGGTGACGAAGGCGTCCAGGCCCGGCCAATCGGCGCAGTACAGCACCCGCTCGGCCTGCGAGACGAAGCGGGTAAATGCCGCGTGCTGCTCTTCCACGCTGCTCCAATACGTCGCCAGTTCGCTGCCCTCGGCTCCGCCCACGTGGTCGTCCTCGGCGTTGGTGAACACGGCGGTCTGACACACGGCGTACTGGAAATTGCGGTCGGATTCGTCCACTTCGGCCACGAACGGCCCCTGCCCGATGCGGGCGTTGCTGCCGCCGTGCTGCAAATCGAATTCCGGCACGATGCCGCCCACCAGCGCTGCTGGATCAAGGCCCGCGCCGAGGAGGGCCACCGCGATCATGGAGGTGGTGGTGGTTTTGCCGTGGGTACCGACCACTCCAACCGAAGGCGAAGCCGACAGCAGTTCTGCCAGCAGCGCCATACGCGGGCGGACTTCGATGTGGGCTTGCCGTGCGGCGCTCAGTTCGGGGTGGTTTTTGCTCACCGCTTCGGAGGCAATCAGCACATCTACGCCGTGAACGTGAGCGGGGTCATGGCCGTGCGCCACCGTGATGCCCTCGCGCTCAAGCTGGGCGGTGAGTTCGGAAGGGTGTTCATCGCAGCCGCTGACGATATAGCCGCGTGCTTTGAGCAAGCGGGCAAAGGCCGAGACGCCGATGCCGCCAATGCCCATCAAATGAAAGTGAGGCGGAGTTGGAGTGTGGCCAGGACGGTTGATAACGTCTGCTTCTGGTGTGGATGAAGCGGAGGACGTGGAAGTCTGATCTAGGGTATCGCTGTTGGTCATGTGGCCTCTGGCCGGGCGTGGGCCAGCACCAGGTCAGTCAGCCGCTGACTGGCTCCAGCAGGACTGCGGGAGAGGGCGGCGCTCTGCATGGCGCGGCGGCGCTGCGGCACTAAACACTCTAACACCGCTCCCCCCATCTGCGCCGAGACGCTGGGCTGCTCGACGACTTGCCCCGCGCCCGCTTCCTCGACGGCGCGGGCATTGAAGAGCTGGTGATTTTCCGAGGACTCCGGCAATGGCACCATCAAAGTTGGAACCCCGTGAAAGGCCGCTTCGGCCAGCGTGCCGGTGCCTGCCCGGGTAATCGCCAAGTCCGCCGCCGACCACGCCGCCACCGCGTCCACGTAGCCTTCGACCCTGTACCATTCCAAATCGGCCACACGGGGCGCGACACTCGTGACCCAGCGCGGGCCGGTGGCGTGCAGCACCTGAACGGGGCCAAACTCGGACTGTCCATCCGGGAAGGTGGAGCGCAGCACTTCCGGCAAGACATTGTTGAGCGCGAGACTCCCCTGCGAGCCGCCCATAATGAAGATGGTCAGGCGGCCCGGATCGAGGCCCAGCGCCGCCAGCGCTTCTGCGCGGCTGAGACGCTCCTCGCGCACCGGCATGCCCACCAGCGTCGCCTTGCTCCCGCTGAGTCCGGCGACCACCGGATAAGCGGTGCCGACTGCTTTGGCGCGGCGCACCGCCAAGCGCTGGGTCAGGCCCAGACGGGCGTTTTGCTCGTGCAGCACGGTGGGAATGCCCAGCGTCTGGGCGGCCAGCACTCCCGGCAAGCTGGCAAAGCCGCCGTAACCCACCACCACGGCGGGGCGAGTCCGGCTCAGAAAGCGCCGCGCTTCCAAAAGGCCGCTGCTGGCCCGCAGCAACTCACGGGGGTCGGCCTTGCCCTGCCCGCTGCGGGCGAGTTTGCCAGCCTGCACCCCGAAAAAGGGCAAACCTTGTTCGGCGGCGATTCTTTCTTCCATGCCGCCGCGCTGGCCCAGCAAGGTCACGTGGTGGCCGCGTAAGAGCAGTTCGCGGGCAGTGGCCACCGCTGGATAGATGTGCCCACCCGTCCCGCCTGTGGACAAAACGACTTCACTCATTGAGGGAAGTTTAGCAAGCGCAAAAGCTGCTTTGTTAAATGACCAATCTCGAAGCAAATCGGTCAAAGTAAACCAATCAAAGCAAAAAGGCCGCCTGATTCAGCGGCCCTGCTTGCTCCTCTTCTTCTCAGTCGGCGGCGATCAGCTCCGGTGTCCGCTCTTCTTGCGGCAGGGCGCTCTTGACTTCCCGCAGAGCCGAGTGGATGATGGCCAGCGCAATGGACATGCTGAGCATGCTGGAAAAGCCGTAACTCACCAGCGGCAGCGGCACGCCGGTCACCGGGAAAATGCCCGCCGCCACCGCCAGATTGACAAACGCCTGCCCCACGATCATGTACATCGCGCCGGTGGCCATGATGCTGGCTCCGTGCAAATTGGGCGTCATCGGGCGCACGCGGGCGGCGAGTTGGGCGACTTGCAGAGCGGTGGAGACCACCAGCCAGTACGCAAACAGCACCATCGTGACGCCCAGCAGGCCGGTGGAAAAGCCCACCGAAGCAATTGCGAGGTCGGTGTGATCGGCGAAATACGGATAGCGCGGCGCTTCCGGCCCTTGGCCCCAAATGCCGCCGAAACTCAAATCACGGTGGGCCATCCCGATCTGGTCAAGTCCTTTGACCGCCACGCTTTCGCTGACTTTGTCCCGCGAAATGAATGTTAAAAAGCGTTCCAAAATATAAGGATTGCGTTCTAAATAAATACTCAAAATAGGTAAGGCCAGCAGCGCCAACGCAAACAGCAGCGCCGTGATGTTGGTAAAGCGCACTCCGGCGGCGTACATCAGCACGATGCCCAGAGAGAACATCAGTACAGTGGTGCCCAAGTCCGGTTCGATCAGCACCAATAACGTGGTCAGGGCGATCATACCGGTGGCCGAAATCAGCTTGCGGTAAACCCCCCGCCGAGCAAAAAAGCTGGCCAGCATCAAAATGAGGCTGAGTTTGGCAAATTCAGACGGTTGAAATTGAAAAATGCCGCTGAACAACCACCGCTTGGTGCCGGATGAAGTGGCGGTGCCGTGACCGATAAAGAACACCAAAACCAGCAGCACCAAACTCACCAACCAAGCGGGTGTGGCCAACTTGAGAAACACTTTGGGCCGCAGTTGAGAGAGGCCGACCGTGATCAGGATGGCCAGCACCGCTTTGAAAGCTTGATCCGGCAAGTTTTCCGGATCGGCGGTGCCGACGGCCAGCGTACCCAGCACCAGCAGCAGCACCTGAGCCAGCAGCAAATTGGCACTCATATTCACGTGTTGACCTCGCTTGTTTGGCGTGCGTCCCGTGACTCGATCCAAGTCTGCGCCGCTTTGGTAAAGGATGCGCCGCGCTCGGCGTAATCGCGGTAGAGATCGAAACTGGTGCCGATGGGAGCCAGCAGCACCGTGCCGCTCCCGTCCAAAGTCTCGGCAGCCAACCGCACGGCTTCTTGCATGGTCACCTCCGCACCTTGTCCGGTAAAGGGCACCACCACGAACGGCAAGCCCAACGCCTCTGCCAATTTGGGGCCGTCTTCACCAAAAGCGATCACGCGGCGGACTTTACCGGCAGCGGCTCGGCGCAGCGGCTCAAGGTCTGCGCCTTTGTCGCGCCCGCCGACCAGCCAAGCAATCGGGGCCTTGGCTTGCTCCAGCGCCGACTGCACCGCCACCGTGCGGGTGGCAATCGAGTCGTTGACGAAGCGCAGATCATTCCAATGGGCCACCGTTTCAAAGCGGCCCTTGACTGGCTGGGCCGTTCTCAAAGCCTGTTTGAATACCTCGGGCAAGACGGGACGGCCCAACTGCTTCAGCAAGCTCTCTGCCGCCAGAATTGCTGCCGCCGCGTTGGCCGGATGCACGCCTTCGGGCAGTTCGCTGACGTCCAGCACCGCCGAGCCGTCTGCAAGGTGCAAGTGGGCGGCGTCAAAATGCAGAATCTGGGCCTGCGTTGTGACGCTTAAGCCAGTCGGCACGATCAAGCAGTCGCCGGAGCGCTGGGCGCGGGTGATGTTGAGTTTGGCGGCGTGATAAGCCTCGACGGTTTTGTGGCGGTCGAGGTGGTCGCTGGCCAGATTGGTGATGACGGCCACACGCGGCGCAAAGCTGCTGACCCGTTCGAGCTGAAAACTCGACAGCTCCACCACCGCCGCGTCCACGCCGTCCATGATGTCGAGCAGCGGCGGGTCGATGTTGCCGCCTTCGCGGGCGTTCAGGCCGCTGGCACGCAGCAGTTGGGCAATCAAAACGGTGGTGCTGCCTTTGCCCGCCGTGCCGGTGACGCCCACCATCGGCACCTGCGGATAAGCGCGGGCGGCCAGTTCCGCTTCGCCGATAATTTCTGCGCCCCGCTGCCGGAGCGCCTCCAAATCGGGATGGTCGATCGGCACACCCGGCGCGGCCACCACCGTGGTGTAAGCGTGGGTGAGGTCGGCGTGAATGCGGTCGGCTGGCGTGAGGTCGGCTCGGGCAAAGCCGAATTGCGCGGCCAGATCAAAGTCTTCGGCGCTGGGACGGGCATCGAACCAATCGGCGCTTTGTTGGGTACGGGCCAGAAATCTGAGCACGCCGCGTCCGCTGCGGCCCAACCCATACACCAGGGTCTGGGGCCGTGCGTGCGGCGAAAAATGCGGAGCAGCAGGTTCAGTAGTAGCAGGGTCAGGAGAAGGTGTCACGCCACTCAGCCTAGCGCAGTGTGGGCAATAAAGTGCGCCGCAACTGCAAGGCCAGAGGCCAAAGCCGGTTGAGAAAGCCGCCAAGTTAGTCCAAAGTGGCCGCGTCTCCTTGAACGGCGGGGTATTCTCCTCAATTATGAGTGCACTTCTTCAACCGAATTTGACCCAAGCACAACTCACCCAGCCGCTTGCCGTGGTGGACGCCTTCACCTCCCGCGCTTACAGCGGTAACCCGGCGGGCGTGTGCTTGCTGGACGAACTTGCGCCGCCCGACTGGATGCAGCGGGTGGCGTGCGAACTCAACCACGCCGAAACCGCTTTCGTCTGGCCGCTGCCCTCACATCAGTACAGCCTGCGTTGGTTCACCCCGGTTATCGAGGTGGACTTGTGCGGGCACGCGACGTTGGCGGCCGCCCATTGGCTGTGGCAAAGCGGAGCGCTCGCGGGCGATGCGGCGGCGCACTTTGAAACCCTCAGCGGCCCGCTCAGCGCGGTGAAACGGGGCGAGTGGATCGAGCTGGACTTTCCCGCCGAACTCGCCACCGAAGTTCAGCCGCCGGTGGATATGGCCGCGCTGTTGGGAGCGCAGCCGCTGTGGATAGGTGCCAACCGCCTCGACTATCTGGTGGAGCTGCCCAGCGCGGAGCAGGTGCGGAGCCTTACACCAGATCTGGCCCACTTTGGGCCGCTGGGTAAACGCGGCGTGATCGTAACAGCAGCGGGCGATGAGGGCTACGATATCGTTTCACGCGGCTTTTTCCCAAATCTGGGCATCCCCGAAGACCCCGTGACCGGCTCGGCCCACTGCGCCCTCGCGCCGTATTGGGCGGCCAAGTTGGGAAAGAGCGAACTCAGCGCTTATCAAGCCTCAGCGCGTGGTGGAGAGTTGCGGCTGCGTTTAGAAGGCGAGCGGGTCAAGTTACTCGGCCAAGCTGTGATTACTTTGGAAGGCCGCATAGCGGGGCCGCCAAAGGTCTAGCTTTCTTGGCTTGCCAACAGCTGCTCCACCCACGCCAGCATTTTGGCCGTCACTTCTGCTTGCACGGTGTCGTTAAACAGCTCGTGGTAACCGCCCTCCACTTCGAGGTAATCGATGGCCGGTCTAGGGGTGCGGGCCGTTCCCGCCGTCTGTGCAAAGCGCTGCGAGCCGCGCACGTCAGCGAGGCGGTCGGCGGTGCCGTGCAGCACCAAGGTGGGCAAGCGCCACTGCGGATACTCGGCGCTGAGTTGGCGGCTGAGGCGCAGCATGCTGGCGGCGGTCAGGGCCGGAACTTTGCCCCGGTAGACTTGCGGGTCGTTGTCGTAAGCGCTGACTTCTTCGGGGAGGCGCGACAAGCCGCCCGATTCCAACACGGTAACCGGCAAACTGGGAAAGAACCGTCCCAGCACGCCGCTGAGCGCTTTGAGAACCGCGCTTTCGTCTTCGCCAACCAACAGCAGCGGGCTGGACAAAATCACGCCCGCAAGGCCGCGTGGGTCGCGCAGCACCGAAGCCGCCGTGATGAGGCCGCCCATGCTGTGACCAAAGGCGATCAGCGGCACCTGGAGTTCTTGCAGCGCTTCCCGCGCCCGCAAATGGTCGCTGACCAACACGTCCATATCCACCACTGCCCGTGCGCCGGGCGACTGGCCGTGTCCGCGCTGATCGTAGGTATACACGCTCACGCCCACTTGGTTCAGTGCGGCGATGACGCGGCTGTAGCGGCCAAGGTGCTCGGCGTAGCCGTGGGTGAGCAGCACGGCGGCCCGCTCATTGGGCGCGGCGAACACCGTACCGTGGAGAGAGGGGCCGCCCGAAGCAAACGGCCAAGGCTGAGCAGACGCGGGCAGCGCAGGTTGTGACATGCCCGCAGTCTGACATGGCGGCAGTCCAAAGCCAAACCACACCGCAGACAAACTACACCGCCGCCAAACCATATCGACGCGCAGCCCTGCACACAAATTTGTACACAAAAAAAGCCCGACCACAGCGGGCCGGACTTTTGGGTGAAAAATGGTTTAGAAGCGGAACTTCAGGCCAGCGGCAATCGAGCTGATGTTGTCGTTGGTGCCGTCGAAGTAGTAGTGCTGACGGGCTTCGCCGAACAGAGCGATACGGTCGATGATGCGGTAGTCGACGCCCACCAGCAATTCGCCGAAGGTGGAGCCTTTGTTGGTGCTGTTGGCGGTTGCCGGACGGTCGAAGTTGTAGCCGCCGCCCACGCCGAGGATGCCGTCAAAGCGTCCGGTGGTGCCCCGGTACGTGACCAAGCCCGAAGCGCTGTTACCGGGGGTGCTGCCGCTGACTTTGATGTCGCCGGTCAAGCGGACGCCGAAGTTGCCGAACAGCGAGTCGTTGCCGACCATCACGCGGGCCATCGTGCCGACGCTGTTTTGCAGCACGCCGTAGTACGAAGCGCCAATGTAGTTGCCGTAGCGGAACGGCGCGGCGGGCGGCACGAAATCGCGGCCGGCAGCACCCTGCGGGCCAACTTCGCCCTGAATGCCTTGTGGGCCGGCTGCGCCTGTGGGGCCTGCCGGGCCTTGTGCGCCGTCGGCTCCGTCAGCACCATCTGCGCCGTCGGCTCCATCAGCACCGTCAGCGCCTGCCGGGCCGGCTGCACCTGCGGGGCCTGCCGGGCCTTGTGCGCCGTCGGCTCCGTCAGCACCATCTGCGCCGTCAGCGCCTGCCGGGCCAGCTTCTCCGGGAATTCCAGCCGCACCTGCCATGCCGCTGCCGCCTTCAGCGGGCATGTTGTCCATGGCCGCTTGCAGCGCCGCAATCTGGCTTTGCAAATCGGCGATGGTCTGGTCTTGGGCGTCAACCCGCGCGGTCAGTTCTTTGAGGCCGTCGAGGGCTTGCTGCACGCCCTGGCGTAGGGTTTCAAGCTCAGCAGGATCGAAGGTGGTTTGGTTCGCGGGCAATTGAGCCAGCAAACGGGCCAGCACCTGCGCCACTTCTTGGCGGGTGATGGCATTACACCAATCAAAGCTGCCGTCGGGATAGCCGATAAACAGGCCCTTGGACGTGACCAGATCGATGGCTTGCTTGGCCCAGCCGCCTTCGGTGCAGGCGGGCATCGTCATGGCCGGTTTGGGCATGGGGGGCGCGGGCTTGACAGCGGGCATGACCGGGGCGGGTTTAACAGGAGTGACGATGGGTGCGGGGCCAGCGCCACCGGCCAAAGCCGAGCTGCCGATCATCAAGGTGAGAGTGGTGCTCATCAATTTGTGCTTCATAGTTCCTCCAAGGTGAGAGTGGATCGGACAAGCCAGACAAACCGGCTGCGCTGCTAAGGGTGCCACTTTACTCACATCTAGGGTCAATTGTGTCACATAACCCCGGCTGGGCATGACACTTGCCTAACTGAGTCTTTATGTATAGCACTCCGGAGCGTTTGCCGCTGGGGGGGGCGGCAGCGGTCTGCTGGGCTTCCCGGCGGGATTTTGCTCCTGCTCGGAGCAGCCTTCAAGTACTCTGAAGGCCAACTCTGTCATATTTGGCCAACCACGCTTCCTGAAGGTCTCCAGAGCGTGTTTTCACCTTGCAAGCTTCTTTAAGGTGTCTCATAAAAACTATGGCCACTATCGAACGCAAAGCAAACGCCCGCTGGACAGGCGACCTCCGAAACGGCAAAGGTACACTCAGCAGCGGCAGCGGCGTCCTTCAAGAAACGCCCTACAGCTTTCACACCCGTTTTGAAGACGCTCCCGGCACCAACCCCGAAGAACTCTTGGCGGCGGCCCACAGCGGCTGCTTTACCATGCAGCTCTCGGCCCTGCTCGCGGCTGATGGCCACCCCGCCCGCTTACTGGCCACCGACGCCACCTGCGTGATGGAGCCCGACGGCGCAGGCTTTAAGATCACCAAAATGAAGTTGATGGTGCGCGGCTCGGTGGACGGCCTCGACCCAGCCGGTTTTGAAGCGCAGGTCACCAAAGCCGCCGAGATGTGCCCGCTGAGCCAGATCATGAAAGGCAACGTGGAAATTGAGCACGAAGCGGTGCTGGAGAACTAAGCCCCGTCCGCCTGAACATTTGCCCCGGCTGAGTGCTGGGGCTTTTTTGTTGCGTCCGTGTCTGAGCTGGGTACGGGTTTCGGCATCGCCGAGTCTTAATAAAGAGTGGACGCTTCCAACTTAAGGTTCTCTAGAATAAGACGCATGACTCAGTCCCCTTCTGCCAGTTCCCTGTCCAGCATGACCGCCTCGGTGCAGCAGCCCGGCGAGTGGTACAAAAGTGCCGTCTTTTATGAGCTCTCGGTTCGCACCTACGCCGACGGCGATGGCAACGGCAAAGGCGACTTTCCGGGTTTGACCGGCAAGCTCGACTACCTGCGCACGTTGGGCGTGGACTGCTTGTGGCTCCAGCCGTTTTATCCCAGCCCGCTGCGCGACGACGGCTACGACGTGGCCCACTACACCGACGTTCACCCGGATCTGGGCACCTTAGAGGACTTCAAGGTGTTTCTGCGCGAAGCCCACGCACGCGGCCTGAAAGTCGTCACAGACTTTGTCACCAACCACACCTCCGACCAGCACGCTTGGTTTCAGGCTGCCCGCAAAGGCCCGACCCTGCCCGACGGCTCGGAGAACCCGTATTACTCTTACTACGTCTGGAGCGACACCGGCACCGAGTACGCCGACGCCCGCATTATTTTCACTGACACCGAAACGAGCAACTGGACGTACGACGAGCAGGTCGGCAAGTTTTTCTGGCACCGCTTCTTCTCGCACCAGCCTGACCTCAACTTCGACAACCCCGAAGTCACCAATGAACTGCTGACCGCCGCCCGCTTCTGGCTGGAACTCGGCGTGGACGGCTTCCGGGTGGACGCTGTGCCGTATCTGGTGGAGCGGGAAGGCACCAACTGCGAGAACTTGCCCGAAACCCACGAGATTCTCAAGCGGCTGCGGCGGATGGTGGACAACGAGTACCCCGGCAGATTGCTGCTGGCCGAGGCCAACCAGTGGCCCGAAGACGTGGTGGAATATTTCGGCACCGACGCCGATCCCGAGTTTCACATGTGCTTCAACTTCCCGGTGATGCCGAGGCTGTATATGAGCCTCAAGCGCGAAGACACCTCCAGCATCCGCGAGATCATGGATCGCCTGCCGGCCATTCCGGCGTTCGGGCAGTGGGCCACCTTCCTCAGAAACCACGACGAACTCACCCTTGAGATGGTCACGGACGACGAGCGGGCCTTCATGTACGCTGCCTACGCGCCCGACACCCGCATGAAGATCAACGTGGGCATTCGCCGCCGCCTGTCCTCGCTGCTCGACAATGACCGGCGCAAAATCGAGCTGCTGACCACCGTGCTGCTGGCCTTACCGGGCAGCCCCTTTCTGTACTACGGCGACGAAATCGGCATGGGCGACGACCTGTCGCAGGCCGACCGCAACGGCGTACGGACTCCGATGCAGTGGAATGCCGGAACCAGCGGCGGCTTTTCTACGGCTGCGCCCGCCGACTGCTTTTTTCCGCCGATTCAGGATTCGGTGTACGGCTTCCAGCGGGTCAACGTCGCCAGTCAGGAGCAAGACCCCAGCAGCCTGCTGAAGTGGCACTCGCGCCAGCTCGAACTGCGCCGCCGCCACCCGACGTTCGCGCACGGCGACTTGACCTTTGTCGACACCAACAACCCGGCGATCTTGGCGTTTATCCGCCGCACCGAGGAAGAAACCCTGCTGATCGTCAGCAACTTCGCGGCCAACGCGCAGGCCGTCACGCTCGACCTGAGCGCTTACCGCAACCGCACGCCCGTAACGTTGGCCGGAGCCAGCCCTTTTCCCATGATCGGCGAGGAGCCGTACCCGATGACGCTGGGCAAATATGATTACTACTGGATGCGGCTGAATTAGGTTTGGGAAGTGGTAAGAGGGGCGAAAAAGGATTGGCTTTTCCTCTTCACCCCTCTTTCTTCATTCTCTAAAACTGTTTACGGGAGCCGCTGGGCCAATTGGTCGAACACGAAGTTGGCGGCGTCGGCGCGGTGCGTGTACACCGACCACAAGCTGAAGTCTTGCTGCAACACCAAGTCCGGTGCGCCCTGTGCCTGAATCACCCAGCGGGCACCGATGTTGGCCCAGGGCACCAGAGCGCCGGGAGCCTGCATCTGCGGCGAGACCCGGATCACGTTTGGGGCGTTGACATCGGTGGTGAAACTGGCACCGGGGTAGTGCCGCTTGAGAGCGCCCTGCGAGTCGCGTGACATGGCTCCCAAAACTTCTTTGAGGTCGCTGCCGCCGATCAGTGAAGCATTGCCCTGAATCACGGGCGGCAAAATGACGTAGGTGGCGTTTTGAAGTTTCTCGCGGTTAAGTGGCCCCGCCGCCATGACTGGAGCGGCCGCAGGGGCGGGCGGCGTCGGTGCCGGAGCTGTCGCAGCCGCGGGGGCGGGTGGAGCAGCAGGGTCGGGAGCGGTTTGGGCGAGCGCCGCGCCCAGTAAGGCACAGCTCAGGGCGGCGGCACTTGTCAAACGCAGTGGGTTCAGGGAGAGGCGAGTCATGGCTTCACTGTGAGCCAAACAAGCTGATGAAAGGTGACCTGTCAGTGAGTTGAGGCGGCCCAGCGCGTCAGCTCGCCTTCAGTTTGGCAAGCAAGTTCGCCGTTGGCCCTCATCTGGGCGGGTAGCATAGCGGAGTGAATGAGCTGCTCAGCACCATGCGCCGCCTACGTGGGCCCGGCGGTTGCCCCTGGGATCAGGAACAGACCCACCAGACCCTGCGCCCCTACCTGCTCGAAGAAGCTGCTGAGGCCGCCGACGCGATCTCGGCGGGCGATATGACCGAGTTACCGGCCGAACTCGGCGACGTGCTGCTGCAAGTGGCGTTTCACAGCGTGATCGCTGAGGAAGCGGGCACGTTTAGTTACCGAGACGTGGAACAGAGGATCGTGGACAAGCTGGTTCGGCGGCACCCGCACGTGTTCGGTGAGGTTCAGGTGGCGGGTAGCGACGAGGTGATCCGCAACTGGCAAAACATCAAAGCTCAGGAGCGCGGTGGTAAACCCCGAAAAGCTGCCGACCAGATTCCGCGTGCGCTGGGAGCACTGGCGCGGGAAGCGCAGGCCCAGAAGTTAAGTCAGGCAAGCGCCAGTTCAACTTCTGCCATTGACGAAGCGCTCCAACAAGTCGCCTGCGACGAACAAAGCGCCGGGCAAGTGCTGGCCGCTGTGGTGGCGTGGGCGCGGGCGGGCGGGATCAACCCCGAAATCGCCCTGCGGGCCCACACCGACGCTACCCTGCGCCAACTGGACGCCGAGTGAGAGGGGAGAGGTCTGAGCTTGACCCGTGGGCCGATTGGCAGCGTGGGCGCACCCGCCGCGCTCTGCATTTGCCGCACTACCGCGCCGCCGCCGTGCTGGTGGGCCTGACCCGCGAGGCCGATCCGAGGGTGCTGCTCACTGTCCGCAGCAGCGACCTTCCCACCCACCAAGGCCAGATCAGTTTTCCCGGTGGCAGCTTGGAAGCGGGCGAAACGGCTACGCAAGCAGCTTTGCGGGAAGCCTGGGAAGAAGTCGGCCTGGAGGAAAGCACGGTGAGCGTGCTGGGCGAACTCGACGACGTGTTCACGCCAGCGGGTTTTCACGTCACGCCGGTGCTGGCCCGCTTGGAGGCCCAGCCTCGCCTCGCGCCGAGCAGCGAAGTGGCGGCTATTTTGCTGCCGCCGCTCAGCGAGCTGCGTGCTTTGGAGCAGCCCGCCGAAGAACGAACCGGGCCGGACGGTCGCCGGTTTTTGCTGTACCGCTATCCCTGGCAGGGCCACGACATCTGGGGCATGACGGCGCGTGTGGTACATGAACTACTGGAAAGCGGCGTCCACTAAGGCTCCGCGCCGCTCTGTTCAGCGGGGCGTCAGGGCGAGATGGTGAGATTAGGCGGCCTGCTGCTCACCGCGCCGCTCTAAAATAACGGCAGTGCCCAGCTTTCTCGAACGTTTTTCCTGCACGCTGCCGCGCCTGACCGGCGTTGCCAGCTTCAGTTGTGACCTGCCGTTCAGAGCGCTTCCCCTATACTTCCCGAGCGTTCATTTCACCCCAAGCCGCGCCGCCGCCCCCTTCACTCAAGTTCGTTCTTTGGTCTGTACGGCCAGTTTTCGAGGGATGCCATGAACCGATACGATGACCGAGCCAGACTGGTTTTTCACTACGCCCGCGAGGAAGGCAACCGCCTCGGCCACGCCATGGTCGGCCCCGAACATCTGCTGCTGGGCCTGATGCGCGAAGGCGGCACGGCGGCGCTGATCCTCGGCGAATTTGACGCCACCTTAGACGGTCTGCGCCGCCGGGTCGAAGAAATTATCGGGCGCGGCGAGGGCAACCGCCTCAACGACGCCCCCAGCATCACGCCGCGTGCCCGCCGGGTCATGGAGCTCGCCAGCGCCGAGGCCCGCAGCTTGGGCGCTCAGGTCACCTCCACCGAGCACATTTTGCTGGGCATCATCCGTGAGGGTGACGGCGTGGCCTTCCGCATTTTGCAGGAACTCACCAAAGACGTGGACACCATCCGCTGGCGCATTCTGGCGCAGGGCGACGCGGCGGGCGGCAAGGCGGCCAAGCCGGTGGCGACGCCCTTCCTCGACGAATATGGCCGCGACCTCACCAAGCAGGCGCGTGAAGGCAAGCTCGACCCGGTGATTGGCCGCGCCGATGAAATTCGCCGCGTGACCCAAATCCTGTCGCGCCGCACCAAAAATAATCCAGTGCTGATCGGTGATCCCGGCGTGGGTAAAACCGCCATCGTCGAAGGGCTGGCGCTGGCCATTCACGAGAAGCGCACCCCGCCCAACCTGCACGGCGTCCGGCTGGTCAGCCTCGATCTGTCGGGCGTGGTGGCCGGAACCAAATACCGGGGCGAATTCGAGGAGCGGCTGCGCCAGATTATCGAAGAGCTCCGCAACGCCAAAGTCATGGCTTTCATTGACGAGTTGCACACCCTGGTCGGCGCGGGCGGCGCGGAAGGCACGCTAGACGCCGCCAACATCCTCAAACCTGCCCTCTCACGCGGCGAGATTCAGGTGATCGGCGCGACCACCACCGGCGAGTATCACCGTTACATCGAAAAGGACGCAGCCCTAGAGCGCCGTTTCCAACCCGTCATCGTGCTGGAACCCAGCCCCGCTGAGACGGTTCAGATTTTGCGCGGTCTGCGTGCCCGCTACGAGGAGCATCATGGTGTCCAGATTCCTGACGCGGCCATTGATCTGGCCGTGCGCATCGGTGAACGCAGCTTGCCGGGCCGTAACTTTCCCGACAAGGCCATTGACCTGATCGACGAGGCCGCGAGCCGGGTGCGCCTCAACATGAGTCTGGGCATTCAAGTCGCCGAGAACGAGATGGGCGAGCCGATGGTGGCCCGTGAGGACATTGAGAGCGTCATCAACTCGATGGGCGGCATCTACTCTGAGGAAACGGCGGCCCAACTCGCCGACCTCGACGATCAGCTCGACTCGCAAGTGTACGGCCAGCCCGAGGCCATCAAAGCGCTCAGCAATGCCCTGCGCCGCGCCCGTGTGGGGCTGGGGGGCCGAACCCGTGTGGCGGCCAGCTTCCTGTTCGTGGGGCCGAGCGGCGTGGGCAAAACCCACCTTGCCAAAGCGCTGGCCCGCACCCTCTTTGGCAGTGAGCGCTCGCTCATTCGGGTGGACATGTCGGAGTTTCAGGAAGCCCACAGCGTTAGCAAGCTAATCGGCTCGCCTCCCGGCTATGTGGGCTACGAGCAGGGTGGACGCCTGACCGAAGCGGTGCGCCGCCAGCCGTTCAGCGTGATCTTGCTCGACGAGATCGAAAAGGCCCACCCCGACATCTACAACACCTTCCTTCAGGTTCTCGACGATGGCCGCCTGACTGACGGACTGGGCCGCACGGTGGATTTCCGGCGCACCATCTTGATCATGACCAGCAACACCGGCTTCAACGTCAGCCCCACCACCGGATTTAGTCCGGTGACGCCAGACAACAACACCCCGCTGCGCCACATGTTCACCCCAGAATTCCTAGACCGCCTCGACGAAGTGATTCGCTTCCGGCCTCTGGGTGAGGACGAACTGGTGCGGGTGTCGCAGCAACTGCTCGACGAGATGCGCGAGGAACTCGCCAGCCGCGAACTCAGCGTGGAATTTGAAGCGGGTGTGGCGGCTTGGCTGGTCAGCAAACTCAAGGCCCGCAGTCCCAAGCACGCGGTGGGCAGCTCGCGGCAGCTCCGCACGCTGGTGCGCGAGGAGATCGAAGACCCGCTGGCGCTGGAACTGCTCTCGCACGGCGACGAGGAAGTGCGGGTCAAGATCGGTACCGAACACCTGACCTTTGAGCGCGGCAAGCAGGAGCAAACCCAGATTCTGGCCTGAGTGTTTTGAGAGTGCGGGGAGCGGATCTTGAGGGGTCTGCTCCCTTTTTTTGGTGGGGGGGAGGGTCTAGAAATAAACGCATCCCCCCACCCAAACTTGATACGCTAAAAGATATGAGCCTCATTCTCGGCATTGACATCGGCGGCAGCGGGATCAAGGGCGCTCCTGTAGACACGGACACTGGCAAGCTCACGGCGGAGCGCCTGCGAATTGATACACCTGCTGGGGCCAAAGCGCACGACGTCGCCGAGGTGGTGGCTGAATTGGTCAAGCATTTCGATCACAGTGGGCCAGTTGGGGTGACGTTTCCCGGCGTGGTGCAGCACGGCCACACCATGAGCGCGGCCAACGTGGACAAAGGCTGGATTGGCCTCGATGCCGACGATCTGTTTACCAAAGCCACCGGCCAGCAAGTCACCCTCCTCAACGACGCCGACGCCGCCGGACTCGCTGAGACCCGCTTCGGCGCGGGCAAAGGTGAAGTTGGCTCAGTGATCTTGTTGACCTTCGGCACCGGCATTGGCAGCGCACTGATGTACGGCGGCGTGCTGGTGCCCAATACCGAACTCGGCCATTTGTGGCTCAACGTCGACAAGGCCGCCACCGAAGCCGAAGCATGGGCCTCAGACCGCGCCCGCGAACAAGAAGATTTAGGCTGGAAAAGCTGGTCGAAGCGGGCCAACAAATACTTGCAGCATGTTGAGATGCTGTTCTCGCCGGATCTGTTTATTATCGGCGGCGGTATCAGCAAAAAGGCCGAAAAATGGCAATCGAATATCGAGTGCAAAACCAAAGTGGTCACGGCCAGCTTGCAAAACGACGCGGGCATTGTGGGCGCGGCGCTGTACGCTTTGGAGCGGTAGAGGTTGGATGGCAAACATTTTTACGAGGCTGGATTGAAGCTGTTAATGCACCTTGTTTTTCAAATTTTTATCTAAGGTAAGGTCTTACCAGCCTCAGCGAGGAGAATAATGGCGCTGGCTATCGTATTGAGTGCATCTCTTACATAATACTCAGGCACTTCAACGACTGATGGACTTTGGCCATGCCCGCCCATTTTGTTACGCGGCGTACCGACGGTTTCTAGAGCTAAACGAACGCCGGTCAAGCTTCCGGTTTGCCAAGAGGGGAGTAAGTGGTTATCCAATGCCACTTCCACGAGTTTGTTCGCCGTATCTTTAGGATTGTAGAGCCAGCCGCGTTTAGAGTAGACAGTAACCCAATGCGGTCAAGGCAACATAACCTCTGAAGCTGAAGGCTCCGATCAACGCTGGGGGTATTTGGTATCCACGCTTACAGGAGTAAGAAGCGTGTGAGAACGCAGTGCTTAGGTTTGAATGAACCGAGTTGGCAATCAACTCAGAGGAGCCTGACACATGCACGACACCATGCTGCACACCTATTGGAACACCCCGTATATCCTGTTCTCCGTGATCATCGCCGTGATCACCTCCGGCCTCGCTCTAGAACTCGCTCGCCGTTACGCCCGCGTCGGTGGAACTGTCGCTCCGGTCGTCCTCGGCGCGGTTCTCGGGTACGGCATCTGGGCCATGCACTTCGTGGGAATGCTCGCCATGCAACTCCCTGTCAACGTCGGGTACGGCCTGCCGCTCACGCTCATCTCTGGTGTCAGTGCCATCGGCTTCCTTGTCGCCGCGAGCGTCCTGCTGTTCAAAGGAACACCGACCATCCCGCGCATCCTTACCAGCGGGGCCATCGCCGGAAGCGGCATCGTCCTGATGCATTACATCGGCATGGCTGCGCTGCAACTCAACGCCACCCCACAGTACAACCCCCTTCTGGTCGGCCTGAGCGTACTGATTGCCGTGGGAGCGGCGATCGTCGCGTTCTACCTGTTCTCCCGCGTGATCGTCGCTGACCTCACCCGTACCGCCCGAATCAGTGTTCAGCTCGGTGCGTCTCTGGTCATGGGCGTTGCGATCGCCGGAATGCACTACACCGGCATGGCCGCTATCTCATACCTCCCGCAGCCGCTGAACACTACGCCCGTGAGCGGCGTCGACTTTGAGACCCTGTTCTACTTGGTGCTCAGCCTGACCATGGTGGTGTTCGTGGCGATAGCGGCGTTTCTCTTCGTAGAAGCTGGCACCACCAAGACTTCCACCCCCACCTCCCTCTAGGAAAGGGGGTAGGGTGCCGGGTTAGAAAAGTCCTGTAAGTGTTGACGCCGTTTCGGAGTGGGGTTGGAAGAATATACTCACCCCCTCCCCAAACTTTTTTTCACCCCCCACCCCCTACGAGAGCGCCCCACTTCATTCCCTTACCGGGTGACGCGGGGCGCTCTGCTTTGCTCAATTCAGTCTCAGCGGCACAAGCGAAGTGTAGGACGTGAGCAGCGTATCTAGCATGGCCTCCGCTTCGCCGTCTTCATACGGCTGGGTGACACCGGCAACCAGTGAGGACACGGCCCAGCATGCCGCGAGCTGGGCGGCCCGGCGTGCTGGCCCTGCTTCGAGAGCGGCTATGTACCATGCCGACCCGCCAATGATCGGGAAGGCGTGGCGCATCGTCTGAACGTCCAAAAGATGAAAGGGAGCCGCCGCGAGCTGTAAGTGAAGGGTGGCCCACGGCTCAGCATTTTGCGGCGCTAGAAAGTGGCTCAGCCCAGCAGCGGCAAAGGCCAGCACGTTCACCGCTTGCCGCTGGCCCTCATCAGTGACCGGCTGAGCCATGCAGACGTGGCTTTCACCTTGCGCGTGTACGCCCACCTTTATGATGACCAAAGAGAAGAGGCCGCATTTGATCTGAGTGACCTCTTTCCAGTGGCGGTGGGTGGGCCAAACCAAGCCTTTTTTGAGCTGGCAGTGACACGGTAGTGACAACCGCCGCGTTGGGAAGCATGACAGCAGAATAGAGAAACGGAAAAACACCGCACTAGACGGTGTTCAAGGTGGTGGATCGTGTAGGAATCGAACCTACAACCCGCTGATTAAGAGTCAGCTGCTCTGCCAATTGAGCTAACGATCCATTAAAGGCTGGAGGCCAAGCGAAGGGGAGTATAGGCACTCGTGCGGGCGGTGTCAAGCGCGGCGCACCCCCGATTCGCACGCCAGCCACTGTGCGGGCAAGTCGTGGGCCTCACGCGGCAGCGCGGGCAGCAGCAAGGCTTCCTGCACCACACCCACTGTCCTCACCGCCCAGCCGGAGAGTAGCCGGTCATAAAAGCCGCCGCCGTAGCCGAGGCGCACACCGGATCTGTCAAAGGCCAGTCCCGGCAGCAGCACGGTATCGATCCTGGCCCGGTTCACTTCCGGCGTGCCCAGCGGCGGCTCAAGCGCCCCGAAACGGCTTAGCTCTGTGGCGCTTTCCCAGGCGTGCAAGGTCAGGTGCGCGGCGGGCCGGAAGTGGGCACGCGGCGCGAGCAAGGTAAACTGACCGCTCAGCGCCGATACGTCCACCTCGCCCGGCAAAGCCCGGTAAGCCAGCACCACCGACGCGCCCTCAGCTTCCAAGAAAGTTCGCAACTGCTCCACGATTTGTGCTGACACGTCCGGCAGGGTCGCTCGCCGCCCCCGCGCCCACTTGCGCCACTCGGCTTTGGAGTCGCTGGTGAGCGGTGGACTGAGGTTCATTCGGCAGAGCTTAGCACTTGGCTATGGGCCTCCGGTTCTGGCTACACTCAGCAGATGCCGCTCACCGACACCCGCGCCTTTTTGGAGCGCCGCAACGCCCTGTGGCTCATCCTGCGTCAGCACAGCCCAGATGATGTGAATGCAGCCGAGGTGAACACAGATGAGCTGAATGCCGATGCCCAAGTCTTCGAGCAAGCCCTCACCGAACTCTCCAAGCTGATCGGTTGGAACCGCCCCCGCATTCTGGCGGGTTTGGGAATAAGTTCAGCCGAGAGCGCTGCTGAGCAGCCATGAGCGACGTCAAGCCGTTCGATTGGGCGCGGCTCTTTTTGGGCGACGCGCCGCCGCTGTTTTACGTCGAAATTGTCGTCCGTACGCTGATTATTTTCATCTGGCTGATCGTGCTGCTGCGCTCCTCCGGGCGGCGCAGCCTCGCGCAGCTCAGCGCCATCGAGTTCGCCATCGTCATTGCGCTTGGCTCGGCGGTGGGCGACCCGATGTTTTACCCCGAAGTGCCGCTGCTGCACGCCATGCTGGTGATGGCCTTGGTGGTGGGACTCCAGCAAGGCCTGGCGTGGCTCATTCGCCGCCGCGAAACCATCGAGACGCTCATAGAAGGTCGGCCCAGCGAATTGGTGCGCGGTGGGGTGCTGCAACTCGCTGAGCTCGAACACGCCAAACTCAGCCGCGAAGACGTGTGCGAAACCCTGCGCAACCAGAGCGTGCGCCAACTTGGCGAAGTGCAGCGGGCCTACTTCGAGCAAAACGGCCAGCTCAGCTTGTTCGTCCATCCATCAGGCCAAGCGCCACCGGGATTGCCGATTGTGCCGCCCTGGGATTTGGAAAAGCCGGAAAAGGTAGTGGGCGGAGAAGCGCATGCTGGCCCGGTGGCCTGCCTCAGTTGTGGGAGCGTCAGCCGGGGCGGTGTGGTGCCGGGCCACTGCCCAGTGTGCGGCAAAGCGCAGGGCTTTACACCTGCGGTGATTGACCCGCTGGACGCCGAGGAAACAGGGGCGGTTTAGCTCCCGCTTCTGTTTACCGCTGCTCTTCCGCCGTGATGGTGCGCGGCCCCAGCTTGAGACTCAAGTCAGGAATCGCTTTGCCGTCGCGCACCACACTGAGCTTGATGGTGTCGCCAACTTTGCGTGCCCGCACGGCGCTGAGCAGCTCATCAAAGTTGCGAATCCGCACGCCGTTGATGGCGGTGATCACGTCGCCGCTAAGCCGGGTCGGAGTGCCGTACTCGTCACTGGTCAGCGGCTTGAGAGGTTTGAGTCCGGCCTGATCGGCGGGGCTGCCTTTGGTCACCGAGGTAAACACCGCCCCCGGCAATTTGCCCAAGCCCAGCGGTTCAAAATACTCGTCGGCAATGTCACCAAATGACAGCAGGCCAATGACGGGGGCGTCCACCTTGACGCCGCTGCGCAGTTCGCTTAGCAGCGGGCTGGCTTTGGTCACCGGCACCGCGTAAGACGACTGGGTAGCAATGCCGAACGGCGTGGCGCGGGCGCTGATGTAACTGACGATGCCCATCACTTCGCCCTGAGCGTTCAAAATCGGCCCGCCGCTGTCACCCGGCACCAAAGGCGCGGTCAGTTCAAGCGTACCGGAAGGAAAATTGGCGCGGCTGGCGGCCACGTCAAGCGCGGTGAGCCGACCCGTTTTGGACACCAGAAATTCGCCGCCCCCGTTGCCGATCGCCAGCGCACTCTGACCGACTTTGGGCATCTCGGCGGCGATCGGCAACACGGCAAGAGTGCGGCCCGCCGGAACGTTGATTTTGAGCAGGGCCACGTCGTGTGAGTCGTCGTAAGCCACCACCGTCGCTGGATAACGGGTTTTGTCGGCGGTCACCGCCACCAGATTCTTGGCTCCGAACACCACGTGGTAAGCCGTCAGTGCCAGCGTGCCGTTTTTGCCCGACTCGATCACAAAGCCGCTGCCCAGCCCGTCGGGTTCGCCGTCGGGGGCCACACAACTGCCTTTGACCGGGCACTGCTCTAAGCGCAGGCTGCCGGGGCGCGACTTGGTGAAGATGCTCCTCAGGCTCTTGGCTTCGCTGGCACTCAGCGGTTTGGGCGCGAGCGGTGAATTTTGCAAGAGGCCGCTGCCTGCCGGAGGATTAGGCAAAGTGGGCATGGCGCTTTGGGCGGCGGAGATGCCGACTGCGCCCAAACTGAGGCCGAGGAGTATGGCGGCGAGGTGGCGAGCCGGGCGCGGGCGCGATTTTGAGGGCAACATGCTCTACTCTGCACCGTCTGGCGGTGAGAAATCGGCGCAAGTCTGACATTGCGGCCGGGACGCCTCTCAACTTGGGGTGCTGGCTGACTCTTTCCGGCGCAGCGCTGTTTTGACCTACTCTAAAAGCCATGAATGAACCTTTTGCGCCCGCTTTGTCTCAGACCGACACCGACCTGACCAGCGTATTTGTCTATGGCACCCTGATGCCCGGCGAGCGCTGGGAAGAAGTGGCCCGGCGCGGCGGTAACTACCACGCCGAACCCGCTCAGCTCAGCGGCGTGGTGTTGGCTGATCTGCGGCCCGAAGGTTATCCGGCGCTGTTTGCGGATGAAGGAGCCAGTGTTCCAGTATCGGGCTGGCTGTATACCTACGACGCCCAGAGCTGGGTGAGTGCCCTGCCCTTTCTGGATGATCTAGAAGGGCTTCACCTCATGCCGCCGCTGTATCACCGCGTCCAAGTCACCGCTCAGACGGAGCAGGGGCCGCGCCAAACTTGGGTGTATTTGTATGCCCGCTCCGCCCGCAGGGACGCCGCCGGTTTTTTTCCTGTCGCCTCGGGCCGCTGGGCAGATGTACCGGAGCGCCACTCCGAAGGGCCGCGCCAGACTTGGGAGGAGTGAGGGGAAAGTGGGCTGCTGAAAGGAAGAGCTGCGCCCAGCGGCTCACAAAACCGAGTCTGGCTGGCGCGTTGAATCAAAAAAGGGGAAGAGCGTTCGGGCCGCGCTCTTCCCCTTTTGGTTGCTGAGACGCTCAGCTCTCTGTCTCAGCTCCGCTTTGCCTTTCCTCACCTTCGGGCGACTCTTTTTCCTTGCTCCGGCCCGCTTTCTTGACACTCTGTACCAGCAGATATTCAATCTGGGCGTTGACACTCCGCAGGTCGTCGGCGGCCCAGCGCTCCAGCGCGGCGTAAAGATTGGGGCTGATTCTCAGGGCAAAATGCTTGCGGGTCATGCTCGGCGGGCCACTGCTTAGTAGAGGCTTCCGGCGTTGACCACCGGCTGTGTGCCGCGCTCACTGGTCAGCACCACCAGTAAGTTGCTGACCATCTGGGCCTTGCGCTCCTCGTCGAGCTGCACGATGTTTTGCTCGGAAAGTTGCTTGAGGGCCATCTCGACCATGCCCACCGCGCCGGCCACGATTTGAGAGCGGGCGGCGATGATGGCGCTGGCCTGCTGGCGCTGGAGCATCGCTCCGGCAATTTCCGGCGAGTAAGCCAGGTGCGACAGGCGGGCCTCCAAAACTTCTACGCCGGCGTGGCGCAGGCGGGTGGTCAGCTCGCGGCCCAGCGCCTCGGCCACCTCGTCGGCGTTGCCGCGCAGGCTCATGCCAGTTTCCTCGTAGTTGTCGTAGGGGTACTGCGAAGCGAGGTGGCGCAGGGCGGTTTCAGCCTGAATCTCCACGAAGCCCACGTAATCTTCCACATCAAACAGCGCCCGCGCCGTGTCGACCACGCGCCAGACGATCACGGCGGCGATTTCGATGGGGTTGCCCATCAGGTCGTTGACCTTGAGGCGCTCGGAGTTGAAATTGCGAATCCGCAGCGATACCCGCTTGCGAACCGTGAAGGGATTGGTCCAGTAAAAGCCGTTGCGCCGCTCGGTGCCGACGTAGCGGCCGAATAAGGTCAGCACGCTGGCCTGATTGGGCTGCACGATAAAAAAGCCGATCAAGCCGAAAAAGGCCAGCGCCGCCAGCACGAAGCCCAGCAATGAAAGCGCCCCGCCGCCAAACAGCAGTGTGCCCAGCGCTGCCGCGACCACCACCAGCCACAGCAGCACGGCGGGCACTCCCGGCAAACCGAAGGCGCGGCGCTCCACGCTGGCTACGCCACTTTCCGGCGACACGCCCCGGCCTGAAGTCTGCGGTACTTTGTCCAGTTCGCTCATTGCATCAGCTCCTTTTGAAGGCCCACTTTGGTTGATTGATCCACAAGCGGCCTATCAAAACTACATCGAAATGATATCATGTGTGTCTGAGTTGCGATAGTCATGAGACAGCAAAAGGGGAGAGAGCATCTCGGCTCCCTCCCCACAAGCTGAATTCGCTTACAACGTCGGCGTGCTGATGCCTTCCAGCGCGGTTTGATCGGCATCTCCGTTGGCACGGTTGCTGAGATCGCCAAGGCTGACGATGCCCACCACCTTGCCGTTTTCAGTGACGGGCAACCGGCGAATCTGGCGCTCGCCCATCTGCGCGGCGGCGGCGGTGATGTCGGTCTCGACGTCGAGGCTAAAGGGATCAGCGGTGGCGTGGTCAACCGCTAGGCTGCCTGAGTCGCGGCCAAACGCCACCGCCCGCACCACGATGTCGCGGTCGGTCAAGATGCCGACCAGCTTGTCGCCGTCCATAAACAGCACGTTGCCGATGTCGTTGTCGGCCATCAGCGCGGCAACTTCTTTGAGGCTGGCGTCTTTGCTGGCGGTCACGAGGTCACGGGTCATGATGGTTCTTAAAGGAGTCATGCCTTTAATGTAAGGGGAGGGCAGGTGGGTGAGGTTGGACACAGATTAAGAAATGTATGGAGAGGACGCGACCTTTAATCCGCGCTTTGCGCCCCTGTTCCACCCAACGCAGGCACCTTGCGCAGTGTTTGGGCCAAGACCCAGGCCACCACGACCAGCACCAGCGCCAGCACGAAGGCCCGCTGAAGCCCGCTGGCCAGCGCCCCGCCGCCCGACGAGATGGCTGCTTCGCCGATCAGGGTGCCCATCAGGGCCGTGCCCACCGCGCCGCCCATTTGCCGCGAAAACAAAATGGCGCTGGTCACTGCGCCCAAATCGGCCTTGGCGGTGGCCTGCTGCACGGCAAGCAGCAACGTGAACATGGAAAAGCCCATTCCGCTGCCCGCCACAAAGCCGACTGCGCTGATCACCCACAGCGGCGCGTGGGCCAGCACCGCGAACAGCACGAAGGCCACCACCAAAATGTTAAAGCCCCACAAGGTCAGCCGGGTGGTGCCCAGCCGGCCGATGAGGCGGGCCGCCAGAATACTGGTGCCGGTCCAGCCCAACAGCATCGGCGTCAAAATGACTCCGGCGGCGGTGGCTCCCTGCCCGCTGACGCCCTGAGCGAACAGCGGCAGATAAGCGATGGTGCCGAAATAAGCCGCTCCCGCCAGCAAATTGCCCAGTACCCCAACGCGTGGCAAGACGGCCCTCAGGTTTTTCATCGGCAGCAGGGGAGAGGGGTGGCGCGACTCGACCCACAGCGCTCCGGCCAGCACGCCCACGCTCAGCAGCGCCAGCCACCACAGCTTAAATTCCAGTCCCCAGATCAGCAGGCCACTGCCGAGCGTAAACAGCAGCGCCCCCAGCCAGTCGATCTGGGCGCGGCCCTCGCGCTGAGGGCGGGTACTGGGCAAGTAGCGCAGCGCCAGCAGCACCGCCGGAATGCCGAACGGCAAATTGAGATAAAACACCCAGCGCCAGGAAGCGTGATCCACGATCAACCCGCCGACCAGCGGCCCGACGAGTCCGGCGATGCCCCAAACCCCGCTGAAAAAGCCCTGCACGCGGGCCCGCTGCTCAAGCGTGAACATCTCGCCCACCAAAGTAAAGGTCAGGGTTTGCACCGATCCTGCGCCGATGCCTTGCAGCGCTCTGGCGGCGATGAGCGCGGTCATGCTGCCGGCCACGCCGCAGAGCATACTGCCGAGCAGGAAAATGATGATGCCTGCCAGGTACAGCCGCTTGCGTCCCAGCAGGTCGCTGGCGCGGCCCCACAGTGGGCTGGTGATGGTGCTGGTCAGCAGGTATACCGCAAACGGCAGGGCGTAGAGGTGCTGGCCGCCGAGTTCGCGGATCACGGTGGGCATAGCGGTGGCGATTACGCTGCTCTCCAGGGCGGCCAAAGTGATACCCAAGAGGAGGCCCGCAACGGCGAGCGTGCGGGCGCGGTCTGGTGCGGGGGCGGAAGCGGTCATGTGCGCAAAGCATAGGCTGCGCTGAGAAGCCAGAATGAAAGCTGGCGCGGGGAAGCCGGCTGCGGGTGCTTGCCTTTCTCTTAAGCGTTGACCGGGTAACTGGCACCAAAAAAGCGCTGGCCCCCTTGAGTGGGAAGCCGGCGCTCAACTGAGGGTAAAACGGGTTAGAAGCTCAGCATCGCTTCCATTTTCTTGACATTCTTTGGCCCGATGCCCTTGACCTTTTTGACCAATTCGGCGGTGTCCTTGTAGGGCCGGTTTTTGATGATCTCGGCGGCGATCTTGGCGCTCACGCCGGGGATTTTTACCAGGTCGGCGCTGGTGGCGGTGTTGACGTTGACCATCATCCCCTTGGTGGCGGCAGGCATGGTGGTAGAGGGCATAGCAGTAGAGGTGGTGGTGGCAGGCATAGTGGTTGCCGCAGGCTTATGGGTTTTGGCAAAAGCAGATGCCGGGGCCAGCAGCAAAGCGGCGGCCAGCACGGTCAAAATAGGTTTACGCATGGGTGGTTCCTCCGAAAAGCAGCATGGAGCGGGCGGCTCAGTGGCAGATGAAATGAATAGAGCGTCAGTTCAGTCTCCTGCGGCGACTACGCTGGCTTTGCGCTCCAGCTTTCCCCAGCCGCGCTGCTGTCCAGTGGCGGCGCTCAGCACGGCGCGGATGGCCACATACGACATCAGTTGACGGTAAATGATGCGCTGCGCAATCAGCAGCGGCAGCAAGCGCCAATTTTCTTCCGGTTCCAGTGCGAAGGCCAGCGCGGCGGCCAGCACGTCGATCAGTACGAACAGCAGGTAAAAGACCAGCGCCGGGCCGGTCAGCGAAAAGCCGCCATCGGGGTGGTAGTGCAGTTGCAGCAGCGCCCAGATCAGCGAGGCGGCGAAGCTCACGTCCAGTAGCGCTCCCACCAGCGGAAAGAACACCTGAAACGGCATCACATTGGGCAAGGTGAACAGCCCTAGTGTATGACCACAGGCATGTCTATAGTTATTTGCGAGTCGGATAGTGGCGCTTGAGTTTCTCCCGAGCTGTGGGTGTCGAGAACTGCCAGTTCACGCGCACAGACCGCGCGTTGCGGTCTGTTTCCCAGGCGTGGATTTCACGCTCGACGGCCTCTTTACTCGCCAAGCGCTGACCCAGACACTGGCGTTGCAAGGCTGACCACTCCAATTCCGCCGTCTTGGGCAGAACGGCACCCATATGGGGCCTGCCCGCATGTTGAGCCAGGACGCATGTTTTGGTGTGTAGATCCACTCGAAGCGTCGGCTCAGCCGCCGAGCTTCCTCTGCCGGAAGATGTTGATATAGCGCTGCTGGACTGTGCGTGGACAGCTGATCCAGCACCAGAACGATCTTCTCGGCAACCGCATAGCGCAGCTCCAGTGCCTGGAGCTGCTCAGCAAAGTCCGCATTGCTCCGTCGGTCGGTCACCGTGACTGTGCGTTGACCGGTGTGTGGTTCCAGAGCGACAAAGAAATTGACGGTGCCATACCGCTTGTATTCATGATCCACCCGTGCTGGGGATCCCGGCACGGGTGGCAGTGGCTCTCGGACATGATCCAACAGCTGATATGACTTTTCATCGAAGCAGATGACAGGCCGTGAGGCATCGTAGGGCTGGGCATAGGTGTCCAGCACGGTTTCCATGCGCCACACGAAGTCCGCACCTACCTGGGCGACACACCAACTTTGAACCTGCCACGGTTTGAGTGCGTTTTTTTCAGTGTTCTCCGTACGGTCTCGTCACTGATGCTGTCCACCACACCCAGGGTCACCAGACGATCGGCCAGCAGTTGCATCGTCCATTTCTCCCGGCCGTCGGGACTCGAGCACACTTCGGCGATCAAGATCGCCGTCCGCTGCGCGTTCAGTTTGGGCGGCTGTTTGGGCCGTGCTTTCTCGTGGAGGGCAGCCTGGAGGCCGCCCTCGGTGTACTTCTTGCGGATCGACGCGACGGTGGCAGAACTCACGCCTTGGCGCTCGGCCACGTCCCGATCCAGCAGGCCTCTGTCGCTCAGGAGCAGGAGGCGTGCGCGGGCCACGACCCGCGCACTGTGCACGCCTTTCCGAGTCATGTCCGTCAGTTGCTGCCGCTCATCGTCGCTCAGCTGCACAACCCACCGTTTCCGTCGTCCCATCCCTCAGTTTACCTGAAGGCATGCCTGTGGTCATGCACTAGACCGCGTGACCGGCTGCGTGAGTGCGCCGCGCCGCTTTTCCAGGCTCCGCGCTGCTTCCAGGTGGCCTGTAAGGTGCCGAACATCCAGCGGTCGCGTTGGCGCAGAAAGCCTTGCAGCGTGTCGGGAGCTTCGGTGCGGGCCACTGCGCCGAGTTCGTAAGTGACTTTGTGACCGGCCCTGAGCGCCCGCATGGTCAGGTCGGCGTCCTCGGCGAGGGTATCGTGGTCAAAGCTGCCCAGCGAGAGCAGCACTTCTCGCCGCCACGCCCCGATGGCCCCCGGCACCACGCTGATGGCGTTGAGTTGGGCCAGGGCGCGGCGCTCCAGATTTTGCGCGGTTATGTATTCCAGCGCTTGCCAGCGGGTCAGCAACTGGGTGGCTCCTTTGTGGCGGCGGTGTCATGCCCAGAATTTATGAAAGAGCACTAAAGGTCAAGTGAAAGTTCAGGTTCCGCTTTTTCGGCGCTGGGCCGTGCGGAAGCGGCGGGCAAGACCACCCGCACGCTGGCCCCGCCGCCCGCCCGTTCACCGAGTTCCAGACTGCCGCCGTGCGCTTCTACCACTTGGCGCACCACTGCCAGCCCGAGGCCAAAGCCTTCCGGCGCTTGGCCTGCTTTGTGGGCAAAGACGCCGCGTACAAAGGCCTCGGTCAGCGGGCCAGTCGGAAAGCCCGGGCCGCTGTCCTCGACGACCAGCTCCGCGCCGCCCCTGAGCGGCAAAACCCGCACGCTGACGTGTCCGCCTTCCGGTGAAAACTTGAGGGCGTTGCCGATCAAATTTTCCAGCACGCCTGAAAACAGGGATACGTCCACCTGCGCGGGGGTCGCCGCGCCTTCGAGCCACAAATCGATCTCGCGTTTGAGGGCCAGCGGTTGCAGCAAGTCGATGGCTTCTCCGGCCAGGTCGAGCAAGTCGGCGGTTTGGCGCTCACCGAGGTGCTGGGCTCTGGTCAGGCTCATCAAGTTGCCGGTGAGTTGGCGCAGCCGGCCAGCGGTGCGCTCGGTGCGGTGCAGGGCGGCCAAGACTTCTTCCGGCGAGCGCTCGCGCGCCAAGGTGTGCTGCAAGTCGGCCAGCATGGCGGTCACGGGCGTGCGGAGTTCGTGCGAAGCGCTGGCCAAAAATAAAGTTTCGCGCTGCCGCTCGGCCCGCAGTTCGGCCAAGCTGGTGTCGAGGGCGCGGGCGAGCGCTCCGACCTCGCTGCGCTCCTGCGTGCCCGGCACCGGCTCGGAAGTCGACAGATGCTGCACCCGCCGCACCAAGCGGTCAAGCGGCGTCAGCGCCCGGCGCACCGCCAGCGCCGCCGAAACGCCTCCCAGCGCCGAGAGCAGCAGCAAGCTCAGCGCCGCGATCAAGACGTAGCGGGTCAGCAGCTGCTCTAAGGGCCGCAAGCTGCGCCCGACCTGCACCACGCCGCGCTCTGGGCCGTCGCCGGCGTTGCCGTCCGAAGACGCTGAAAAGCGCCGACTGGCCACCAGATAGTCTTGGCTGCGGCTGACGCGCTCCGGCAGTTGGGCACTCAGAAAAGCTGAATCCAGCGTGCCGGAGGCCACCGCCCCGCCGGCCCAGATCAGCACTCCGTCTTCGTAGACCCGCCCCACCGCCGTGATGCTGTCGCGCTCGAGGAGGTCGGCGGCGGTGTCGGGCAACGCGCCGGGTGAGCGGCTGGCCACCGCCATCAGCGCGTCGGCCTGCGCGGTGATCTGGCGGGTGATGCTGCTGAGTTCGATGCGCCACAGCAGCACGCCGGCCAGCCCGCCAAACGCCGCCAGCGACAAAAAAATCACGCCTGCGGTGAGTAAAGTCAGGCGCAGGCGCAGAGTCACGCCTGAGTCTAGACGGCGGCGACCCCAACGAGCGTGCCGCGCGGCTTCAGTCACCTTCAGGAAAGCTGTAGCCCAGACCGCGCATGGTCTTGACCACGTCGTCGCCCAGCTTGCGCCTGAGGTTGCGGACATAGGTTTCCACCACGTTGGACTCGGCGTCAAATCTTCCGTCCCAGACCCGGTCAATCAGTTCTTCACGGGTGTAGACCCGCCCGGGGTGCGAGGACAGCACCTCGATCAGCGAAAACTCTTTGGCGGTCAGCGCCATCCGCTCGCCCTTGCGGTACACGGCGCGGGCCGTCCAATCGAACTTGAGGTCGCGCCAAACAAGGCTGCTTTGCACCTCGGCGCGGCTGCGGCGGGCCAGCGCCCGCAGGCGTGCCTGCACCTCGCCCAGATGAAACGGCTTGACCAGATAATCGTCGCCGCCCGCGTCCAGTCCTTCGATCCGGTCTTCCACCGCGTCGCGGGCAGTCAGGTACAGCACGGGCGCAATAATTCCCCCCGCCCGCAGCCGCCGCACCAGATCAAAGCCGCTGACCGGCCCTTCCGGGAGGCCCACGTCCACCATTAGGGCGTCATAAGGAAAGCTGCGGGCCAGCGCTTCGGCTTCCTCAGCGCTGCCGGCTTCGTCGACCGCGTAGCCCGCCTCGCGCAGACTTGCCGATAAGGGGCGGCGGATATCGGGTTCATCTTCAATAACCAGAAAGCGCATAGGGCATGGTAAGCGCTCAAGGTGAGGAGGGAGATGAAAGGAGGGGGGAGCGGCCGCCTAGAGTCTGGGTTCCGACTTGCCGCGCCACGCCAGCTTCATCCGCTGGCCGATGCGCTTGTGCAGCTTGGGAGCAAAGTTCTTGCTGAAGTCGAGGGTGGCCATTTCGCTGCCGACGTCATGGCCGTACTTCTCGCTCAGGAAATAGCGGTGATCCATAACCCACAGGTAAAGGTCGGCTTCGGTGCGGCCCGGAAAACGGCGCATCACCCCGTGCGCTTCTATATTTTCCACGATGCGGCTGTACAGTCGGCGGTACCAGCTCTCCACCGCTTCTTCCCAGGTCACGGGGCGCTCACGTCCAGGCTTGAGGTCGAGGTAATAGCGCCTGGCTTCGATGTGTTCGAGCAGCTTGGCGTAGCGCCCCGGCTTGGTAAAGAAGATGTCTTTGTGGTTGGGCGAGACTTCATCCAGTTTGGTGGCACGCAGAAAATGAGCGTACTCGCCTTTGATGATCATGTCTTTGAGCGTGTCGCCTTCGCTGGGCGGAACGGTGACATGCAGCTCGATGATGTTGGCGTCGATGTACGCCTGTCCCTGGCGGCGGGCCACGCTGACACGGTGATTGCCGTCTTTGACGAAGTAGAGTTCGCCGACTTTGTAGACCTGAATCGGCGGCAACTCCTTGCCTTCGAGTTGAGCGCGGCGAATCCCCACCCAGCGCTCGTCGAGGTGCTTTTCTTTGGGCAGGTAATAGCGGTCAAATTCGCGGTAGCGGTCAACCGAGCCGATGATGTGATCCACCGGAATGGCTTGGACGCCGAGCTGATATTCGGCGTCGGGGGCGAGGTGGCGCACCCAGTCAAAGGGAGTCAGTTCGTTGTGCATTCCGCGAAGAACGCTGAGAAAGTCGCGGACATCGGCCAGCAGGCGGGCACGTTCGACGTCGGTTTTGGCTTGGTTGGTGCTGAAGGCGCTCATGAAACTCCTATGGCGACCAATGACGAGGGCGAGTGAGAAGGCCGCCGCTGTTGAAAGTGAGTATACTGCGCCGGCTCTGCTGAAAGACTGACAGTCCATGGTCACGGTGAGGTCAACGCGGTGAGCGCCCTGCCCAAGCTGCCAACCGACCAACCTGATAGCATCCCCGGATGAACCTCAAAGCCCAACTCAAAGCCGCTGTAGAGCAGGCCGCCCAAGTCCTGACCGACGCACAGGGTCTTGCTCCCCTGGAAGTGGCGATTCAGGAAACCCCGCCGGGCAAAGCCGGCGACTACGGCACGCCCGCCGCCTTCCAGCTCGCCAAGTTGCTGAAGGCCAACCCGGCGCAGGTGGCGCAGCAGCTTGCCGAAAGTGTGAAGCTGCCCGCTGGCATCGCCCGCGCCGAGACGGCTGGTCCCTTCCTTAACTTTTTCGTGGACGCCGGGGTGTTCGTGCAGTCGGTAGTCACCGACCCGGCCACCCCGCAGCAGGGCAGCGGCAAAGTGGTGATCGAGCACACCTCGGTCAATCCCAACAAAGAGCTTCACGTCGGACACGTCCGCAACGTGGTGCTGGGCGACAGCATGGGGCGCATCTTCCGGGCCGCCGGACACGAAGTCGAGATTCAGAACTACATCGACGACACCGGACGCCAGGCTGCCGAGAGCCTCTACGCCCAGGCGCATTACCGCCGCAAGTGGGACGGCAAGCAGAAATACGATCACTTTATGGGCGAGGGCTATGTGCGCCTCAACGCCGATGCCGACAAACCCGAACTCGAAGAGGGCATCCGGGCGATTATTCACCGCCTGGAAACCGGCGAACTGCGCGGAGAGATCGAGCAGATCGTGGCCGCCCACCTCAACACCTGCTTCCGGCTGGGCGCACGCTACGACTTGCTCAACTGGGAATCGGACGTGGTGGGCAGCGGCTTTTTGAGCCAGGCCATGAACATCTTGCAGGAAAGCCCGTATAGCTCGCGCCCCGCTGAAGGCAAATTTGCTGGAGCTTTCGTGATGGACGTCTCGCACTTCATGCCGGGCCTAGAAGAGTCCAAAGTGGTGCTGATGCGCTCGGACGGCAGCGCCATGTACGCTGCCAAAGACATCGGCTATCAATTCTGGAAATTCGGGCTCTTTGAAGGCATGAAATTCAAGCCGTTCATGCTCGATCCCGAAGGCCACACCATCTGGACGTCCGCCCCCGATGGTGAGCCCGATACCCAGCACCGCTTCGGCCACGCCGCTGAAGTCATCAACGTGATCGACTCGCGTCAGGAACATCCCCAGAAAGTCGTCAAAGCCAGCTTGGGCGTGGCGCAGCATCCCGAGCAGGAAGAGCGCAGCATCCATCTGTCGTACGCTTTCGTGACCTACGAGGGCCAGACCATCTCGGGCCGCAAGGGCATAGGCGTCAGCGCCGACGCGGTACTGGACGAAGCCGAGCAACTCGTCACCGAGCTGATGCAGAGTCTCAAGCCGGACGTGATCGGCACTTCCGAGGGCTCGGAGATCGTGCGCCGCATCGCGGTGGGGGCTATCCGCTTTGCCATGCTCAAGGCCGAGCCGACCCGCCAGATCGATTTCCGCTGGGATCAGGCGCTGGCCCTGCAAGGCGACACCGCGCCGTATGTGCAGTACGCGGCGGTGCGGGCCGGAAACATTCTCAAGAAAGCGGCGGCGGAAGGCTACGCCGTGGACGGCAGCGGGGCCGATTGGTCGATGGTGACGGAACTGGACTTGAACCTCGCCAAGATCGTGGCCAAGTATCCCGAAGTCATCGCCAACTCGGTGCGCGTTCACAGTCCGCATGTAGTGGCGCAGTACGCCCTCGATCTGGCGGCGGCGTTCAACGGCTGGTACAACGCCAAAACTAAGGAAGGCCGCCCCGCCACCAACGTGCTCGCAAGCGAACCGGGATTGCGTGAAGCGCGGCTCGCCTTGGTGGGCAGGTTGCAACGCGCCTTCGTGCAGACGCTGGGCCTGATCGGGATCGAGGTGCCGAGCGCGATGTGAGATTTGAGAGACTCTCTCAGAGCCTGTATTACTTCCGCGCCTGCAACTCCTGAACGAAGGCCACCACCTGATCGGCCACCTGTGGGCTGAGGTGCGAGCCGCCGAGGTGCGGGCCAGCCGTGCGGATCAGTGAACTGCCGCTGCCCGCCGCTTTGGCATACAGCGCCGCGCCGTTGCGGGCAAAGTTGACGGTTTCGTCTTGCGGGCTGCCGAACACCAGCAGCGGCAGCCGGAAACTTTTGGGCAGCGAGCCGAGCGGGTCTTCGTGCGCGGCGGGCGGGCGGCCTCCCAGTCCGTAAGCGGCGCTGAGTTCCGGCTTGCGCGACTTGCCGCTGAGCCAGGCGTCTTTAAGGTTGACCCGCCCGTCGATCAGGATCAGCCCCTGAACTTCAAACACCGCGTCCACGGCTGCCCGCAGCGCCGACATCCCGCCCATCGAAACGCCCAGCGCGTAGGTGCGGCCCGAGAACTTGAAAACCGAGCGCGACAGCGTGTGGTCGCGGGTGAGTTGCCACAGCGCTTCCGGCCCGCCCCAGCCGTCGGGGCCGCCCTCGGCGGAGAGCAGCACCGGTAACTTGGCAGCCAGCAACCGGCGCACGAACGGCTGAAAACTGGGGCTGTTCAGCAGTTCCAGCGGGGTGCGCCCGCGCGTGTGCGACAAGGTCAGCAGCGGGCAGGCCTGCGTGCGGCACCCCGGCGGCACCAGCAGCACGCCGTCTTCCGGCAGCAGGTAAACGCTCTGCCCGGCAAAGGCGCTGAGGGTCGTGGGGGTCAGTGCCGGAGCAGACAGCGCCGAAGACGGCAGTCCGTTCATGGCCGCCGCGCCGCTGAGCGTAAGGCCCAAGAGAAGAGTGAAAAGCCGTGAACGCATCGGCCCTATCTTAGCGGGCAAAACCTGAGCGGTTGGGGACTTACCGGTTAAAAACCCAGTGGTGAGAAAATCAGCGCCCAAAGAACAGTCCACTCAGCTTTAAGCGGGCCAGCAGCTTGGCCATCCCGAATGGCAGCGCCAGCGACACCAGCACCATCAGCGCGAACATCGGCAGCGCAGGTGCAGCGCCCAGTCCGGCGACACCTTCGGTGGGCAAGAGACTTTCCAGACCTTCCAGAATCGCCGGGTGAATCAGGTAAATCTGGAGCGAAAAGCCGCCCAGCACCCCCACCCATTTGAGCCGCCCGCGCTGCCACAAGCTGTAGCCTGCGCCCAGCACCACCAGCGCCATCGGCGTGGTATAAGCCCAGCCCGAGGCGCTGTAGAGCCAGGGGTTGATCCGTGCTCCGTCCAAAAAGGCCAGTGCCAGCGGCAAGTGCAGGGCCAGCGCGGCGGCGGTAAAGAGCAACACGCGGCTGCGGCGCAGTGTCCACCAGTCCTGAAATTCATTCCAGCGTGCGCCCACCGCCGTGCCCAAAATCACCGGAGCCAAGTACCACAGCACCGTAGACGCCGGATACAGCAGGTGCAGGGCGTATTTGTTGAGCCAGTAGATGCCGATTTGCACCGCCAACCCCAGCCCCAGCGCCGCCGAGATTCTCAGGCGACCTCGGGCCAGCGGCAGCAAAAAGGGCAGTACCACATAGGATTCGAGTGCCACCAGCAAAAAGTACAGATGGTAATTGCCTTTGCCGTAGCCCAGCCAGAGTTGCCACTTTTCAGGCTTCAGCAAATCGTCCCAGGGCCGGTCGCCCAGCCAAGCGCTCCACAGCAAGTACAGCACCGTCCACAGCAAATACGGCCACGCGCCGCGCACGACCCGCCGCCAGAAGTAGCGCCCGAAGTTGGGCGACTTCAGCAGGCTACGGGTCAGCACCGCCGCCGACAAAAAGAGGAAGCCGGGAACGGCGAAATGCAGCACCCGGTTGAGTACAGTCAAAAACAGCAGCGCCGCCGAGCCGTCTGCTGCGTAGTCGCGGGCCGCGCCGGAAGAATGGTGCAAGACCACTTCCAAAATTGCCAAGCCCCGAAAATAATCCACCGGAGTCAGGGCGGTTGGGGCTTGCTCCAGTGGCTGCTCGGTGCTGGCAAGGGGAGTGAGGTCGGGCGCAGACATGGTTAGCGCAGCATTGTGTCACGAATGAGCGGGCGCGGGCGAGGCTTGGGCCACCTTCTGGTGAGAACCGGCGCAGCCGAGGCCTTCTGGCCCACTCCACCCGGCGGGTTATTCCCAGTAGTCGTGGGGTTGCCCGTCTTCAGGCAGTTCGGCGTCCAGCTGCACTTGATCGGCCCACACCGTCATCTGGGTCAGCCTTGCCGCGCCAAAGGTGGTGGTAAAGGCCACGTCCGCCGCGTCGCGCCCAGTGGCGATCAGGATGCGGCCAATCCGGGGCTTGTTGTGACGGGCATCAAAGGTGCGCCACTGGCCGTCAATGAAGGCTTCAAACCAAGCGTGAAAATCCATCGGCACGCCGTCAGGCGGAATGCCGATGTCGCCGAGGTAGCCGCAGGCGTAGCGGGCAGGAATATTGAGCGCCCGGCAAAAGGCCACGCCCATGTGCGCGAAGTCGCGGCACACCGCTTTGCCCGAAGCGTAAGCCTGCTGGGCCGTGGTGGTGGAATTGCTGCCCACGCCGTACATGCAGCTTCCGTAGAGGTGATCGGAAATGGCCTGCACCTGCGCCCAGCCGCCTTGAATATGCCCAAAGCGCTCCCAGGCTTCGGCGGCCAGCAAATCCGAATCTGCATACCGGCTCGGCAGCAAAAAGCGCAAGGTGTCGTCGGGCAAGTCTTCCACCAGCGTCTTGGGCAAATCGGGAAACTGAGGATCGGGCCGCCCTGAGACTTCGGCCATCACGTCATGGCTGATGGTCAAGGTGCCGGGCTGGGCCAGCATGCGCCAGATCACGTTGCCGTGGGCGTCAAAATAGCGGTGCAGATGGGTTACGCCCTCTCCCGGCTCAATCAGGCGGCGCGACTGCAACAGCCGCTGGCCGGGGCGCTCTTGCGGTTCGACCACAAACAGCATCGGGGTGGGAAACGGCACGTCGAACGTGAGTGAAAAGCCCACGCGAACGCGGATGATCTCGGTCAGGGGTAGAGCTGGCGCGGGCGCAGACATGCTCTATCTTCTCACAAGAAAACCGAGAAAAGATGGGGTGAGGCCTGCCGAACTCTTGAGAAAGCTAGGCAGGTTCAGGTGGGGCGGCTTCTGTGCTGTCGGCCCACCTGAACCTGCCTAGCTTTCCTTCCCACACCCCGCAGCCCCCTTGCAGTTACCCTAAATCCATGAACCGCCCACCCAACCGTCTGGCCCAAGAATCCAGCCCTTATCTGCGCCAGCACCAAGACAATCCGGTGGACTGGTATCCGTGGGGCGAGGAAGCTTTCGCCGCCGCCCGTGAGCGCGACGTGCCGCTGCTGCTGAGCGTGGGCTACTCGACTTGCCACTGGTGCCACGTGATGGCGCACGAGAGCTTTGAAAACGCGCAGATCGCCGAGTTTATGAACGCGCATTTCGTGAATATCAAAATAGACCGCGAGGAGCGCCCCGACGTGGACGGAATTTATATGAGCGCGGTGCAGGCGCTGACCGGCTCCGGCGGCTGGCCGATGACGGTGTTCGCCCTGCCCAGCGGCGAGCCGTTTTATGCCGGAACGTATTTTCCGCCGCAAGACCGCCAGGGCCTGCCCAGTTTTGCCCGCTTGCTGAGCAGCATGGCGACGACTTGGCAAGAGCAGCGGGAAAAGATTCTGGGCAACGCCGAGGCCGTCACCGCCCACCTGAGAGAGCAGACGCCGCCGCAAACCGAGTCGCCGCTGCCGGAAGACTTTCTGACGCAGGGTGTGGAGAACCTCAGCCGCGTGTATGACGCCCGCTACGGCGGATTTGGCCGCGCTCCCAAGTTTCCCGCACCCACCACGCTGAGCTTCTTGCTGACTCAGCCGCAGGGGCGGGACATGGCGCTGGCCACCCTGACCATGATGGGACGCGGCGGGATCTACGACCAGCTCGGCGGCGGCTGGCACCGCTACAGCGTGGATCAGTACTGGTTGGTGCCGCACTTCGAGAAGATGCTCTACGACAACGCCCAACTGACCCGCACGCTGCTCAGCGCTTATCAGGTCAGCCAAAACCCTGATTTCTTGCGCCTTGCCCGCGAAACCCTGAGCTACCTGGAGCGCGAGATGCTGGGGCCGGAGGGTGGGTTTTACAGTGCCCAAGACGCCGACCAAAACGGCATCGAGGGCCAATTCTTTGTCTGGACGCCGCAGGAACTCAAGCTTCTGGGCGAGGACGCTGAGTGGGTTCAGGCTTACTTCGGCGTGACGCCGGAAGGCAATTTCCAAGACCCCCACCGTCCCGAGTTTGGGCGGCGCAGCGTGCTGAGCGTGCCGAAAGACCTCGGCGTGCTGGCCGCCGAACTGGGCCGAGACGAAACGGAGCTGAGCGAGAAGCTGGCCCGCGCCAGACAACTCCTCTTTGAGGAGCGCCAAAAGCGCACGCCCCCCGGCACCGACGACAAAATCCTGACTTCCTGGAACGGACTGGCGCTGGGGGCTTTTGCCGAAGCGGCCCGCATCACCGCTGAGCCTCACTTTCTGGAGATTGCCAAGCAAAATGCCGAGTTTGTCTGGAAGCATTTGCGCGATCCGGACGGCGGCCTGCTGCACACTTACAAATCCGGAGTGGCCAAAGTGCGCGGCCTCTTGGAAGATCAAGCGCTTTACGGGCTGGGCTTGGTTTCTCTTTATCAAGCGGGCGGCGACCTTAAACATCTGCACTGGGCGCGGGAACTCTGGCAGTTTTGCGCTGCTCACTTCTGGGACGAGGACGCGGGCTTGTTTTACTCCACGGGCGGCCCCGCCGAGAAGTTGCTGACCCGGCAGGCGCAGGCCTTCGACTCGGCGGTGATGAGCGACAACGCCGCCGCCGCGCTGCTGGGAATGTGGATGTCACGCTATTTTGCGGGGGAAACCGAGGGCGAACGGCTGGCTAGGCGAACTGTGCAGACCTTTGGCGATCAGATGCTCAGCGCGGCGGGGGGCTTCGGGGGCCTGTGGCAAGTCGCGGCCTTTTTGGATTCGCCGCACACCGAAGTGGCCCTACTCGGCACGCCGGAGCAGCGCCGCCCGCTGGAAGTTGAATTGGCCCGTCACTTTTTGCCGTTCAGCGTGATCGCTCCAGCGGCCATCGGCGGCGGCTTGGAGGTGCTGGAACACCGCAGCGGCGCGGGGGTGGCGTATGTCTGTGTTAACCGCGCCTGCGATTTGCCGACCTCGCAGGTGGACGTGCTGGCCCAGCAATTGGGCAAGATCAGCGGGGAGCGGTGAGGGTGCGCCGCGCTCCTGCCTCAAGGAAGCTGAAAGCGCTCCTCAGCCGCTGAACACGCCGGAGGTTCAAACTGCTTGCATCTCAAGTTCAGCAGGAGGGTTTTAATGAGCGATCCACATGACGCCGCCAATCCGCGTAACGACCTCAGCACCCGGGGCGATCCCAAAGACGACCACGAGTCTCACTACACCACCGCGCCCTCAGATGACCGCGTGGGAACACAGGACAAAGGCATCGGCGGCCTGCAAAATCAGGACGACCACGAATCCGGTCAGGGAGCGCAGACCTTCAAGGGTGTCAATCCTCTGGTGACCCGCGACCCCGACGCCTTCGAACACGCGCCGCAAGAAGCAGCCTACGCGGGTGCAGACGCGCCAGTGAGTACGCTCGGCGGCGTGCCGCCCGTTGCCGCGATTCCCGGCGACCTCAGCGCTGGCCTCTCGGTGATGCCGGGCGGCGGCATCGGCGGGGTCATGCAGTCCGACCCCTTTCTGGCCCGCGACATCGACCCGAATCCGGCTTATACCCCGCCCAGCGAGGAAGTCACGCCCCATCCCAACGAGGGAGCCGCCGGCGTGCCAGCTGGCGCACCCGGCGAGGGCTACCTCGAAGCCAACCTCAACGACACCGTGAGTACCGACAAAGACCGGCGCTGAGCGCACAGAAGGACAGATCATGACCGATCCCAACGACATGAACGGCAGTGATGTTCCGCAACTGGACAACCCGGCGGGCGTGCCGAACTCCAGCGGCAGCGAGTTGCCCACCAACGAAGAGATGGGCGGCCTCAGCAGCGGTGTGGGCGGCATGAGTAAAGCGCCCCGGGTGGACGATTCCATCATCGACGAGATCGGCGGCACGGGTGAAGCGAGCTTGAGCCGCAATCCTGATGATGCGGCGGGCTCTCCCGTGCATCAGGTCTCGGGCAAGAAAACGGACGAAGTGCCGTAAAGCGTTCATAAAATATAAGTAAGCAAAACCGCCGCCCTTGACGAGAACACTCGGTCTGGGCGGCGGTTTTGCTTGCAAAATTACAACGGCAAAACGTACACCACGCCGTCTTCCACTTCAGTTTTGTAAATCTGCACCGGTTTGAGGGCGGGCAAGGTTTTGGCTTTGCCAGTCGCCAACTCGAATTTTCCGCCGTGCTTCTCGCAGGTGATCCGGCCATTGTCGACGTCGCCGCCGAGCAGCGGGTAATTTTGGTGGCTGCAGTTGTTGCGCAGCGCGTAGTACTGGTTTTCAAAGTTGATGACCACGACGGAGTGGCCGCCCAGCATCACTTCGGTCTGGCTGCCTTCGGGCAGGGCGTCCACCGCACCGACTTCGATGCGGCTGGTTTGCGTTTGTGTCTCACTCATGAGGGGAGTTTAGCGGGCGGCGTGTCCCTGCGCCCGGGCAAGCGCCACTAAGTCGCTGATGGCAGCAGGCCAGCTCGGAAAATCGAAAGTGAATCCAGCGTTCACGAGTCTCTCCGGCACAGTCCAGCGGCTCTTGAGCAGCAACTCGGCTTCAGAGTTCATCACCCGTGCGCCGAGTTTGATCAGCCCCGCCGTAGACGGAACGCCCAGCGGCATTCGCCAAGCCCGTCGGTAGGCGGCCAGAAACTCGCGGTTGGTCAGCGGCTGCGGCGCAGTGATGTTGAACGGCCCGGCCAACTCAGCCGCCGCAGGCGAGTCGCGCCCAATCAGAAACTCGACCGCCCGGCAAAAATCCAGTTCGTGAATCCACGAAACATACTGCCCGCCGCCGGCCATCGCGCCCGCGCCGCCCAGCCGCACCACCAAGTCGGTCGTCTGCATCACGCCGCCCTCGCCCACGCCGTACACCATCGCTGTTCGCAGGGCCACCCGCCGGGTAGTTGGCAAGTCTTCTTCTTGCAGCGCCGCTTCCCAGCGCTTTCCCACGTCCACGCTGAAGCCCTCGCCCAACTCGCCGCTCGCCTCGGTCTGCGGTGTGTCGCGGGCGTCCCGGTAAAGAGTGCCAGTGCTGGAATTGAGCCACACCGGCGGCGGAGCGGCGGCTTGCTTGACCGCCCGGCCCAGCGCCCGTGTGCTGTCTATTCGGGAGGCATAAATATCGAGCATGTTCTGGGCGGTGTAGCGGCAATTCACCGTGCGTCCGGCCAGATTGACCAGGGCCGCCGCGCCGCTGATTTCGGCAGTCCACTTGCCCTGCCGCACGCCGTCCCAGCGCACCCAGCGTGCTGGTAAGTCGGTCGGCGGCTGGGAGCGCGACAAAATGACCACCTCCCACCCCCGCGCCGCGAAGAAACGGGCCAGCGCCCGGCCCAGAAAGCCTGACCCACCGGCGATGACCAGCCTCGGTGCTGCCTGATCTGGCCGGATTCTGTTGGGCTGGCTCATACGCCGCACCCCGTTTGCAGCACTTTCCGGAGGCCCTGCGCGGGCGTCCACGTCCAAGCGTAGAGGGTAAAGCCCTCGTAATACGACTCGGAAGTGATGATCTCCATTGTGCCGTCGCCGTTGAGGTCGGCCACGCCTTCCAAGCTGTAGCGGAGATTCATGCGCGGCGCGTCGATATCGTTCGATGCCTTCAGCACGGCGTCTTCTCCCAGCACGGTGGTTTTCGTCTTGCCGTTTACCACGCTTCTGAGCAGCAGCAGTGAGTAATCTCCCGCCGCCGCGTTGGGGGAGGGCACGGGGTTGGCCGCGTCGGAATCTTTGAAAAAACTGGCTTCCAGGAGGACTTCGTCCTTGCCGTCCCCATCCAGATCGGCGCGGATGACCTGTTGCAGCTTGAGTTGCGGAGTGCTCAGGCCGCGCTTTTGCAACTCGGCTTTGATGACGCTCAGATATACACTGCCGCTCGTGGGCAGCGCCGTGACGGAGCGCGGGCGTGCTTTGAGGTCGGCGCGGGTGGCGATCAGCGTCTGCTTGGCCACTCTTTTGGGTGTGAGGTTCACGCTAAAAAAGTCAGCGCACGGCCCGTCATACGAAACAGGGGAGCCGCCCACCGCGTCCACGCTCGGCCCCGTCAGGCCCTGCACCCGGTAGCCCGTATCGGCCTTGACCTTGGGCACCGCCTGCGGCGGTGAGAGCCAGCGCTGAGTGTCCCAGACGCCCAGCAGCGAAGCCGCGTCATCACCCGCGAAGGTCACCAGCACCGGGGCGGTGCCTTCGGCGGCAGCGTGGGCCACCGGCAGCAAGCTGAGCGCGGCCAGCCACACCACGCAGCGGACGGTCACAGCTCGGCGGCCAGTGTCACCCGCTGGCCTCCCCGCGCCGAGGCGAAGAGGGCGTCCAGCACGCGGGCCTGCTTCACGGCGTCTTCGGGCGGATAAAGCAGAGCTTCCTCGCCCCGCGCGGCCCGCTGAAAATGACTCACCATCAAGGTGTAGCCGTTGCTGGGCGCAAAGGTCTCTTCCCGCGTTTGTTCTCCCACCGTTACGCGCAGGGTCAGCGGCTGGTGGTTGCTGGATTCAAACGGCTGCTCCATCTCCAAGCTGCCCGCCGTGCCGTAGAGCGCCAGACGCGGCGTGCCCTGCCAATCAAAAGCGCAACTGATACTTGCCAGCGCTCCACCTCCATTCAGATCTGGGTAGTTCATGACGCCCGAAATGCCCAGATCCACGCCCTGATCCGTCCAGCGGGCCTGCGCCGCCACGCTTCCCGGTTCGCCCAGCAGCAGGCGCATAAAATTGACCGGATAGCAGCCCACGTCGTAGAGCGCTCCGCCGCCCCTGTCGGGCAGCCAGCGAAAGTCGCTGGGGTTGCTCATGAAAAAGCCGTAACTGCCCTGAAGCGATCTGAGTTCACCGAGTTCGCCGCTCCTGACGATCTCGCGGATGCGTGTCACATGCGGCTGAAAGCGGTAAGCGAAGGCCTCCAGCGAGACGCGCCCTGTTTCGAGGGCAACTTGCGCGAACTGCTGGGCTTCTTTGGCGTTTAAACTCAGCGGCTTTTCAGTCAGGACGTGCTTGCCTGCCCGCATGGCGGCGGCGCTCCAGGGCCAGTGCAGATCGTTGGGCAGCGGATTATAAACCGCGTCCAACTCGGCTTCCACCACCTCCTGATACGTCCCGATGCGGGGAGTGTTCCACTCGGCGGCAAAGTCGCGGGCGTGCTCGGAAGCGGGGTCGCGCACGCCGACGATTTCCACCGTGCCGCCGCTTTCACGAATCGCCGGAATCAGGGCGCGGGCGATGCGGGCCGCTCCGAACAGGCCCCAGCGTAGGCCGGGGGCTTGGGTGAAGTGGGTCATGTCTGAGTCTAAGCATTCTGCCCGGCTTGCTGCCCGCTGGTAAAGGCTTGGCGAAGGCGCTTACGGCTTCTAAACTGGGACGCATGGAAACCTGTGCTCACCGGATCAAACTCAAAGCAGGCAGCCTGGAAAGGGTGCGGCAGTGGGCCGAAGAACTCAGCCGCCGCCAAACTGAAGCGCTGGCCACCCTCCGAGACGAAACGGTGATTCTGGAATGCTTTTTTCTGGAGCAGGCCGAGGACGGCGACTACCTGATCGGCGTGATGTGCGCCGAGAATTTTGAGCAGTCGCGGGCCGCCGTAGAACAGTCGCTCCACAGCATTGACGCCTACCATCAGCAGTTCAAAAAAGACACTTGGGAGTCTGGAAAACGCCTGGAACTGCTCGTAGAACTCAATCTACTGGGTGAATTCCGCTAAACTTTCCCCAAATGCAACCTGATTTCGTGATCGTGGGCGCGGGTTCCGGCGGCTGTGTGCTGGCACGGCGGCTCTTAGACGCTGGCGCAAGCGTGCTGCTTCTGGAAGCGGGCGGCCACGACAACCACCCGTTTATCCGAGCTCCCGCTGCCTTCCCGCGCTTGTTCAAGACCCGGTTTGATTGGAACTTTCACACCGCTCCGCAAACTCACTTGCAGGGCCGCCGCTTGTATTGGCCGCGCGGCAAGGTGCTGGGCGGCAGCAGCGCCATCAACGCCACCATTTATATTCGCGGCTCGCAGCAAGATTTTGACGGCTGGAGCGGCCCCGAAGGACAACATACGTCCGGCTGGGGCGCGGGCTGGCGCTGGGCCGATGTGTTGCCGTTTTACAAATCGCTGGAGAAGTTTCGGGGTGACGAAAGCGAGACGCGCAGTCAGGGCGGTGTCCTGCATGTGGGCGAGCGGGCCGCCTCGCACGCCTTATCGCACGCGTTTGTCCGCTCGGCGGCGCGGGTGCTGGACATTCCGGTAAGCCAGAGTTTCAACGACGGCCAGCACCTCGGCGCGGGCCTCTACGAATCCAACCACCTGAGGGGCGTGCGGCAATCGGCCTATCAAGCGTTTCTTGCTTCCCAGCGGGCCAATCCGCGCCTGACCGTGCTGACCGGAGCGAGAATGCTCTCGCTGCTGTGGGAGGGCAAGCGGGTCGTCGGCGTCCGTTTCGGGTATGAGGGGCAAGTCAAAGACGTGCGCGGCGGCGGCGTCATCTTGGCGGCGGGTACGGTGCAAACCCCGCAACTGCTGATGCTGTCGGGCATCGGGCCGGGAGCTGAATTGAAGAAGCACGGCATTGAAGTGCGGATTGAGTCGCCTGGAGTGGGTCAGAACTTACAAGACCACCTCGCCGTGCCAGTCATCTTCAGGTCAAACGCGCCGAGCTTGGACGCTGCCAAAGACTTGCCCGCGCTGGCCGAGTGGGCCCTGAAGCGCAGCGGCCCGCTGAGCAGCAACGTGGCCGAGGCAGGCGCGTTCGCCCACGCCCGCGCCGGGTTGCCGCGCAGCAGCCCGCCGGATTTGCAGTACCACTTCGGCCCGGCTTACTTCCGCGAGCACGGCTTCCAGAAAATGGAGGGCAATCACTTTTCGCTTGGCCCGGTGCTGGTGGATGTTCACAGCCGGGGCCGCGTCACCCTGCACAGCGCCGATCCTGCCGCCGCGCCGATCATTGACCCCTGTTACCTCAGCGACGAGCGCGACGCTCAGAGCTTGCTGGCAGGCGTGCGGCTGGCCCGCCAGATCGCTGCCGAGTCGCCGCTGGCCGACTTCAATGTAGGCGAAAGCCTGCCCGGCGCACAGGCCCAAACCGACGCTGAGCTGCTCACTCACATTCAGCGCGAAGCCGAAACCCTCTATCACCCGGTCGGCACGGCGGCGATGGGCGACACTGAGAGTGCGGTGGTTGACCGCCGCTTGGCCGTGCGCGGCACACAGGGGTTGTGGGTGGCCGACGCCAGCGTCATGCCGCGCATCACCCACGCCAACACCAACGCCACCGCCATGATGATCGGAGCGCGGGCGGCGGCGTTTTTGGTGGAGGGATAGATAAGGGCTGTTGGGTTAATTTTACTGCGACAACGTCCGCTTGAGCAGCGTCACGGGCACCTGCACTTCTTTTTTGTTGCGCCAGACGGTCAGGGTCACGATCTGGCCGGGGCGCTTGGTGGCCACCCGCCGCACCACATCGTAAGAATTCTTGATTCGCACGCCGTCCACTGCCACGACCACGTCGCCCAGCGGCGCGAGCAGTTGGCCTTCGTTGTTCTTGAGGCTGCCGCGCAGACCCGATCTCGCGCCCGCCGAACCCGCCGGAACTTCGTTGACCAGTGCGCCGTTGCTGCTGCTCAGGCCCGCCAGTTGCCGCAGGGCCGGGTCGAGGTCGCCGAGGTTTTGCAAACTCACGCCCAGCGTGCCGCGCTGCGACACGCCAACCGTCTCTAAGTCAGTCAGCGACTGCTTGACGATATTGGCCGGAATCACCACGCCGATGATGCCCGGCACCAACTGACTGGGCGCGGCGTTGGCGTCGGCCACGCCCACCACTGCGCCGCGCGAATCCAGCACAGGGCCGCCGGAATTGCCGCCCTGAATCATGGCGGTGGTCAGCATGTATTCCCCGACCTCGCCGCCGAGCTGATCGTCACGCGGCACATCCGAGCTGGACTTTGAATACGCTCCGGTTGAAATGAAGTTTTGATACTTGAGTGGTGAGCCGATGGCGATGAACTTTTGCCCCAAGACGAGGCGGCTGCTATCCCCGAAGCTCAGGAGTTTCGGCGCACTGACCCCCGATACCCGCAGCACGGCGATGTCAATCCCCGGATCGCTGCCCACCACTTTGGCCGGAACGCTGCGCCCGTCGCTCAAGGTCACGCTCAAGCTCTCCTGATCTTTGATGACGTGGTAATTCGTGACGATCAAGTTGGCTTTATAAAAAAACCCGCTGCCGGTTTCGTTGGGGTTGTCGCCCTGCTGAAGGGCGTCGGCGCGAATCCGCACATTGACCTGCACGGTGGCCGGCAGGGCGCTGCGCGTCACTTCTACGGTGTTGATCTCGTCGGACGTCACCAGCGGGCGCTGCGCCGTGACGCTGCCGGTGACATAAGCGCAGGCCAGCGCCGCGCCCAGCAAGACGCCGATGCCCAGCCCCCGCTGCCAGTTCACTGGCCCGAGCCGCCCGAACTGCTTGAAGGGGCCGCCGCACTTTTGGCTGAGCTGGCCGCGCTGCTCTTGTCGGCGGCTTTGGGCGCTTCGGTTTTGGGCGAACTTGCCGCTGCGCTGTCAGACGAGCTGGCCGAGTCTGCGCTTTTGCTGCCCTCGGCGGTGCTGCTCTCCGCTTTGCCGCTGTCTGGGGCGCTACTCTGGGTGCTGGTTTTGCCCGATGAGCGCGAATCATTGGCATAAAAGCCGCTGCCCTTGAAGGCAATCGCCGGGGCTGACACCAGCCGCTTGACCGGCTCGCCGGTTTCGGGGTGAAGCGTGAGCGCTTCGTCTTTCATGCTCTGTTTGACTTCAAAGGTCTGGTTGGTGATCAGATTGCGGTAAACATACGTTGGCATAACTTTTTCGCGCCTCCAGCGCCACATCTTAGCAATACTCAGCCTAGCGCAGTCGTGAGCCTAGCAGAGTGCGGCGCAGCAAAAAGGAGCAGGTGGCCTGCTCAACCGTTGAACGTCTGAGCTGAGTTGCTGGGCCGAGGTGAGTACGTCACTCATAACACTCCTCGGCGGGATGCTAAGCTGACCCTGCTGCCAAGTGGTTTGGCGGTTCTTTATCTCTTATCCGTCTTTCAGGGAAGCGCAAGATCCCGCTCGGCAGAACCACGAACACGGGCTGCGGCGGGGGAACGAGGCGGGAGTCATCGAAAAGGCCCGAGATCAAAATGATCGAGGCCCGATTCTGCGGATGCTCTCAGGGTTGATCGCCGAACCCTCCCGGCCCTGCTCACGCGGGGCAAGCGTTCACCGAAAAGCCCGCTGCGAAGCGGAGACAAGGTGGCGTACGGCAGATCAAATTGGTGCCCGCTGACACGGTGACTTAATCACGGTGCTCAGGACGGGCCGGAGTCTTTATGTGCGGAATCGTTGGATACATTGGAGCAAGGCAAGCGCAAGACGTGTTGGTTTCGGGTCTCGCCAAGTTGGAATACCGGGGCTACGACTCGGCGGGCGTGGCTATTTTGCAAAGTGAGCAAGACGGCGGGGGCATCGAGGTTCGCAAAAAAGCGGGCAAGCTGGCGAATTTGGCGGGCGAATTGCAGACGGCTCCGCTCTTGGGCACGCTCGGCATCGGGCACACCCGCTGGGCCACCCACGGCCTGCCCAACGACACCAACGCCCACCCGCACGCTACCGAAGACGGCCAGATCGTGATTATTCACAACGGCATCATCGAGAATTACCTGACGCTCAAAGCTGCTTTGATGCAGCGTGGTCACACCTTCAAATCGGAAACTGACAGTGAAGTGCTGGCCCACCTGATCGAGGAGAAGTACGGACAGGTCGGCGGCAACCTCTACGAAGCCGTGAGGCAAGCGCTGGGCGAGGTGCGCGGCGCTTACGGCATCGTAGTCACGCACGCCAACCACCGCGAGATCGTGGCGGCCCGCACCGTCAGCCCGCTGGTGATGGGCGTCGGTGAAGGCGAGATGTTTCTGGCCTCGGACGTGCCCGCTCTGCTGGCCTACACCCGCCAAATGGTCTTCCTCCACGACGGCGACATGGTGGTGCTGCACGATGACGGCTTCAGGGTCACCGATCTGGCCGGAAACGAGGTTCAGCGCACCATCGAGCACATCGACTGGGACGCCGAGGCCGCCGAGAAGGGCGGGTACGATACCTACATGCTCAAAGAAATCTACGAGCAGCCCACCGCCCTGACCAACACCCTGATTGGCCGCCTGCACGACGACAGCGGCGAGGTCAATCTGGACATCAATCTCGACCCCAGCAGCTTTAAGCGCATCAGCATCATTGCCTGCGGCACCGCTTACTACGCCGGACTGGTCGGTGAATACCTGATTGAGCAGCTCGCCCGCATTCCGGTGGAAGTGGACGTGGCCTCCGAGTACCGCTACCGCAACCCGCTTGTGAGCGAAGACACTTTGGCCATCGTGATTTCGCAGTCGGGCGAGACGATCGATACGCTCGAAGCGCTGCGTGAAGCCAAAAAATATGGCGCGAAAACGCTGGGCGTTATCAATGCCAAGGGCAGCAGCATGACACGCGAACTCGACGACACCCTCTACATTCACGCCGGGCCGGAAATCGGGGTGGCGAGTACCAAAGCTTACACAGCGATGGTCAGCGCCATGCTGCTGCTGGCCCTCTGGCTGGCCCGCGCCCGTGGCACGCTGGACGAGGTCAAAGCCAAAGAGCTGCTCCACGCCGCCCGTGAACTGCCGCGTCTGGTCGAAGAAGCCCTCTCGCCCGAGCGGGTGGAAAACATCAAACGAGTGGCCGAGAAGTACGCCCACTCACGTGATTATCTGTTCCTCGGGCGCGGCGTCAACGCGCCTACCGCCCTTGAAGGTGCCCTGAAGCTCAAGGAAATCAGTTACATCCATGCCGAGGGCTACGCGGCGGGCGAGATGAAGCACGGCCCGATTGCCCTGATCGACAGTGACTTGCCGGTGGTGGTGGTGGCCACCGAAAGCCGCCTGCTCGAAAAGACCATCAGCAACGTGCAGGAAGTTCGCGCCCGTGCAGGCAAAGTCATCGCCCTGCTCAGCGACGGCGACATCGAAAATGCCCAGCACGCCGACGACGTGATCTATGTGCCGCGCAGCCACGAGATGGTCAGCCCGGTGGTCAACGTAGTGGCGCTGCAATTGCTGAGCTATTTCACCGCCACGGCGCTGGGCAAGGACGTGGACAAACCGCGCAATCTGGCAAAAAGTGTCACGGTGGAGTGATTAAAGGGCGTGTGAAGTCAGGGGGGCTCTTTTTTTGAAGTGCCGCCAAGGTCTCGGCGCTATGGTAAAGGCGTCTAGCTCGGTGCCCCTTTCCTTCTTCCCGCGCCAGCGACTCAGGAGCAATATGACGCAAAACCAGACCACACAAAATCAGCCCAGCAAGCTTGAGCAACTCAAAGCCATGACCGTCATCGTTGCCGACACCGGCGATATCGAGGCCATCAAAAAGTACCAGCCGCAAGACTGCACCACCAACCCCTCGCTGATTCTCAAAGCCTCGCAGCTTGAAGGCTACAAAGCGCTGATGCAGGAAGCTGGCGGCTGGATCAAGTCGGGCGAAAGTGCCGATGATGTCATCGACAAACTGACCGTGAGCATCGGTACCGAGCTGACCAAGATCGTGCCCGGTTACGTCTCCACCGAAGTGGACGCCCGCCTGTCGTTCGACAAGGACGCCGCCCTGGCCCGCGCCCGCCACCTGATCAAGCTCTACGAGGACAACGGCGTAGGCCGCGAGCGCATCCTGATCAAGCTGGCGTCGACTTGGGAAGGCATTCAGGCTGCCGAAATCCTTAAGAAAGAGGACATCCGCTGCAACATGACGCTGATCTTCGGTTTGGAGCAGGCCATCGCCTGCGCTCAGGCCGGAGCTTACCTGATCTCGCCGTTCGTGGGCCGCATCACCGACTGGTACAAAAAGTCGACGGGCACCAAGGATTACCCGATTGACGAAGACCCCGGCATCCAGTCGGTCAAAGCCATCTACAAGCATTTCAAAGAGCACGGTTACGAGACCATCATCATGGGCGCGTCGTTCAGAAGTGCGGCGCAGGTCGAAGCGCTGGCTGGCTGTGACCGTCTGACCGTTAGCCCGCAGCTTCTCGGCGAACTGGCCGAGGATCACGGCAAGCTCGAGCGCCAACTCACGCCCAGCGGCGGCAAAAGCAGCGACACCCCCGTCACCGAAGCCGACTACCGCTGGAGCCTCGCCGAAGACGCGATGGCCGGCGAGAAGCTCAATGAAGGCATTCGGATGTTCCACCTCGACACTCAGAAGCTCAAAGACCTGCTGACCGGCGGCCAAGCTGAGTCGGCAGGCAAGCAGCCGGTGGCCAAGACCGGAGCGTAAATTCCCACTTGCTCAGCCAGCCGCGTACTTATCGGTCAAGTATGCGGCTGGCCCCTTGACAGGTTGCCCGCCTGCCTGTTAGAATGACTGGCTGCTAGTCATGATGGGCTGGTTTAGGGGAGCTGTTTTGAGTAAGGCACTCCACAATTAAGGGTTTAGTTTACTGGAGAGAAGGCACGCGCCTTGTCTCCCTGCGCCGTGTTTAGGGCCGCCTGAAGGCCCACACAGCGCCGATTTAATCCCTTTTCCTTTCCGCTTCTCCTTGCCCTGCTGTTACCCAGAGGGCCACCCGTGAGGTTGGCATGAAGCCACGCATCGAGCGATTCGGCGAGATTCAAGAAGTCATTAAACTGCCCACCCTGACCGAAATTCAGGTCAATTCATTCAGCACCTTTTTGCAAGAAGGCCGTCCAATCAATGACCGCTTGAATGCGGGTTTGCAGGGCGCGTTCCGCGAAGTTTTTCCGATTGACGAAACTGAGAAAGGGCGCTCCACTGGCCTTGTTTTAGATTACTTAGAGTACCGCCTCGGCGATCCGGTGTATACCCCCGAAGAGTGCCGTGAAAAAGATTTGACGTACCAAGCGCCTCTTTACGCCAAGCTGCAACTCATCCACAAAGACAGCGGCCTGATCAAAGAAGATCAGGTGTTCCTCGGCGACCTCCCGCTGATGACTGGCGACGGCTCGTTCGTCATCAACGGCGCAGACCGCGTGGTCATTTCGCAGATTCACCGCAGCCCCGGTGTGTACTTCACGACCAATTACAAGGGCCTCAAGAAGTACTACACGGCGGCCATTATCCCGATGCCCAAGCGCGGTCCCTGGATCGAGCTGGAATACGCGGGCGGCATCTTAGAGATGAAGGTTAACAAGCGCAAATTTCCGGTGGCGATGTTGCTGCGCGTGCTTGGTTACGACGACGCCAGCCTCAAAGCGCTGTTCAGCGAGTTTGAGCCGGATATTGAACTTCCCGAAGACAAAACGGCAGGCATGGGCGCAGACGAAGCCCTGCTGCGCTTGTTCACGGTGCTGCGCCCCGGCGACCCACCCAAGCGCGACAAGGCCACCCAGTACCTCTACGGCCTCTTGGCCGATCCCAAGCGCTACGACCTCGGCGCTCCGGGCCGCTTCAAGATGAACACCAAGCTGGGCATCAAGCGCGACGACAGCACCCTGCTCAACTTCGTGGACGGCAAGTTCACCGACGCGGGCCTGATCGACACCATCCGCTACCTGATGGCGCTGACCAACGGCCAAACCGAGTCCACCGTGGGCGCGGACGCCGACGGCGTGGCCATCACCGTACCGGTTCGCCCCGACGACATCGACCACCTCGGCAACCGCCGCGTCCGCACCGTGGGCGAACTGCTGGCCGACCAGCTTCGTGTCGGCCTGGGCCGGATGGCGCGTGGCGTGCGCGAGCGCATGCTGCTCGGCAATCCCGACGCTGCCACTCCCACCAAGCTGGTCAACAACCGTCCCATCGTGGCGGCCATGCGCGAGTTCTTTGGACGCTCGCAGCTCAGCCAGTTTAAAGACCAAACCAACCCGCTCTCCGATTTGCGCCACAAGCGCCGCATCTCGGCGCTGGGGCCGGGCGGGCTGACCCGCGAACGTGCCGGATTCGACGTGCGTGACGTTCACCGTACCCACTACGGGCGCATCTGCCCGATTGAAACGCCGGAAGGTGCCAACATCGGTTTGATCAGCTCGCTGGCCAGCTACGCCAAGGTCAATCCGCTGGGCTTTATCGAAGCGCCTTACCGCCGCGTGGAAAATGGCCGTGTCACCGACGACGTGCAGTACATGACCGCCGACATTGAGGACCGCTACGCCGTAGCGCAGGCCAACACGCGTCTGAATGCCGACGGCACCTTTGCTGAAGAGCGCGTCCTTTGCCGTAAAAGCGGCGATCCCAGCTTCTACGAGCACGCCGACGTGCAGTACATGGATGTGTCGCCCAAGCAGATCGTTTCGATCAACACCTCATTGATCCCTTTCCTTGAGCACGATGATGCCAACCGCGCCCTGATGGGTTCGAACATGCAGTCGCAGGCCGTGCCGCTGATCCGCGCCCAAAGCCCCGCTGTGGGTACTGGTGTGGAGGAGCGCGTTATCACCGACTCGGGAACGAGTGTGGTCAGCGACGTGACCGGCACCGTCACCTACGTGGACGCCCGCAACATTCAGGTCACGCTGAGCGAAGACGCGCCCAACATCGATTACGTCAAGGGCAATGTCCGCACCTTTGAGCTGGTGCGCTTTACCCGCTCCAACCAAGGCACCAACCTCGATCAGCACCCCACCGTCTCGTTCGGGGACGAAGTCACGGCGGGTCAGGTCATCGCCGACGGCCCCGCTTCCGACATGGGCCGCCTGGCGCTGGGCCAGAACATCACCATCGCCATCATGCCGTTTGACGGTTTCAACTTCGAAGACGCCATCTGCATCTCCGAAGGGCTGACCCGCAAGGACTTCTACACCTCGGTTCACATTGAGAAAGACGAAGTGGAAGCCCGCGACACCAAACTGGGGCCGGAGAAGATCACCCGCGACATCCCTGGACTCTCGGAAGCCGCCCTGCGTGACCTCGACGAAGACGGCATCGTGCGCGTCGGAGCCGACGTCAAACCCGGCGATATTCTGGTCGGCAAGACCAGCTTCAAGGGCGAATCCGAGCCCACTCCTGAAGAGCGTCTGCTGCGCTCGATCTTCGGCGAGAAGGCGAGAGAAGTCAAAGACACCTCGCTGCGGGTGCAGTCGGGTCAGGGCGGCGTGGTCGTCAAGACCGTGCGTTTCCGCCGTGCCGACGAGGGCGTGGATCTCAAGCCCGGCGTCAGAGAAGTGGTGCGCGTTTACGTGGCCCAGAAGCGTCAGATGCAGGTGGGCGATAAGGTCGCCAACCGCCACGGCAACAAGGGCGTCGTTTCTAAGATTCTGGCCCCCGAAGATATGCCTTACCTCGAAGACGGCACGCCCGTCGATCTGGTGTTCAACCCGCTGGGCGTGCCCTCGCGCATGAACCTGGGTCAGATTTTGGAGACCCACCTGGGCGAGGTCGCTCGCTTGACCGGCCAGAAATTCGTGACCCCGGTCTTCGATTCGGCCACCGAGATCGCCATCAAGGAAATGCTGGAAGTCGCCGCCGCAGAGCGCCTTCAGGCCCGCAAAGACGAGGGCTTTGACCTCGACAAGCGTGAGCAGGAAGTGCTCGACCGCGCCGGGAAGCTCGGCGTGATCGACCAGCCTGCGGGCGAGTACGAAAAAGCCCAGCGCCAGCTTTCACGCACCGGCAAGAGCATCCTGTATGACGGACGCAGCGGCGAGCCGATCAGCGGCCCCGTGGTGGTCGGCACCATGTACGTGATGAAGCTCTACCACATGGTGGAAGACAAGTTGCACGCCCGCAGCACCGGCCCCTACAGCTTGATCACCCAGCAGCCGCTGGGCGGCAAGGCGCAGTTCGGCGGCCAGCGCTTCGGCGAGATGGAAGTCTGGGCGCTCGAAGCCTACGGCGCGGCCCACACCCTCCAGGAAATGCTGACCATCAAGTCCGACGATATTGACGGACGCGACGCGGCTTACCAGAGCATCGTCAAGGGTGAAGAAGTCTCGGGCAGCACCATTCCCGAATCGTTCAAAGTGCTGGTCAAGGAACTCCACTCGCTCGGTCTGGATGTGGAAGTACTCGACCGTCACGACAAGAACGTGGACATTTTCGAAGGGATGTTGCCCAAGCGGTAAACCCCCTCCGCTGCGCCCCTCTCTACGAGTACCAGTAGGGGAGAAGGTGCGGCGGAACAGCCCACTTGGGTCAAGTTTTCCTTTTAAGGGCAGAGGAGTTTCCTTTGCCCCCACCCCTTCTCTCAAGGAGCAACCATCTTGAAAGATTTCAGTAAAGTCAAAATTGCCATTGCCAGCCCCGCCAAGATGCGCGAGTGGAGCTTCGGCGAAGTCGAGAAACCCGAAACCATCAACTACCGCACGCTCAAGCCCGAGCGCGAAGGCCTCTTTGACGAGCGCATCTTTGGGCCTATCAAGGACTACGAGTGCGCCTGCGGCAAGTACAAGCGCCAGCGCTACGAGGGCAAAGTCTGCGAGCGCTGCGGCGTGGAAGTCACCAGCAGCAAGGTGCGCCGCTACCGGATGGGCCACATCGATTTGGCGACCCCCGCCGCGCACATCTGGTATGTCAAGGACAGCCCCAGCAAAATCGGCACGCTGCTCGATTTGAGCGCGGCCCAGCTTGAAAAAGTGCTGTACTTTTCCAGCTACCTCGTGACCAATGCCCGCAACGCCCAGAAAGATGGCCGCCCCCTCAAGCGCGGCGAACTGCTGAGCGACGACGAGTACCGCGAACTCCGCAATGGCCGTCAGGAAACCTACACCTTACAGGGCGGCATTGACGCGCTTATCCGCGACGGCGAATACGTCACCAAGGGCCAGAGCCTCGGCGGCAATGTGGTCGCCAAGATGGACGGTCTGGCGCAGTACCGCTTCCCGCGCCGCGCCGAGATCGCTTACAACGAAGTCGCTGAAGCGTCTTTGCCGCTGCCGGCCGACGTGCTGGTCGATCAAGAGGCTTTCCGTGCCGGTGAGATTCTGGCCGAACTGGAAAGCGACGTTCAGATTGTCGCGCCTATCGCCGCCACCGCTTTCCTACACGACCTCGGCGAAGACTCGGTGATGGTGGAACTGCGCGAAGGCGTGGAAGCCCCTCCTGCCGTAGAAAACGAAGAGGAAGGAGCAGAGAAAACGCAGGTCGCTCCCGAACTCGGCGCGATCTTGGCCCGCGTGTACATTCCGCACGGCATGGACGTGCAGGTGGCGCAGGGCGAAATCGTCGAAGCCGGAGCGGTGCTGGCCACTGCCGTCTCGGGCGCTCGCCTGCGGGTCAGCCGTGACAGCAAGCTCAGCGACGTCAAGCTCGGCAAAAAAGCCGACAGCAACGTGACTGTTCACTGGATGCGTACCGGTGAATATCCGATCAATCCCACCATGCACGTGTTGGTGGCTGACGGCAGCACCGTCAAGAAAAACCAGAAAGTCATCGGCGCGATTGACAAGGCCGAAGAAATCATCGCCGAAGCGGGCGGCGTTATCACCCTGCACGCCCCGGCCAGCATCATCGTCAGCAAGGCCAAGGTGTACAGCTACACCGACGAGCCGCTGGTGGTCAACGGCGACCGCGTCGAACCCGGCGACGAGTTGGCCGATTCCGGCAACCTCAAGAGCGAGATTTCTGGTCGCATCGAAATCGACCTCGTCCGCAAGCAGGTTCGCGTAATCGAGTCCTACGACTTCGACGCCAAAATGGGCGCGGAAGCGGTCAAGGAACTGCTCGACGATCTCGACTTGCCCACACTGGAAGCCGAACTCGGCGAGGTGATGAAGGACAACAGCCGCCACAAGCGTGCCAAGGCCCGTAAGCGCCTCGAAGTCACCCGCAGCTTCATTTCCAGCGGCAACCACCCTTCCTGGATGATCCTGGCCACTGTGCCGGTCATGCCGCCTGATTTGCGCCCGATGGTGCAGGTGGACGGTGGACGCTTTGCCACTTCCGATTTGAACGATTTGTACCGCCGCCTGATCAACCGCAACAACCGCCTCAAGAAATTGATGGGCCAGGGCGCTCCAGACATGATCATCCGCAACGAGAAGCGGATGCTTCAGGAAGCCGTGGACGCTTTGATCGACAACGGAAGGCGCGGCAGCCCCGTGACCAACCCCGGTTCTGACCGTGCTCTGCGCTCGCTGACCGATTTGCTCGGCGGCAAGCAAGGCCGTTTCCGCCAGAACTTGCTGGGCAAGCGCGTGGACTACTCCGGCCGCTCGGTCATCGTGGTCGGCCCGCAGCTCAAACTGCACCAGTGCGGGGTGCCCAAGCGCATGGCGCTCGAACTCTTCAAACCCTTTTTGTTCAAGGTGCTGGAAGAGAAGGGCGAGGTCACCAACATCAAGCAGGCCCGCAAGATGCTGGAGCGCTACCGCGATACCCGCGACAGCGTCTGGGACGCCCTCGAAGAAGTGATCGAGGACAAAGTGGTGCTGCTCAACCGCGCCCCGACGCTTCACCGCCTCGGCATTCAGGCGTTCGAGCCGATCTTGGTCGAAGGTCAGTCCATCCAGCTTCACCCGCTGGTCTGTGAGGCCTTCAACGCCGATTTCGACGGCGATCAGATGGCGATTCACGTCCCGCTGTCGGCGCAGGCCCAGGCCGAAGCCCGCATTCAGATGCTCTCGTCTCACAACCTGCTCTCGCCCGCCAACGGCGAGCCGAACGTCAAGCCCAGCCGCGACATCATCCTCGGTATTTTCACCCTGACGCAGCTCCGCAAGGACAACCTCGGCAAGGGCAGCGCCTTTGACAACGAGCAAGCCGTACTGAACGCCCTCGAGAACGGTAAAGTGGCGCTCAACAGCCACGTGACCCTGCGCGGCGCGGACATCACGCCCGGTCTGATCAAATACCACTTCTCCAGCCCTGACGAAGCAATTCTGGCGGTTGAGGGCGGCGGCATCGATTACCAAGACCACGTCCGCATCCGCCTCAACGGCGAAATCTACGACACCTCGGCGGGCCGCGTGATGTTCCGGCGCATCGTGCAAGAAGCGCTGGGTGCTCAGGGCCACTTGATCGACGAGCTGGTGAATCTCCATACCGCTTACGAAAAAGACTCGCTGCGCGACATGATCATGACCTGCTTCAAGCAGCTCGGCGTGGAAGCCACCGCCAAACTGCTCGACGCCCTCAAGGACAGCGGCTTCAAGCTGTCGACCACCTCGGGCATCACCATCGGCATCGACGACATCGTGATTCCGCCGACCAAAGACGCCATCCTGGCCGACGCCGACATCAAGCTCAGGGAAATCGAGCAGAACTACGAGTTCGGCTTCATGACTGAAGAAGAGCGCTACAAGCAGGTCGTGACGCTCTGGAACGACACCACCGACGACGTGAAAAACGAAGTCTTCAAGAACTTCGAGGCCAATTACCCGTTCAATCCGCTGTGGATCATGTCGCAGTCGGGCGCTCGTGGTAACCCGCAGCAGATCCGCCAATTGGCCGGGATGCGCGGTTTGATGGCCCGACCCGACGGCAGCACCATCGAAGTGCCGATCAAGGCGTCGTTCCGCGAGGGCCTGACCGTGCTGGAATACTTCATCAGCACCCACGGCGCTCGTAAGGGCGGCGCTGACACCGCGCTCCGCACCGCCGATTCCGGCTACCTGACCCGCAAACTGGTCGACGTGGCCCACGAAGTCGTCGTCCGCGACGTGGACTGCGGAAGCACCGATTACACCATCATTCCGCTCGGTCACGTGGACGAGCGCAGCGGCGAGTGGCGTGCCCGCAAAGCCAGCGAGATCGAAACCAGCATTTATGGCCGCACCTTGACCGCCGATGTAGAAATTGACGGCCAAGTCATCGCCGAAGGCCACATGCTCAGCCTCGAAGACGTCAAACTGATCACCAAGCATGCCAAAGCGGTCGGCGAAGTGTATGCCCGCACCCCGCTCAACTGTAAGGTCAAGGCGGGCGTCTGCCAGAAGTGCTACGGCTACGATCTCTCGCAGGCCAAGCCGGTCAGCATGGGCGAAGCGGTGGGCGTGGTCGCGGCGGAAAGTATCGGCGAACCCGGTACCCAGCTCACCATGCGTACCTTCCACACCGGCGGCGTGGCAGGCGGCGGCGACATTACGATGGGTCTGCCCCGCGTGATCGAGCTGTTCGAGGGCCGCAAGCCCAAATCTCAGGCGGTGGTCGCTGACCGCGACGGCGTCATCCGGATCGAGGAAGAGGACGAGCGTTACCTGATCCGTATCGACGCCGACGACGAGCAGTACAGCTCCAAGACCGCCACCAAGATCGGCAAGGCGCTGCGCATGATCGTCAAAGATGGCGACCGGGTCGAAGCCGGGCAGCCGATTACGCGCGGAGCCATCAACCCGCACGATCTGCTGCTCTACAAAGACACCGACGCCGCTCAGCGCTACCTGGTGGAAGAAGTGCAGCGCGTTTACCGCTCACAGGGCGTGAAGGTTCACGACAAGCATATCGAAGTGATCGTGCGCCAGATGCTGCGCTACGTCGAGATCGTGGACGGCGGCGACACCACCCTCCTCGAAGGCCAGACCGTCGAGCGCTGGGAAGTCGAGCAGGCCAACGCCGCGCTCGCGGAGGACAAGACTCAGAGCTCCTGGAAGCCGGTTCTCTTGGGCATCACCAAGAGCAGCCTGACCACCAAGTCGTGGCTCTCGGCAGCCAGCTTCCAGCACACCACGCACGTGCTGACCGAAGCCAGCATGCGCGGCCAGGTCGACGAGTTGATCGGCCTCAAGGAAAACGTCATTCTCGGCAAGCTGATTCCAGCAGGCACGGGTCTGGACATCGTGCGGAACATGCAAGTCGCCGATGACCGCACCCTGGAGAAGTACGGCGAGAACGTGGAGCCGGTCAGCGCTCCGCGCCCCGAGTCGTTCAACTATCCGGTGCAGCCTGGTGCGAACGACTGAGCAACTGAACGGCTGAGCAATTTAACTTCTAGCTAAAGCCCCCGCCCTGAAAATGGGTGGGGGCTTTTTTGGATTTTGGCAGAACAGAAAGTCAATTCAAAAAAGCCGCTCCACCTCAAACAAGAGGTAGGGCGGCTTGCTTAACGAGTGGGTTTACTTGACCGACTGAATGGCCTTGTCCACCTGAATCAGGCCAGTGCCGGTTTTGAAGTCGTAGCCGAAGGTGTTCATATCGGCCGCCGTTTTGGAGAGCGCGGCGATAACTTCAGCGGGGCCGAGGTCGGGGCGAGCCTGACGAATCAGCGCGGCGGCAGCGGCGGCGTGCGGAGCAGCCGCGCTGGTGCCGAAGAAGTTGGGGTATTGATCACCGTCAACCAGTCCGCCATCGGAGAAAGAGACTTGTCCGAAGAAACTGGTGTTGGCTCCGTCGGGGGCGCTGAAACGGGGTTGGTCGCGCCGCTGGGAAACAGAGTTGCCGTTGAGGTCAAACAAAATTGGCACGCCCCCCAGCGAAGTAAAGGATTCGGGCAAAGCTGGATTGACGCCGAAAACAGGCGTGCGGCCAAAGCGTGACGCGCCAACGCCCGCTCCGCTGCGCGAGTTGGCGTGGCCCTTGGCGGTGGGAGCGCCTGTGTTGTATTCCAGTGCGGTGGCAGTGCCGTAATCTTGGATTCGCACACGGGTAGGCGTGGGGCCAGCCGAGCGAGTCACCACCAAGTTGAGAACCTGGGGCGTCTCACCCAAGTTGAGGACGATGACCGTTTCAAGCGGATCGCGGCCAATATTGTTGCTAGTTCCAGCGGTGAGAATCAGCAAATTTGAATCTGGCGGCAGCAAATTGCCGTTGGCGTCCATCACGAACACGTCGAGGTCGCTGCGCGAGCCGCGCCCATTTTGGGTCGCTGAAGCAAACGGCTGATCCCACTCCACGTAGGTGTTGGTATAACCGCCCGGCGGAACGACCATTTTCCGCATGGTGTCCACGCCGCTGGAAGCGAAGTTGAGCATCTCGCCTTGGTACAGCACTTTGCCTGAAGCGTCGCGGTAAATGAGCGGCCCGCCACTCTTCCAGCGCGTTTCGTAGGCGTTGCTGGCGGCGTTGCCCGCCGAGGTGAAGTAGGCCACGCCTTGAGAGGTGACTTTGTCCACGGCCTGCGTAATCAGGCCGTCGCTATAAGCGGGTTCGGCAAAGTAGCTCAAATCGTCTACGATGACCCGCGAACCTACATCGGCCAAGCGCCGAATGTTGTTGGCGAATCCCGCTTCACCGCCGCTAAAGCCGGTGGCAAAGGCGATGTCGGAGCCGGGAGCCACGTCGTGAACGATCTGGGCCATGCCCCGCCCTTCATCGGTGCCGCCGTCATTTTGAGCTTGGTCTTCGAGGACTTGTACGCCGTTGGCGGGCAAATCTCCGTTGCGAATGTCTTGCGCCACAGTGGTTAGCGGCGGGCTGCCTTCTGCGCTGGCGTCCCAAGCGTCAAACGAATCCGAGATAACCCCGATCTTGACGCCCCGTCCGTCTACGCCGTAGGTGGCGCGGGCCACATCTGAGCGCTGTGCAAAGTCGCCTTGCGAGAGTACGCCAGTGGCTCCGGTCAAGGGGAAAGCGGCGTTGGTGGTGGCTCCCGATATCCGCATAAAGCTGAGTTCGCTCAACTGACCTGCTTGGCTTAAGGCGCTCAACGGTAAGCGGCCAGACACCATTCTTTCGTATGCTGAACCGTTCTTGAGGCCAAGCGCTTGCAACCTGCTCAGCAGCGCTGCCGGATTTCCGCTCGCCACCGAATCAACAGTGACGTAGCCGCGCGAAATGGGCACAATCTTGGACATGAGAGAACTACTCAGCGCCTGCGCCTGAAGAGGACGCTCAGACAGCAGTTTGAGGATAGAGTCCAGTTTGCTGCTCTTGTCGAAGACGCTCTGCACGCTGCTCAGGCCCATCACTGAGAGGTCTTGCTTGCCGGTCACGGCGCTGGGCACATCGTTGAGTTCGGCTTGCTGAGCGGTGTTTCCGCAGGCCACCAGTAAACTAAGGGTCAATCCTAATCCGAGATACTTTTTCATAACTTTCCCCCACACGCCCGCTTAGGCCTCCGCATAAAGCGTGCCCTCACGTTTGCCATGAACTCGTCAGAACTTTATCAGATGACGGCCAAGCAGTAGGTGAGGAAATGCATCGAGGGGTACGGACTGAGCGCACCTCTCCACATTTGTCCTAGCGAGCGTTTTAGGGAGTTGCGACTTCATCCACCAGCAGTCCCGCGTAGTAAATCCCCAGCGCTTCCAAAAACCGCATTTCCTCGCGGGTGGTCAGGGCCGACAGACTCGACTCGATGCTCAGAAGCACCGCGCCGTAAGCTAAAGCCGCTGCGCCCGCGACAGCCAGCAGCACCGGCCCCAGCGCTGACACCTGGCTCAGCAGTTCTTGCCCGAGCAGCCCCGACGCGCCGATCCAGATGCTGGCCATCACCAGAAGCGAAACGGCCAAATATAAACTCCGCATGGCCCGCTGCAAGAATCGGGTGCGGCGGCTCAGGCGCGGGAGTTGCCCCAAGATCATCCGTTTTTCGTCTTTGGCCAGCGGTTCTTGCTGCCCTTCGGGCGTCACCAGCACCTTAAAGCGGGCCGTCAGCGCCCGCACCCGGTCGGTGGCGCGGCCCAGCCGGGAACTGGTGCTCATCAGCAGCGTGCCCGCGCCGGAGATCAGCACGGCGGGCGTAATCATGGCGCTCAAAACAGTGGTGGCGGCGTCCATGCTGGGCAGTCTAGCGGCCCCCGCCTCCTATTTCTCGCGCAGCAAATCCCCCGCGATAATCAGTTTCTGAATCTCGGAAGTGCCCTCGTAAATTCTGAGCAATCTCTGATCGCGGTAAAAGCGCTCGAAGGGGGCGTCTTTCATGTAGCCGACGCCGCCCGCGACCTGCACGGCTTTGTCGGCCACCCGCGAGAGCGCTTCGGTGGCGTGGTACTTGGCCACACTCGCCATCCGGCGCACGTCTTGGCCCGCGTCCACCATCCAGGCGACTTTTTGCCACAGCAGGCGCGAGGTCTGAATGTCCACTTCCATCTCTGCCAGCATGAACTGCACCGCCTGAAAGCTGCTGATCGGTGCGCCGAACTGCTCGCGGCCCTTGGCGTGGGCAATACTCAAATCCAGCAGGCGCTGCATGGCTCCGGTGCTGCGGGCGGCGATTCCGACGCGACCATTGGTCAAAATCCCCAGCGCTTCGCGGTAGCCCAAATCCAGCGGCCCCAGCAGGTTCTCCGCCGGAATCTCGGCGTTGTCGAACACCACTTCCGCCGACAGCGCTCCTTTCTGGCCCATCTTCTCGTCAATTTTGCCGACGCTGACGCCCGGCATACTCGGCTCCACCAAAAAAGCGCTCATGCCCTTGCTACCCTTGGCGGGGTCAGTAATGGCAATGACCGTCAGAATCCCGGCAATCGGCGCGTTGGAGATGTAGTGCTTGGTGCCGTTGAGAATATAGGTGTCGGCCTTTTTCTCGGCTCGGGTGCGGATGTTGGCCGCGTCGGAACCGCTGCTCGGTTCGGTGATGGCAAAGCCTGCAATGCACTCGCCCGCCGCCATGCGCGGCAAATATTTGGCTTTTTGCTCGGGCGTGCCCAGCTTGACCAGCCCCGAAGTGCCGATGCTGGCGTGGGCCGAAACCATCCCGCCAAAGCCCATGTGGCCTTGCCCCAGCGCTTCGTAGACGGCGCAGCGGCCCAGCATCCCCAGCCCGACGCCGCCATATTCTTCGGGGATAGACAGCCCGAACAACCCCAGCTCGGCGGCCTGCCGGATGAGTTCGGGCGGCACCTGATTGGTGGTTTCGATTTCGTGGGCGCGGGCTTCGACGTCGTTGAGGGCAAAAGCGCGAATGTGCGTCTGCATTTCTCGCAAATCGGCGGGCAGGGTGAAATCCATGGGTAAACCTCCGGGGAGTTTGTTTTGACAAAGTTGGTTTGACTTGGAACGGGGCGTGAACTGCGTTGTATCACTTCCGCGCCCTTCCCTTAGTGAATTGCACAATAAGCTCCCATTTGTGCCGGTCTCGGCTTTGCAGCACGGCTTTGAGCGCTCACAGTTTGACCTTGGGGAGCGCGGCGATTAGACTCAGTTCAAATCCACTTTTACCGCTCCTGGCCTGCCTCTCACTCTCACGCTCTGCTGATAAGGAGTTGTCTCCTGCCCATTTCGTTTTCTGACACCGCTCCACCTGTTGTGCATCATCCGGCGCTTATCCCGGCGGTGCTCCGCCGTCCACAAGCTGCGCCGGAGCAGTTCGAGGCGCTGACCGGTCTCACGCCAGCTGCGTTTGAAGCGCTGGTGCGAAAGGCCGCGCCGCTCTACCGCCAGAGCGAGGCGCTGCGGCTGGGCGGGCGGCTGCGGCAGCGCTCGCTGGGCGCGGGGCGCAAGTTCGAGCATCCCCTCGCCGAGCGCCTGGCGGTGCAGCTCGTCTTGCGGCATGCCCGCCCCACCCAAAAACTGCTCTCGCGCATCACCGGCTTTACCGAAAGCACCCTCAGCCGTGACGCTCGGCGCTTGGCCGCCGTTTTACCGCCCGTGTCGCCGCCCACCCAGCTACAGTCCACCCAGTCACCGTCTACCCAGCCGTCTGCGCTCAGTGTGCCCGCTTGCCCAGCTCCTTTGCGGCGCTCGGCCCGCGAACTGCTGAGCTTGCTGAGCCGCCCCACCCCTCCGGAGGTTGTATGACCCACTACTGGCCCGCCCACATGACCAAGCGTCTTCACGTACCGCGCACCTCGCTCGCTCAGAATTTGCAGTTCAGCGCCCTGAAATACCCTGATAAACCCGCGCTGTATTTTTACGGCCAGACCACCAGCTACGCCCAGCTTTTTGAGCGCTCGCGCCGCCTCGCGTCGCATCTCAAAGCTCAGGGCATTCAAAAAGGCGACCGGGTGCTGATCTGGATGCAGAACTCGCCGCAGTGGGCGGTGGCCGCGCACGCCGTCTGGGTGCTGGGCGGCGTGGTGGTGCCGCTCTCGCCGATGCTGCAAGCCCGCGAGTTGGCGTTCTTTTTACAAGACGCCGGCATCAAAGTCGGCGTGCTGGGCGCGGAGCTGTACGCCAAGGCGCAGGAAGCGGGCCTGAGCCACGCCGTCGTCGCCAATTTGGGCAGCGGGATGGAAGGCAGCGCGGTGCCTCTGCCCGCCGGACTCGACGTTGCGGTGACGCTGCGGGCAGGCGACGTGCTCTACGAAGACGCCCTGAAGGCCGAACTGGCCGACCTGACCCCGCTCGATGCCGACGACCTGTGCGTGATGCCCTACACCAGCGGCACCACCGGCCTGCCCAAAGGCTGTATGCACACCCATTCCACCGTGCAGGCCAACGTGGTCGGCTCGGTGGTGTGGGCCAGCACCAACGTAGAAGACGTGGTGCTGGCAGCCCTGCCTTTTTTCCACGTCACCGGCTTTATCAACAGCCTCCTCTCGGTGTTGTCGGGCGGCGGTAAAGTGGCGATCATGGCCCGCTGGGATCGCCAACTGGCTCAGGAACTGATTCGCGATCAGGGCGTCACCGTTTGGACGAACACCGCCACCATGGTCATCGATTTGATGGCCAATCCGGCGTTTGATCCGGCCAACCTGAGGACCATCCGTACCATGACCGGCGGCGGGGCGTCGCTGCCCGCAGCGGTGGGTCAGCGCCTGCTCGACCAGACCGGCATCACCTTCACCGAAGGCTACGGCCTGACCGAAACGATGGCCCAGAGCCACTCCAACCCGGTCAGCCGCCCCAAATTCCAGTGTCTCGGCATTCCGCTTTTCAATGTGGACGCCCGCATCGTGGACTTGGACAGCGGCGAACTGATGAACACCGGCGAAATCGGTGAAATCGTCATCAGCGGGCCGCAGGTGATGCAGGGGTACTGGAACCGCCCCGACGAAAATGCCAAAGCGTTTAGCGAGATTGATGGCGTGCGCTTTTTTCACAGTGGCGACTTGGGCTATAGGGACGAAGAGGGCTACTTTTTCTTCACCGACCGGCTCAAGCGCATGGTCAATGTCTCGGGCATGAAAGTCTGGCCCGCCGAGGTGGAAAACGTACTGCACGGCCACCCCGCCATCCAGGAAGCCTGCGTGATTGCCTTGCCCGATGAGCGCAGCGGCGAACGCGCCCGCGCTCTGGTGGTCTTGCGGGCTGGGCAAATGGCCGATCCCAAAGATATCGAGAGCTGGGCCAGAACGCAGATGGCCGCTTACAAAGTGCCGCACGACTACCAATTCGTAGAAGCGCTGCCGCGTGGCCCCACTGGAAAAGTCGCTTGGCGGCCCCTTCAGGAAGCGGCGCGGGCCGAGCTGGCCGCAGCGACGGGGAAGTAGAGCAGCAGGGGAGAGCCGCTGAGCGCCCGCCGCCGTTCTGGTCAGCGGGCGTCAGCCACCGTTCAGGCCGCTATGCTCTAAGCCATGCTGACTGCCCTGCTCACCGTGGTGTTGCCGGTGCTGCTGATTTTGGGCTTCGGCGCTTTGGTCGGCAACCGGCTGGCGCTCGACAACCTCACCATCAACCGCCTCAATTTGTACTTGCTGACGCCCGCGCTGGCGCTCAACTCGCTGCTGCACCTCGAAGTCAAGGCGGGCAGCCTGACGCTGCTGGTGCTGGCCTATTTTGTGCTGTCGGCGGTGGGGGTGCTGCTGGGGTATCTGGCCGCCTTCCGGCAACCCAGCACCACCCGGCGGGCGGTGATGGCCAGCGTGGCAATTGGCAACAACGGCAATTACGGTTTGCCGGTGGCCCTTTTCGCGCTGGGGCAAGCCGGATTTGATCAGGCCCTTGTCATCTACCTTTCCAGCGTGCTGCTGACCTTTACGGCGGGGCCGCTGATTTTCGGCGGGGGCGGCGGCATCGGGCCGACCTTGCGGGGCGTCTTCAAATTGCCGGTGGTGTGGTGCATCGCGCTGGCACTGACCATGCGCGGCCTGCACCTTCAGTTGCCCACCGGCCTAGACAGGGGGCTGGGCCTGCTTTCCGGCGCGACCTTGCCGATGGTGCTGCTGTCGTTGGGGGTGCAGCTCGGCACCGGGGGCCGCCCCAAACTGAGCTTTCCAGTCTGGCTGGCCAGCGGGCTGCGGGTGCTGGTGATGCCGGTCTTGGGACTGCTGATCGGCTACTTCATCGGCCTGCGCGGGCTGCACCTTCAGGGCTTGGTGCTGTCTTCGGCCATGCCGACTGCCGTCAACGCTTTCGTGCTGTCCAAGGAATACCGCGCTGATAGCGGCACGGTGGCCTCGGTGGTGGTGGTCACCACGGTGCTGAGCATCCTCGGTGTGGCGCTGGTGGTGCCGCTGCTGGGACGGCTGCCTTGAGGCGCGGCTCCTGCGCTTCTCAGTAGCTCAGTGCAGCCGAGCGAGGCGGTGACGGCGGTGGCAGGTGCATAATCTAAAGTGTGTCTGAGCCGACTGTCTCCAGTTTGCCCAAAACTGACTTGCCCGAAATAGACCCAGCAGAAGCCCAAAATTACCGCTGGGGCATCGTCAACGGCTTTTTGGCTTCCACTGGCGACGGCTTTTTTAATGCCTCGGTGGTGCTGGCGGGCTTCGCTGCGCGGCTGGGAGCGTCCAATGCCGTGATTGGCCTCCTGCCCGCCATCGCGCAGGGCGGCTGGATGCTGCCGCAGATTTTGGTGGCGGCCAAGGTGCGGGCGCTGCCTTACAAGCTGCCGGTCTACCGCTCCTCGGCCAGTGTCCGCATCGGCTCTTACCTGGCGATGGTGCTCATCACGGCTTTTTTGTGGGAGTCTCCGGCGCTGTGCCTGAGCCTTTTTATTGCCGCCATGAGCGTCAATGCGCTGGCGTCGGGCGTGTCGGGTTTGCCGTTTTTGGAAGTGGTCAGCAAAACCGTACCGCCGCAGCGCCGGGCGGCTTACTTTGGCCTGCGCAACTTGGGAGGCGGGCTGCTGGCCTTCGCGGCGGGCCTGATCGTGCGCTGGATTTTGGGGTCGGGGCTGGCCTTCCCCTACACCTATGTGCTGATTTTTTCGCTGGCCACCGTGGCCTACACCATCGCTTACACCGCCTTTGGCAAAGTGCAGGAGCCGCCTGACGAAGTGCAGCCCGTCTCCGACATTCGCCAAGAACTCCGCGCCATTCCGCAACTTCTGCGCCTCGACGCTCACTTCCGGGCTTTTCTGAGCGTCCGGCTGATTTTGGCATTTGCCAGCATGGCCGACCCGTTTTACACCGTGTATGCCCTGCGTGAATTGCGGGTGCCCAGCAGTATGCTCGGCGTGTTTTTGATGACCATCACGGGCGTCGCGCCGCTGTCGAACTTGCTGTGGCGTTCCGTGGCCGAGCGCAAAGGCTCACGCCGGATCATCCGGTATTCGGCGGCGGCGGCGTTTCTGGCTCCGCTGATCGCTTTGGGGCTGGGCTGGTGGTTTGGGCCATCGCACGCGGGCAGCGAAGTCAGCAGCGCGGCGCGGCAGAGTCAAGTCGGCTGGCTGTATCTGGCGGTGTTCGTGATGTCCAGTGTGGCGGCTCAGGGTTTTAATTTGGGCCACACCAATCACCTGCTCAACATTTCGCCGCCTCACAGCCGCAGCCGCTACATCGGCACGCTCAATACCTTGGTGGGGTTGGCGCTGTTCGCTCCGGTGTTGGGGGGCGTGATTGCGGATCAGACGAGCTACTCCGTGGTGTTTTGGTTGTCGGCAGCCTTGTTTGCGGCGGCTTGGTGGCAGTGCGGGAAGTTGCGGCGGGACGCTTAGGTTGAGTGGAAGGTGGAGCTAGGCTTGGGCTTGTTGCCTGCGCGTCGGCTCCCCCTCCCCGGTGGGGAGAGAAGTTTGTCGCTGCGCTCGGCACTGTGTCTTCGTGACTTTGCTCGTGGCTGCTTTTTCCAGCGTTCTCCACGGCTGGGCCTTCGGTAGCGTTCTGGCCGCTGCGTTTAAGACTGGGTCAGCTTGTGACGAGGGAAGACGAAGGTCGACACACAGTTTTTGTTTTTAAACCTTCCCCTCACCAATGCCTGACCGCTCGTTCGGGGTTCATTGTCCTGAGCGCGGAGCCTAGACTGCCCACATGGAATACCGCAACATACACGGCACAGATCTCAACGTCAGCGCCCTCGGCTTCGGCGTTTGGACAGTCGGCACGACTTGGTGGGGCGTCAAAGACGAGCAGATGGGCGAGCAGCTCCTGCGCCGCGCTTACGATCTGGGCGTTACCTTTTTTGACAACGGCGATACCTATGCTTCCGGCAAGGCCGAGGAACTCCAGCGCCGAGCGCTGGGCGACGTGCGCGAGAACATCGTGATCGCCAGCAAATTCGGCTACGACATCTACTCCAACCCCGAACGCCCCGGCCAGCAGGAGCGCCCCCACGACTGGACGCCCGTGTACCTCCGCAAGGCGCTGGAAGGCAGCCTCAAGCGCCTCGGCACCGATTACTTGGATTATTACCAGCTCCACAACCCGCGCATGAACGCTATCGAGCAGGGCTCGGCGCTGGCCGACGATTTGTGGGCCGAACTGGCCAAGCTCAAGGATGAAGGGCTGATTCGCGCTTACGGCACCGCGCTGGGGCCAGCCCTCAACGAGCGGCAAATTGAAGAGAGCATTGCCACCATCGAGCAGCGGCGTGCTCCCACCCAAATTATCTACAACTTGCTGGAGCAGGTCATCGGTGAGCCGCTGCTGAAGGTGGCCGAAGCCGAGCAAGTCAGCGTGATTGCCCGCGTGCCGCATGCTTCGGGCCTGTTGGAAGGCTACATGACGCTGGAAACCGAATTCGAGCCGGGCGATCACCGCAACTGGCGCATGACCACCAATGCAAAGAAAAAAGCCTGGATGGAAGACGGCCTTCAGAAAGCCGAGCAGATCGACGCGCAGTTTGTGGCGGGCAAGGGCCGCACCATCGGTCAACTCGCCCTGCAATTCGCGCTGCACTCGCCCATGATGGCCAGCGTTTTGCCCAATATCTACAACCAGAAGGGGCTGGACGAGTACGTGGCCGCCTTTGACGCTGTTCCGCTGACCGCCAGCGAGTACGGCGGTATTCAGGCCCTCTACGCCGACAATTTCGGCCTTCAGACCAACCTGATCGGCGAGGTCGTGAAATGAGCGAGGAACGTCCCAACCAGGCTCCCGAAACGCCGCCCGCCGCGCCCAGTCAATCAGGCGGCAAGCCAGCAGGCCGCCCCAAAATGATGGTCGACCTCGATCCCAGCGGCCAAGTCACCCAGCGCGAACCTGACCGAGCCAACCGCCAGTTTCTCAATTACGCTTTCTACAAACTCGATCCGGCCTTTCGCCGATTGCCCCGTGACGAGCAAGCCGAAATCAAGGCAGAGTTTCTGGCGGCGGCTGCGGGCTGGGTCACGGACGCACCCCAGGAGAAGGGCATCATTCAGCGCACCTACTCGCTGATGGGCGTGCGGGCCGACGTGGACTTCATGCTGTGGCGCATTGCCTTCGATGTGCGCGAGTTTGCGGACGCCCAGGCCCGCCTTAACCGCACCCGCCTGATGGGCTACCTGACGCAGCCTTACAACTATGTTTCGATGCAAAAGCGCAGCCAGTACGTCAACCGCGTGGAGGGCAGCGGGCACGGCCTGGAAGTGCTGCCGGGGCAGGGGCAGTTTCTGTTCATCTACCCGTTCATCAAGACCCGGCCCTGGTACAAGCTCACGCCGCATTCCCGCCAGGGCATGATGGATGAGCACATCTACGCCTCCGCGCCGTTCAAGGGCGTGCGGATCAACACCAGTTACTCCTACGGCATCGACGATCAGGAATTCGTGGTCAGCTTCGATTCCGACACCCCGCAGGAATTTGTGGATCTCGTTCACCGCCTGCGCTACACCGAGGCCAGCAGCTACACCCTGCGCGACGTGCCCATGTTTACCTGCATCAAGAAAGAGTTGGGCGAGATTCTGGGGGAGTTGAGCTAGCTCTCACCCCCGTATCTCCCGCAGCCGCACCCCCAGGTTCGGCAAATCCACTTCCGCCATCTGCACTCTCAGCATGGCCCCGGTGGGCGCTGCCGTACTCATGAGGGTGTCGAGCGCCAGCTCAGGAATCAGCACGGTGGCCTGCGGGCCTCTCCTTTCCACCACTTGCGCGTCCCAGATGCGCTCGGGCTGGCGGGTTAGCATCGCCAGGGTGTAGTGGCGGCGGGTCAGTCGCTCGGCGGTGCGGGTGCCTCCGGCGTTCATCTCAGCCTGGGCGACCCGTCCGGCAATTTCGCCGCCGGTCAGTCCGGGTTGCTCCTTGAGGGCGGCCCTGAGCTGCTGATGCACCACCAGATCGAGGTAGCGCCGCATCGGAGAGGTGGCCTGCGCGTAGGCGTCCAGGCCCATGCCGTGATGCGGCCCCGGTGAAGGCCGGAAGCGGGTGCGGGCCAGCGTCTTTCGGCGTGCCCAGTGCGCGGGCAAATCGTCGCCACGCACCTCGCGGGTAGGGGCGTCCTGGGTGGCGTAGGGCAGGGCAATTTCCAGATCATCGGCGTAAATGGCGGCGGCCCAGCCTCCCAGCGTCATGCACTCCTGCACGATCAAGCGAGTTTCGGGGCGCGCCAGAGACTTGATCTCGATCTCGTCACCGTGCAACTTGACCCGCACTTCCGGCAAATCGATGGTGAGTGCTCCCTCGGCCTCGCGCTGCTTTTTGCTGGCGAAATAGAGCTTTTGAAGCGTCACGAACGGTTCATTGCCCGCGTCCAGCCGCTCCTGCGCGGCGCTGTAACTCAGCCGCTCAGCTTTGATGGTGGTCAGTTGCACGTCCACCGTGTCGGCGTTCCACTCGGCGTCAAAGTCGATGCTGATGCTCAGCGCGGGCGAGGTGGGGTGCAGGCCGAGGCCGAGCAGTTCGACCACAGCGTTGGGCACCATGCTGTAAATGCGGTCGGGCAAATACAGCGTCGCGCCGCGTGCGCGGGCGGCCATGTCCAGCGGGCTGTTCGGCTCGATCAGTGCGGCCACGTCTGCCACATGCACCCACAGCCGCCAGCCACCTTCGATCTTCTCCAAGCTGATGGCGTCGTCGGGGTCTTGGCTGCCTTCATCGTCGATGGCGTATGCGCTCAGGTGCGTCAAATCCAGCCGTTTTTCATCGGGGAGTTCGGGAATCGGCAGATCGAGGTCGGTCAAATCTATATCTGCCCGCTCGGCATACGGCACCCGCAGCATGTCCCAAATGCCGCGCCGCAGCAAAAACTCGTGGGCCACTTCGGGCGTCTCATTGAGCTTGGCTTCGCGGATCACTTTGGAGCGCTCAGCTTTGCCGCGTGCCAGCAGTTCCACTTCGGTGCGTTGGGCGGCGGTGAGTTCAGCGGGGTTTTGTGGAGCGGTCATCCGCTTAGCATAGCGGGAGCAAAGCCGACCAGGCGGGATTCCTGTATTTGTAAATCTAGGTTTGACAATCGCTTGGTCAAGCCACTCTTGCCTCTCCATATCTGGGCACTTCACACGCTAAATAGAAAATGAAACTTGACATTCTGCTAGGTATGGGTTTATAAAGAGTCCAGATGAAGAACCGCTGGGTTCGTCCCATAGGTCAAAGGAGCGTATATGAACGACCAGAATCAAGGAGGGCAGAATGCGGCGAGCGCGGGCAACTCAGACGCCTTTAAGCTGCAAGTGCAGGCGCTGGTGGTGCAAGGCAAACTCACCCCCGAAGAAGCGGCCGATTTGCTGGGTGAAGGGGTAGAGACTTTTCTCAGCACCCCGCAGCCGGAAGCGCCGACCACTGTGGAGCTGAACAAGCCCGCTGCCGAGGCACAACCGGCCAGCGAATCAGCACCGGCCACCGAACCAACACAGAGGAGCGGCTTTGGCGGCAGCATTCCCAACATTCCGGGCCTGTCCGCCGCTGCGCCGATGATCGGCAAATTGGTGAGCAAGCTGGTCAAGGAAGTCGCGCCGCACGCCGAGGGCGACACGCCCGACGATTTGCGCTTAGAGATCGCCGGTTATTCGCTGATCGTGTCCCGAGACGAAACGCTGAGTGCTCCAACGCTCAGCGGCGATACCGACGGCCTGACGCTGAGCAGTTCGCATAAAGGCTGGAAACTCAATCAGCAACACGGCCTGCGTTTTGGGAACAGGCGCGTGACGCTGAGCGTGCCGTTTGCGCCGCGCCACGTGCGGGCCGAACTGGCAGGCGGGCAACTGGTGCTGCCGGACGTGCTGGGCGAACTTCAAGTCGAAGTCGCGGGCGGCAATGTGCGGGTCGGGAACGTGGGCCACCTCAAAGCCGAGGTCAACGGCGGCAACCTGACGGCGGGCGAAGTCGGCGGCAACTTGCACCTCGAGATCAACGGCGGCAACGGCAAAATCGGGCGCAGCCAGACCTTGATTGCCGAGGTCAACGGCGGCATGCTCAACTGGTCGGGCCTCCTCAAAGAGGGCCAGCACCGCTTAGAAGTCAACGGCGGCGGAGCCAACCTCAACTTGGAGGTGGGCAGCAGCGTGCAGCTCAGCGCCGAGGTGACGGTGGGGCAACTGGTGAGCAGCTTTTCTGATCAAGTCTTTCCCATCCAAAAGCGTGGCGGGATGCTGAACGCCACCTACACGGGCACGCTCGGCAGCGGCGCGGCGGGCCTGTCTTGCCAGGTTTCGGCAGGCCAAGTGCAACTGAACGTCCAAGAAATCGAAGGAGGTGTGACCCATGCGTGAGCAAATTCGCCGGATTCTGGGCCTCGTTCATGCGGGCCGCCTCAGCAGTGAGGACGCTGCGCCGCTTCTGGCAGCCCTCCACCCCAAGCTGAACCTCACTGAAGACGCCCTCGCGCCTCTGTTCGCGCTGCTGGTCGCAGACGGCTTCGGCCCCGATAAAGTCAGCGATATTTTGTACAACCGCACCGACCCGCCCAAAGCGCCCACCAGCGCTCCGCGCCCGCCTCAAGCGCCGCCCAGCGCCCCGCAAGCGCCCAAACCCAGTTGGCTCGGCGGATTTGACGGCCTGGCCGAGCGCATCACCGACACGGTGGAACGCGCTTTTGACGCCGCGCCGATGGTGGGTAAGCAGGCCGCGCCCAATGCGCCGCGCACCGGAACCATTCTGCGCATCGAAGTGGAAGACGAAAACGGTGGCACATACAGCGCCAACTTGCCGATGAGCCTCGCGCCGCACGTGGGCAAGCTGATTCCGCCGCAGGCCCTCAAGTCGCTCGAAAACATGGGCCTGAGCGTGGAAGCCTTGCAACTTCTTCTGGAGAGCAACCCGCCGATTGGCCCGCTGCTGGAATCTGAAGACGAAAACGGCAATGAGGTGCGGCTGACGGTGAAGTAGGCAGGAAGGCAGGTTCGCTCTCCCGGCGAACTTGCTTTCGCTTATCGCCCCTGAGGAGCGCTACATTGAACGCCATGTCCCGCCGCCCGCTCCCTCTGCCCTTTCCCGACGTGACCGAAGCCCCGCTGGTCACCGAACTGCACTTTCCCGAAGCGGGCGTGACCGTCAAAGGCGAGTTTGAACTCAATGAGTTCGCCACCCTCGCGCCCGATACGCTGGATTTTTTGCGGCTCTACATCAAGGTGCGCGGCAATCTCAAAGAAGTGGAGCGCATCTTGGGCCTGAGTTATCCCACGGTGCGTTCCCGCTTTGACAACTTGCTGCGCTCTATCGGTTACGAACCCGAAGCCGCCGACCCGCGTGACGAAGTGCTGAGCCAGTTGGAGCGCGGCGACATCACACCGGAAGAAGCCGCCAAAAAACTGCGGCGCTAGGAGATTTAATCCTAGCGCCGCTAATTTTGTGCGGAGTGTTATTCGCCGTCTTTGGCGGCCAGTTCGTTGTACTTATTGGCCAGCACAAAAAAGGTGGGTGCCCACAGGCCCACGAAGATGCCGAAGCGCTCGCCGTGTGCGCGTTCTTCGGGGTTGCCTTCCTTGCCGCCATTGGTAAACCAGATGATGATGGAAGCCACGATAGAAACGAATCCAGCCACGGTCAGTACGTTGGAAGTGGTGCGGTTGTCCATCTTAAATGCCTCCCTGAGTGCGGTGCTCAATACAACGGCCAATACACTATCGGCCTGCTGAGCGCAGTCTGGCCGACACTTTAACAATACTATGCAACTTTTCTGACCAAGTGATCGGACTGAGTTTTTTCTTAATGAAATTGCTCAGGGCTGCGCTTTGATGTGCTTGGGCACGTTGTCGGTGTTCCTGAACACGTCTTGCCCACTGAATTTCTCCAGCTCTACCCGTTTGCCGCTGCGGGCGCTTTGGTAAATCGCGTCCATGATTCGGTGGTCTTGCAACCCTTCTTCGCCGGGGGTGTAAGGCGTTTTGCCCGATTGGATGCATTCGGCAAAGTGATCGACTTCCAGTGTGAACTGGTTGTAGGCGGCAAATTGCGGCGTGGTTTTGGCGGCCTTGTCGCTCAGTTCCAGGTCTAGGCCGACATACAAGAAAGCCGGATCGAGGGTAACGCTGCCTGCTTCGCCCAGCACCCGCAAGGTATCGGTTTTGACGGCTCCGTAACTGGTCAGCATGTTGGCGATCAGGCCGCCGGGAAAGCCCAGCATCACGCTCATGGATTCCTCCACTTCCTTAAATCTGGTGTCGCCCTTGGGCTGGTGCACGGCGGCGTAGACCCACTCCGGTTCCAAGCCCGTCACGAAGCGCATGGTGTTGAGGCAATAAATTCCCACGTCCACCAGTGGCCCGCCGCCGGCCTGCTTGAAACTGAGCCGCCAAGCACTGGCGTCGTCTTCGACTTGGGCGTGAATGCTGTCGAGCAACTTAATGGAGCCGAGCTTGCCGCCCGCGACAGCTTTTTTGGCGGCCCAGTGGTGCGGGGTGTACTGGATGCGGTAGGCCGCCATCAGCAGCACGCCCGCGCCCTTGCAGGCTTTGACGATCGCCTCGGCGTCCTTGGTGGTGTCGGCCAGCGGTTTTTCGCACAGCACATGCTTACCGAGTTTGGCGGCCCGCTCGGCGTAGTCGCGGTGGAGGTTGTTGGGCAGCACAATGTACACCGCCTGCACGTCGTCCCGCTGACCGAGTTCTTCAAACTGCTCGTAGGTGTAGGCGTCGGCGTCGCTCAGGCCCGCCGCTTTGGCAAAGGCCCGGCCCTTATCGAGCTCGCCGGTCACGACGGCCGCCAAGTAAGCGTGCTGGCTGGTTCTGAGGGCGGGGATGAGTTCTTCGGCGCTGAGTTCACCGAGGCCGACGACGGCAAACCCGACGCGGCGGCTTTGGGCTTCGGGTTTGGGAATGTTCGGTTGATTGGGCATGGTTTACCCTTCCATACCGCTTGCCCGCGCCGGATGGGAGCTGGATCAGCGGGCCTTTAGCTGGACAGCGCTACAGGGTGAGGTGCGCGGCGCGACCCTAAATAATCCCGCCGCCGAGAAGCAACCGCACCGCCGCCAGCACCAGCACCACCGCGCACAAGATCAGGCCCCCGCGCTCCTTGCTGATGGCCCCCACTACCAAGCCGACGATGCCCAGCGGCAAGGTCACGAACCAGTTGGTCCAACCGAGAAGCGGCAAAAAGCCGAGGCCGAGGCCCAAAACAGCCAAAATGCCGAAGAGAATAGAAATGGTATTCATACCTGTAGATACTGTTTGGGCAGCCAGAAAGTTGCCGGGCCCAAAACTGGAAGGTAAAGGCGAACCCACCGCGCCGTGAACGCGCCTTCCGAGAAAGTTCACGGCCTTGTGAGGCGGGCGCGTCAAGCTGAGGCCATGACAAATTCAGCATCTTTAAAAGGCAAGAAAATCGCCATCCTGGCCGCCGACGGCGTGGAGCAGATCGAGCTGGTCAGTCCGCGTGAGGCGTTACAGAAGGCTGGGGCCACCACCGAACTGATCAGTCTCAAGCCAGGCCAGATTCAGAGCATGAAGGGGGACATCGAGCCGCAGGACAAGTACCCGGTTGACAAGACCGTCAGTGAGGCCAGCGCCAGCGATTACGACGGCCTGCTGCTGCCCGGCGGCACCGTCAACCCCGACAAACTGCGCCTGAGCGAGGAGGCCATGGACTTGGTGCGCTCCTTTTACAGCAGCGGCAAGCCGATAGCGGCGATCTGCCACGGCCCTTGGAGCCTGAGTCAGGTGGGCGTCGTGAAAGGGCTGAAGCTGACCAGTTGGCCCAGTCTTAGGCACGAACTCGAACTCGGCGGCGCGGAGTGGGTCGATCAGGAAGTGGTGAGCGATAAGGGCATCGTGACCAGCCGCAATCCGGATGATCTGCCCGCCTTCAACCGCCAGATCACCGAGCTGTTTGCCGAGGGCGACCAGAGCAGCAAGCGGCCCTGAGAGCCGTTTCTAAGTTTGCCTAGGCCTGCTCCTCACCCACGCTTGAGGTTTGAGCGGCAGGCTGAAGGCATGACACACGACCAAGCGCAAAATCAGCAGAGCCAGTACAAACTCAGCCGCAGCGAAACCCAGCACGGCAAAGACGGCCAGCACCACCTCATCAAAGGCGAAAAGGGCAGCGTGCGGCTGTGGCACAACGAAGAGCCTTCGGCCAATAGCGACACCGCCCTGCACAGCCACGCCTATGAAACGCTCGGCTACGTCGTTTCGGGGCGGATGGAACTGGTGCTCAGTGGCCAAACTATTGCTCTAGAAGCCGGAGACAGCTACTGCGTCCCGAGCGGAGCCGAGCACCGATTCCATATTCTGGAAACCCTGACCGCTGTAGAAACGACCACGCCCAGCGCCTTCTGATTTCGCTTCCCCACTGCTTGACTCGGCCGGCTCCGTAAGGTCTAGAGTACGAGCATGACTGACGCGAAACCCGCCCGCATCACCTCTCCCTTCAACGCCAAAAGCACCGCCCTAGAAGTGATTGCCGGGTACGATCTGAGCGGCAAAACCGCCGTTGTGACCGGAGCCGCTTCCGGCATCGGCACCGAAACCGCCCGCGCCCTGCTGACTGCTGGAGCGCGGGTCTTGCTTGCTGTGCGCGATACCGCCAAAGGCGAGCAGGTGGTCGCTGACCTGCGCCAAAGCATGGGCAATGCCAATGCCGAAGTGATCGCGCTTGATCTCAGTTCGCTGGAATCAGTCCGGCAGGGCGCGGCAGAGATTCTCAATGTTGCCCCCAAAATTGACATCCTGATCAACAACGCGGGCGTGATGGCCACGCCACAAAGCCAGACCGCCGACGGCTTTGAAATGCAGTTTGGTACCAACCATCTTGGCCACTTTTTGCTGACCGAACTCCTGATGCCGGCTCTTTTGGCGGCGGCTCCCTCGCGGGTGGTGGCACTCAGCAGCATCGGCCACCGCCGCAGTAATATTTTGCTGGACGACCTCAACTTGGAGCGCCGCCCCTACGACAAGTGGGAGGCGTATGGCAACGCCAAAACCGCCAACGCGCTGTTCGCTCTGGGGCTGAATGACCGTTACGCCAAGCGGGGCGTTACCGCCAACTCGGTGCATCCCGGCGGGATCATGACTGGCCTGCAAAAGCATATGCCGATGGAGGAACAGCGGGCAATGGGTTGGATGGACGAAGAAGGCAACCTCAATCCGGTCTTCAAGAGCACCGAGCAGGGCGCGGCCACCAGCGTTTGGGCCGCCGTCGGCAAGGAACTGGAAGGGGTGGGCGGTTTGTACCTGGAAGACGTGCAGGAAGCTGTGCCGTTTGAGCCTGCCGCGCCGTACAGCGGGTATCAGCCGTATCTGCGCGACCATGCAAGCGCCGATAAGCTGTGGGAAGCCAGCGAAAAGATGGTGGGTCTGAAGTAATCTTTAGCTCGTTACAAGCAAAACCGCCCCGAATTTCTTGGGGCGGTTTGCTTATTGGACAAATTGGGGTAGAACGGGGCCACTCACGGCCCATCTCCGAAAATTGAGAACAAGCACACCGTTGGCGCTTCTATTCCGGTGTGGACATAATACGCCCCATGCGTACTAAATAAATGTAATTAAAGTCTGAATAGCTGCATAAGGCGTGAGTTTGCTGTTTGGCAGCATCTGGGAGAGGAGTCTAAAATTTTGGAGAGCCGAGAGCCGCTGGCTAGGCCATTGCACTTACCGCCAATTTTTGCCCGCTGAGCCGCCTTCTCTTAAGCTCAGTCCATGAACGAGCACCGCCCAATTCTCCGAGAGTTTCAACCCGCAGACGCCGCACAAGTGGCCCAGCTCATCACCGAGAGCGTGCGCGGGCACTGGATATACACGCCCGAACAGTTCAAGCCTTCTAGCGTGCCGCAGCGCTTCCGGTTGGTGGCGGCAGATTCGGAAGTGCGGGCGACTTTGGCGGTCTCGCCGTTCGGTGACGCCGCGCCCAGCGCCTTCCGGCTGGACTTTGCTGGAGACGCCCAGTTCTTTAACGCGCTCTACACGCTCGCCCTGACCCGCTTGCCCCAGCACGCGCCGCTGATTGGCGTGGCCCGCGAGGATTTCAGCGAGCAGATGCAATTTTTTGCGGCGGCAGGCTTCCGTAATGCTTGGCAGTCGTGGGGCGCTCACCTTGATCTGACGCGCTTTGACTTCGCGCCGTATCAGGCACTGGAAGAACGCTTGTTCGTGGACGGCTACGAAGTGGAGCAGCTCGCCAACACCGCTCCTGAAGCTGATTGGAACGTCCTGTATGCGCTGAGTCTGGAAGCGGTGGAAGACGCCCCACGCAATCCCACCACTACGCCAGACAACCTCAGCTTGGAAGAATGGTGGGCGATGATCGTGCGCGAAGAAACGGTGTTCGCAGCGCGTTTCCGGGGCCAGATCATCGGTTTTACCCGTTCAACGGTGCGCGGCGAGCACTTGGACACCGAACACACCGCCGTGAGCCGCCCCCACCGCAACAAAGGTCTAGCGACCATCCTCAAAGCGCGGGCGCTGGCTTCAGCACAGGAACAAGGCTGCATCCAAGCAAGCACGGGCGGCACGGTCATGAACCTGCCGATGCTGAAAGTCAACCATTGTTTGGGCTATTTGCCGGAGCCGATGTGGGTGACGTGGTGGCTGGAGCGTTGAGCGCCTTATTTTCTCTTTCTTGTAGGTGCTTCGGTTGCCTTCGGGGCGTACTGACTCACGCCGCCCGCCGCCGCAAACTCGGTTTCCAGTTCGGCCAGCGGTTTGTCGGGCTTGCTGCTGGCATCGCCCGGTAAGGTGTGGGCGAACACTTCTATAACATCGGGATAGCCGTCCCCATCCGTATCCCCGTTGGCGGCCAGTACGCTGTACAGCACGTCGGCAAATTTGGCTTTGGGATTCGTTTGAAAGCCTTTCTGGAGCGCTTGCCCGAACACGTTCCAGGGTGCGCCGCCTTTGGCATTGACGTGACAAAAGGTGCAGGCCATGACTTTGCCGCTGTACTGCCAGAGCGGATCGTCCTTGTCGTAGTGAAACTGCTGAATGGCGGTGAGGCGGAAGGCGGGCATAGCGAGCGTTGGAGTCAGCAAGAGGAGCGCCAAAGCGGCCCAGCGTTTCAACCCAGCCCCCTCAACTTAACTGGCATCAACTCAACCACTTCGGGCCGTCGAACTTGCCGCCCAGAATTTCCTTGGAATCTAGGTTCAGCCAAGTGTCCAGCGCGTTGGCGTAGACGCCTCTGAAATCCTGCTTGTAGCGGATGTCGCCGTCGGCCAGGTTCTCCAAGTCGGGGCTGTCGCCGTGAATGCCGCCCTTGACGCTCTTGCCCAGCACAAACATCACGCTGCCCTGTCCGTGATCGGTTCCGGCGCTGGCATTTTCGGCCACCCGCCGCCCAAACTCGGAAAAGCCCATCACGACCACTTTGTCGGCCAGGCCCTGCACGTCGAGGTCAGCTTGAAAAGCGGCCAGTCCCTCGGCCAGTTCGCGCAGCAAATCATCCTGCTCGGCCCGCTGGCCCGCGTGGGTGTCGAAGCTGCCCAAGCTGGTATACAGCACCCGCTGGCCGTTACCGCCCGCGATCAGGCGGGCAATATCTTGGAGGCTGGCGGCGAATTTGCTGTCGGGATAGACAGCCCCGGAGCGGTACTTGCTGAGATTTTTCTGGACTTTGGCGGTGTTGAGCAGCATCTGCTTGGTGGCGGCTTGCAGGTACTCGGCCTCGCCTTGCCTCGGCGCGTTCAGCAGGGTGGTAAAAGGGTCGTGGAGTCCGGCGGGCAATTTGAGCTGGTAGCTGTCCACACTGCTGATGCTCGGCAGCGAGAACTGCTTGGCTTGCAGGGCCAGCGGCGTGGCGTTGCCGATGTTGCTGGCGCAAAACGGGTCGCCAATCGTCTCGGCGATTCTTCCTATCCAGCCGTCGCTGGCGGCCTGTGTGGGGTCGGCGGTGTGCCAGATCGCCATGCTGGCAAAGTGGCTGCGGTTGGGGTTGGGATAGCCGATATTCTCCAGCCAGCCGAGTTGCCCGGCGTCCCAGAACTTGCTGAGCGCCCGCAAGCTGGGGTGCATCCCGAGGTCGGCGGTCAGGTTCAGCACGTCTTTTTTGCCGATGGCGATGTTGGGCCGCGCCGCGTAGTAAGCTCCGTTGCTGTAGGGAATCAGGGTGTTGAGGCCGTCATTGCCGCCGGTCAGCTGAATGACCACCAAAGTTTTGTCGCCGCCCGCCGTTGCAGCGGCCCGTGCCAGAAAGCCAGGCATTCCGCTGGTGACGCTGACCGCCAGCGCCGAGAGTTTGAGAAAATCGCGTCTGTTCATGGGTGGCTCCTTTTGGGAGAGGGAAGATGGGGGCTCGGCTCTTGGCTCTCTTTTTCTTCAAGGAAGGGGAGAGTGAGCGCAGCGGTTGCCTTCCTCCTCTTCCTCCTCAAATCAACTGATATTCAGGACTGACCAGCATCAAATAGGTGCGCTGGGCACTGCCCAGTTTCGCCAGCGCACTCGGCATCTTTTCGCTGCCCAGCAGGGCCAGGGCGCTCGGCTCAGGCACAGTGTCGGCCATCTTGGTCTGGGCTTTGCCTTTCTGGTTGCCCAGCGTCATGGCGGCGGCGACCTGCATCCTGAGCAGCAAGGTGGAGTCGTTGATCCATTCGCGGCCACCGTCCCAGCCCTTGACGGTAGGCGGGTGCAGCAAGTCTTGGCCGAGGCGGGCCAGCGTGCCCGACAAATTGAGGTAGGTTTTTTCGTCTATGTCGGTGCGCCCGGCTGATCTCAGCGCTCCCACCACAAATTCGGTGGGGCTGCGGATGATGCTGCTTCTGGAGGCGTAAAATTCCTGACTGCTCAGCAGGGCCTGCAAAGTTTGCCGCAGGTCGCCGCCGGATTGCCGGTAGGTTTCGGTGAGCTTGGCCTGTCCGGCGGCGTCTGGCGCGTCGCTGACAAACGAGCGCCACAGCTTGAAGGCCACCCGCTCAGCGGTGGAAGGGTGTCCAGCCGCCAGCCGCACGATGTCGTCGCCGCCGAAATTTCCGGTTTTGCCCAGATAAGTCTTGGAGCCGCCATCGTGCTGCTTGGCATTGAAGGTGAAGGTTTGCGGGTCGGCAAAGTCCTTGGGGCCGCGCTTCCCCTCAAACGTCCAGCCGGTCAGTGCCCTCGCGCCTTCTTTGACATCAGCTTCGCTGTAGTTGCCGATGCCAGCGGTATACAGTTCCAGCAGTTCGCGGCCCAGATTCTCGTTGGGCTTGCCTTTTTTGTTTTGGTCGTTGTCGAGGTAGCGCATCACGGCGGGCGTTTTGACGGCGGCCAGCGCGAGGTCGGTGAAGTTGCTCAGGGCGTGGCCGCGCAACACGCTCAAATAGTTGTCTAAGGCGCTGAGGTTCTTGACTTTGTCGGTGCCGATGACGAAATGATTGCTCCACATCAGCGCCAGCCGTTCGCGCAGCGGATAAGGCGTCAGCACCATCTCGCGCAGCCAAGCGGCCTGAAAGAGTTTGATGGCGGCGTAAGGAGCGACCGCTTCCGCAGGTTTGAAAGGCGTGTCCAGCGTGGTGGTGGGAAAAACCAGCAGTGCGGCGGCGGCAGCTTGCGGGGTTTGGCCCACCAGCGCTCTGATCTGCGCCTCGGTGGCTCCAAAACTGGTGCGCCGCAGCAAATGGGCCGCGTCGGTGGCGGTCAGGGGGGTGGTGCGGGGAGTAAGTGGCACAGCGTCTCCTTTGAGAGGGCAGGACTGTAAACAGCAATCGGTTCAGAGGTTCTGGTACAGAGCCCAAAGCCGACTGATTTTTGTACGTCTACGGATTGGAGTCGCTCGGCGGCAAAAAAGTTCCCAGCGGGCCAGGGTCACTGCGCTTGATGCTGCTCAGCGAAGTCTTGAGAACGCCCGTGTCGAGGTTGCCGACCAGCCACACGAAGCTGTCTCCAACTTTGCGCGAGGCCACGCCCGCCGCCGCCTTGACGCCTTTGGGGGCCATCACCAAAGCCACCACATTGATGCCGTCGCTGAGGTTGAGCTGCGTGCCGGTTTTGCGCTGGCCCACGCCCGCCGCCACAAAGCCCGCTGGTAAGTTCAATCCGGGCAAGGCTATGCTCAGCGCCTGCGGCAAACCGGCCATCAGTTCTGCTTCGATGGGGGCGGCGCGTTTTTGCAACTTGACGGCGCTCAGCAGCTCGGCGCGGCGAGCCAAGCTGCCGCCCGCGCTGCGTTCCTCGTAAGCCAGCGGCACATTCCAGCTCACGTCTACCCAGACGCGCCAGCTTGCCGCCGCGCCGAGTTTGGGCGTGAGGCTAAAGACCTGGGTCGGGCGGCCCGCTACCGTTTCAGCCGCTTCCCGCTTCACCACGAAGTTTTGCCGCAGCAGCTTGGGATACACCTTGATCGGCGGCAGACTCTGGGCCTGACGAACTGGGGGATCACGCGGCGGAAAAATGACCGTGACGCTGGTCTCGCCGCGCACGGCAAACCTGAGACTTTTGTTGAGGGCGCTCAGTAGGGTGTCCATATCGCTGGGCGGGGTCGCGGTTTGGGCGGCGGCCAACCCACTCAGAAAGAGAGTCAGCAGAGCGAGCCCAGGTTTCACCACTCACCGCCCAGTGCCGAGCTGTAGGCGTCGTAAGCCGCGCTGCTCGCTAAGGGTTGAGAGGCCGCCAAATCCGTGCTGGACGAATCCATACTGGATGAGTTCAGGTGAGGCGCGGGCCGCAGCACCAGCAGCCCGCCGAAGAGAGCGGCGGCGGCCAGCAAGGTCGGCCACCAAGTGGCCCGGTGTCTGGGCAAGCTGACGAGAGGCGGAGCTTGGGGGAGCAGCAAGGCTTGGCGACTCAAGAATCGCTCTGCTGCGCCCGCGTCGGCTGGGCTGGGCTGCCGCACTTCAGCAAACAGCGCGTCTAGCGTGAAGTCATCTGAATCGTCAAAGTCTTCGGAGAGGGCAGAGGGCGGTTTCATGGCTTGACTCCTTGTTTCGGCGTGGGGTGTTTGGCGCTTTGCGGCACGTCCCAGCGCCCTTTGATGAGTTCGCGCAGGGCCGCCCGTCCCCGACTGATTCTGGACTTGACGGTGCCGAGTTCAACGCCCAGCACCTCGGCGATCTCCGAGTAGTCCAGCCCGGCCAGCTCGCGCAAAGTCACCGCTTCCCGCACGCTTTCTGGGAGTTGCTGCATGGCCCACGCCAGCAGCTCGCGCAGTTGGGCCTGCTCGGTGCTGCGGGCGGGGTCGTGGTGGGCGGCGGGTTCGGGCCAGTCGTCCAGGGCGTCCGGCTGCTTTTTTCTGAGCGCTGCCGAGCAGGCATTCAGGGTGATGCGGTGCAGCCAGGTGCTGAATTTGGCGTCTCCCCGGAAGCTGCCCAGGTTTTTGTGCACGCTGACAAACACCTCCTGCACCACGTCGTCGGCGCTGCTGCTGCCCACCACGCTGGCGGCCAAGCGGTGAACGGCGGCAGCGTGGCGGCGCAGCAACGTCTCAAAGGCAGCCGTGTCGGAATGGGCCAGGCGAATGAGTTGTTCATCGGTGTAGTCGTCCATCGGGCTTGTTATCCATGCGGCGGCCTACGGTGAGCGCCTTATGTTTTAGAGTCGGGCCAGCCGCCAAAAGTTCCCTGCTACTCTAAACCCCGTGCTGAACTCCCCGCCTGAACTGAGCTTGCCCACCGAACTGAAAAGGGTGTTGCCCGCCGCCCGCTGGCAAGACGTATCGGGCGATTCGGGAGCGCGGGTGTGGCAAAGTCAAAAGTACGTGGTCAAGGTGCAGCCGCTCGGACGGCTCGAAAGCCTGCGAACCGAGCAAACCAAACTGCGTTGGCTCTCGGGCCGCTTGCCGGTGCCGCAGATCGTTGGGTACGCCACCGACGAGCAAAGTGAGTACCTCGCCACCGCCCGGTTGCCCGGTTTGCCGATGCACCACCCTGATGCCCTGCTGCACGCGCTTCGTAACGCTGACTTGCTGGCCCGCGCTCTCCGGGAGCTTCACCGCTTACCTATCCGCGAATGCCCTTTTAACCAAAGTTTAGCGCTCAAGCTGCGCCAAGCCCGCGAACGGGTGGAGCTGGGCTTGGTGGACGAAAAAGACTTTGATGCTGAGCGGCTGGGGCAGTTGGGAATGAGTCAGTTAGGGCTGGGTCAATTGAGGGTGGGCCAATCGGCAGAACAAGTCCTCAAGTATTTGGTCAAATCGCGGCCCGCCACCGAAGATTTGGTCGTCACACACGGCGATGCTTGCTTGCCCAACTTCTTAGTGTCGGGCGAAGTGGTCGAAGGCCTGATCGACGTGGGCCGCCTCGGCATTGCGGATCGCCATCAGGATTTGGCGCTGGCCCAGCGCAGCCTGAGCCGCAACGCGGGCGATGAGGCCGCCGAACACTTTTTGGACGTTTACGGGCGGCAGTGGGTGGACACAGGTAAGCTGGCGTATTACCAAATTCTAGACGAATTGTTTTGATGTGAAGCGGTGTTCTAAAGATTTCTCCCTTAAAACAGGACGGCAAAATAAAAACAGTTCACGGCTGCACAATAATTGAGAAGCCGTTTTTTTATTGCCCGGAAGATTCCGGTAAGGATGAGTCTTAATTTTAATTTAGCTCACCTTTAGAAGTGGCTAAGGGTGGCAAATGTCCTTATTGAACAGCCGCCCAGTCAGGTAAACTAAAGAAACCAAAAGTAGTCGGTCATATGAGTTACGTGTTTATTCGCTCGTGTGAGAAAACCGCAGGCTTGCTCAAGGCAAGTCGCAGGGGCAGTGTTCTACCTAAGCGTCGGGCTTCAATCAGAAGGCCAGCACAGCATTCAATTCTAAAGTTAAATGAGGAGATTCACAATGTCTCAAATCACTTGCACATGGGTTCCGGGAACCACAGACACCGTTCGTCTCAGTACCATTCAAAAAACCCTTAAATTGCCGCTGCGCCAAATAAAAACCTTGTGGGGCGAACAAGCCATCAAAGACTTGTATTTGCGGGGACGCTTTTCTAAGAGCATTACCCAAGCTGAACTCGATCAGTTGATGAAGGCTTAAGACTGAAACTTGTTCCAATCCTCAAACGAAGTGGGAGCCAAGCAATGCGGCTTCCACTTTTTTGTTGCCCCGCTTCGCCGTCCAGTCTGTGGGGTCTGACGATTCTCTGATGCCCTCTTAAGCATTCCTCACGCTCGGCTAAGGGGAGATCATCTCCTGAGCGGCATACTGCTCTTCATGATGAATCTTAAACGCGGAATGCTTCTTCTCGGTGCGGCGCTCTCGGTGGCGAGCGTGACCGACGCCTCGGCGGGCCGGCTCTCAGCTTCGCTCCTTGCCAAAGCCCGTGCGGGTGACAACACCCCTACCGGCGTGATCGTGCGCTTCAGCGTGTCCAACAATGCTCAGGGCCGCCAAGTCTTCAAGAACTTGCGTGTTCAGCTTCAAAGCAGCCTCGCCAAGCTGGGGCCAGCGGCGGGCTTTGTCACCGACGCCCTGAAGAAAAACGGCGCGGAGTTGTGGCTCGATCAGTCGATTTACCTCAAGCTCTCGCCGGTGCAGGCCCGCGTGCTCTCCAGCTTGCCCATCGTGGACGAGATTTTTGAGAACTTTAAAGTGCAGATTCCCAAAGCGCAGGCGCTCAGTGCGGCCAGTGCGCCGACAGGTGTGCCGTATCATCTTCAGGCCATCGGCGCAAAAGAAGCTCAGGCGGCGGGCTTCAAGGGACAGGGCGTGCGCATCGGGCACCTCGACACTGGCATCGATCCCAACTCGCCCGAATACAAAGGCAAGATTCTCAACTACGCCGAGTTCAATGAAGACGGTGACAGGGTTCAGAGCAGTCAGCCGCACGACAGCGCCCAGCACGGCACCCACACGGCGGGTCTGCTGGTGGGCAACACGGTGGGCGTGGCTCCCGATGCCAAGCTGATCAGCGCTCTGGTGTTGCCGGACGGCTCCGGCACTTTTGCACAGGTCATTGCCGGAATGCAGTGGGTGCTTGACCCCGACAACAACGCCGACACCAACGACGGCGCGAACGTGGTCAGCATGAGCCTCGGTCTGCCCGGCACCTACCAGGAATTTGTCTTGCCAGTCCAGAACATGCTCAAGGCCGGTGTGGTTCCGGTGTTTGCCATCGGTAACTTCGGCCCCACCGCTAGCAGCACCGGCAGCCCCGGCAACATTCCCGACGTGATCGGCGTGGGCGCGGTGGACAAAGACGGCAACGTGGCTTCGTTCAGCAGCCGTGGCCCGGTGGCCTGGACAGGCGCGTACAGCGGCGTGTTTACCAAGCCCGACATCGCCGCGCCGGGTGTGGCGATTACCAGCAGCTTTCCCGGCGGCGGCTACGGCTCGCTCTCCGGCTCGTCGCAGGCCGCTCCCATCGCGGCGGGCGCGGTGGCCGTGATGCTGGGGGCCAAGCCCGGCACCAGCGTAGACGCCATCAAGCAGGCGCTGTATTCGAGCGCTTCCAACAACGGCCAGAAAAACAACAACACCGGCTACGGCGAAATCAGCTTGCCCAAAGCGCTGGGCAAGCTGGGCGTGAATGTCTCGGCCCCGGCTCCTGCGCCGGCCCCAACTCCTGCGCCTACGCCGGCCCCCACGCCGACTCCAGCACCCACGCCCACTCCTGCGCCGGTCCCAGCGCCAACCCCCACACCGACGCCCGCTCCCACGCCGACGCCTGCACCCGCTCCAACCCCCACGCCGCCTCCGGCCAACACCAACAACGTGGTGCCGCCGGTCGGCTACACCTTCTGCGCTCCTGAGGGCGGAGCCTGCAACTTCAGCGGCGAGCGTCTGGCCGCTTTCGGCGCAAATGGGCGCTACCTCTCTGGCACCGCCACTGACGGCTTCAAATGCACGGTGGCCGAGTGGGGATCTGACCCGGTGCCCGGCGCGGCCAAAGCCTGCTTCCTGAAACCCGCTGCCAATACCGCTCCGGCCCCAGCGCCCGCACCGACGCCCGCGCCCAAGCCGCCGACTTCCGGCAAAAAGCCCAGTGTGCTGCTGGTCGACGATGATCTTGGCCAAGGCCCCGACGTGACGGCGGCCCTGCGCGACGCGGTGAAAGCCAACGCCTCAGGCGCGTTTCGCTGGGACGTGCAGACTCAGGGCGCAGTGCCGCTGAGCGAAATGAAAAAGTACGACGTGGTGCTGTGGCTCAGCGGTGAACAGTACAGCAACACCGTCACGGCTGCCGATCAACAAAACTTGCAGCAGTATCTGACGGGCGGCGGTCGCCTGATCCTCAGCGGCCAAGACATCGGCTACGACATCGGCGCGACCAGCTTTTACCGCGACGTGCTCAAGACCCAGTTCATCTCCGATTCGTCCGGCACGCCCAAATTTGTTACCAGCGGTGTGCTGGGCAACGTGGCCTACACCCTCAACGCTGATGGCAGCGCCAAAAATCAAGTGTATCCCGACGTGATCGCCGACATCGGCAGCGGCGTGGTGGCCGGCTCTTACGGCAGCGCAGGAGCCACCGCCGGCACACTTCAGGCCCAAAGCATTCAGGGTGACAGCAACCGCAGCCGCGTTCAGGCCAAGGCCGGTCGGCAGCCGGTACGCGCACAATCGGCCCAAGATGCCGGAGCCATCGTGCTCAACGATGCAGGGCGCTACCGCACCGCCACCATGGGGTTCGGATTGGAAGGCCTGTCGCCTGCTGCCCGTTCCAGCCTCCTCAAAGCGACGTTCGAGTGGTTGATGCGCTGAGTGAAGTTCTGAGAAAGGCCCGCTTTCCAATTGGAGGGCGGGCCTTTTCTCTTGTTATTTAGATGCCTGTCTTCATGCCACGTCGTCGTCCACCAGCGCCATGCGGCCTTTGGGCAGCCAGACATTGACGGTGGTGCCGCGCCCGACCTGACTTTCAAACCAGATTCGCCCGCCGTGTGCGTCCACGATGCTGCGGGCAATCGCCAGACCCAGCCCCGCGCCGCCCTGATCGCGGCTGCGCGATTCTTCCACCCGGTAAAAGCGGTCAAACAGCCGCTCCAAGTGTTCTGGGGCAATGCCGGGGCCGTCGTCACTGACACTCATCTGCACGCCGCTCTCACCGCCTTCACTGGGAGCCAAGCGGCTGCTCAGCTCTACCCAGCTGGCTCCGGCTTTCAGCGCGTTGCTGACCAAGTTGATAATCACCTGCTTGAGCCGGTCGGGATCGCCCTCGAGCGCGTCGTCGCTGCCGCTGACCCTGAGTTCGGCACGCTGGGCCTGGGCCAGCGGCTGGAGCTCGCGGGCAATGTCGCCCAGCAGAAGCTTGGGCAGCACCGGCTGGCGGCGCAGGGTCATCACTCCGCCGTCCGAGCGGGCCAGTTCGAGCAGACTGCTGATCAAATTGGTGAGGCGCTCGGCCTCGCTGCGGATGATGGTCAGGCTCTCGCGCTGGCCCTCGCTGGGGTTGGTGCGCCTCAGCAGGTAACTGGCGTGGCCGCTGATGGCCGTGACCGGTGTGCGCAGTTCGTGGCTGGCGTCGGAGGTAAAGCGGCGCTGCGCTTCAAACGAGCCTTCCAATCGGCCCAGCATCCGGTTGAGCGCCAGCGCCAGCGCCTGCACCTCGTCGCGGGTTTTGGGCTCCGGCACGCGGGCGCTGAGGTTTTGGCCGCCGATCTGCTCGGCTGCCTTCTGCACCTGAATCAGCGGCCCCAGCGCTTGCCCTGAGAGCAGATACGCGCCCACGCTGCTGACGATCAGTCCGCCCACAAACAGCACCAGCATCAGCGAGCGCAGGCGGTCGAGCGTGTCGTAGGTCGGCTGAAGGTTGCGCCCCACGTAAATCAGCGCCGCCTGAGTCAACGGAGAATTGTCGCCAGTCGCGTAGCCGGTTTGCACCTCGGCCAGCCGCACATACACTTGGGTGGGCACCGGTTCGTCAAAGGCGGCCTGGGTCGGCGTGGTGAGTTCAAGGCCGCGTGAAGGATCATCAAGGAGTTGGGCAAACTCGGCGTCACTGAGCTGAACCGGGGCGTTGGGGTCAATGCCGACAGTCAGCCGACTTTGCGCGGCGGTGGCCTGCATAAACCCCAGTTCGGCGGCGCGTTCGGCGGGGCTGCCCTGCATCATGCTCTGGATGTCGTCGATGCTGGTGGTCAGCCCCTCGATTTGAATGCGGTAATTGGGAAAATTCTGACGCAGCGCCGAGAGCGTGGGGCCGTTGGTGTCGCCGGAATCGCTGCCGAACCCCGAGCTGCCGAGTCGCCCGAGCGGATTGGCCGGACTAAAGGGCGTGGTGGGCAAGACGAGGCGGTTGATCTGGCCGAAGACATTTTTCTCCAAGTCGTCTTTGATGCTGCCGATGAGGCGAGTTTGCATAAAGCTGAGCACCAACACCGCCAGCAAAAACAGCAGCGCCGTGAGCAGCACCGTATAAAAAAGCGTCAGCCGCCCGCGCAGGGTCATGCGGGCGGCCTAACAAAATGAAAGTGAACCGGGAATCGGACAAGCATATCCGCCAGTATAGAAGGTTGGATGAGTGTTTCTCAGCGGCGGCTAAGCGCTTTATTCCTCGCGCAGCACGTAACCGACGCCGCGCACTGTGTGAATCAGGCGGCGCTCGCTACCTTCTTCGAGTTTGCGGCGCAGGTAGCCGATATACACGTCCACCACGTTGCTGCCTCCGGTGTATTCGGGCCAGACCTTTTCTTCAATTTCAAAGCGGCTAAACACCTTGCCGGGGTTGCGGGCCAGAAGTTCGAGCAATTCAAACTCCTTGGCCGACAACTCCACGCGCCGCCCGCCCCTGAAAATCTCGCGCCCGTCGAGGTTCATCACCAAATCGGCCACCCGCACTTCGCCGGTTACAGCGGGGTTGACGCGGCGCAGGTGAGCGCGGACACGGGCCAGCAACTCCTCAATCGAAAACGGCTTGATCAAGTAGTCGTCCGCGCCGGAGTCCAGTCCTTCAACCTTGTCCTGAATGCCGTCTTTGGCCGTCAGAATGATGATCGGGGTGTTGCTGGTCTTACGGACGCGGCGGGCCACTTCGAGGCCGTCAAGGACGGGCAGCATCAAATCGAGGATCACCAGATCGGGGTTGACTTCGCGGAATTTGGACAGGCCGGTGACGCCGTCAAAGGCCACCTCGGTGGCGTAGCCTTCGGCGGCCAACTCCAGCTCAATAAAGCGGGCGATATCTTTTTCGTCTTCGATGACGAGTACCAAGGGCTTGCGTTCCATAACTCCACAGTACGGCGCATTCTCATGAGAAGGCCTGAGTGGGGCTTAACCACTTTTCATTTTCATCTGGGATGGTCGCCGCCATTCACAGGGCTGCCGCAATGTTTCAGTATGAGAGAGCGCCGTGTACATTCCAGTCTCACCGAGTTATTAGGCCGTGCAGAGACGAAGAAACGGCTCGGTAAACTGCCGAGACAAACGAGCTCAGGTGTCCGCCGCCTGCCGCACTGCTGCGGCCAAATACAAACTGCCCGCCACCAACAAGGTGCCGCCGCTGGGGGTCAGTTCCAGCGCCCGCTCGAAGGCGGTGAGCGGATCAGGCCACGCTTCGCCGCCGTATTGATGCGCCAGCGCCGCCGGATCGCTGGCCAAATCGCCGGGCGCGGTGAAGACATACCGCTCGGCTTTACTCAGCAGCGGCGCGAGGGTGGCGGCAGTGTCGCGGCGGGCCAAGTTGCCGAACAGCAGCACGTTGGCCCCCGGCACGGCGGCGGCCAGCGCGGCGGCGGCGTGCGGGTTGTGAGCGCCATCGACCAGCACGGTTTTGCCGCCTACCACAAAGCGCTCTAGGCGGGCCGGATGCTTGGCCTCCAGCGCGGCGCTCACTCCCCCGCCGTACCCGAGTAGGCGCAGGGTCGCGGCGGCAAGGCTGGCATTTTCAAGCTGATGCGGCCCCGCGAGGTGTGGTGGGCGCGGCAAAGCAAACAGTTCGGGGTGGCTGTGCGGCGTAAAAAGGGGAGCGCCCCGTTCGGCCGCCACTTGCTCGGTGACGGCCAGCGCCTCGCCGCTTGCAGTGGTCAGCAGCGGCACGCCGCTCAGGGCCGCTCCGGCCTTGTCGCGGGCGATGCTGGGGATGTCCGGCCCCAGCGCCCCCGTGTGGTCGAGCGCCACATTGGTCAGCACCACCGCCGCCACCCTGCTCAGCGCCTGCGTGCCGTCTGAAATACCGCCTACGCCCGCTTCCATCACCGCCCAGTCCACTTTTGCGCGGGCAAAAGCGAGGCAGGCCAGGCCCAGAGTCAAATCAAAAAAAGCCGCGTCGGGAGCGTGCTGCTTGGCCCAGACGATAAACTCGGCGGTCTGGTTCGCGTCCAACTCCTGCCCACCGCTGCGGATGCGTTCTTCAAAGCGTACCAGGTGCGGGCTGGTAAAGCGGCCCACGTTCACTCCGCTGCCCAGCAGCCCGGCTTCCAGCATGGCGCAGGTGCTGCCTTTGCCGTTGGTGCCGATCACGCGAATGCTGCGAAAAGTCTGGTCGGGTTGGCCGAGTTGCGTAAGGAGGGCGCGGGAGCGCTCCGGCCCGCGTGCTTGGCCGCTGCGGGTGCGCGAGAAGAGCCAGTCGTAATCGGGTTGGGGTGTGGGAAAATCAGGGAGGGCAGACATAGCTGGTTTATTGTGCCGTCTCCCGTATGCTGAACGTCAATGAGTGATTTTTCTTTTGGAGATTCTGGTTGTGTGGACTCTGGCCCGAACGTCGGCGTGGTAATGGGCAGCCGCAGCGATTTCGAGACGATGAGCGGAGCGCTGACACTGCTTGAGCAACTCGGGATTGCGTACGAAGTGCGCGTTCTCTCGGCCCACCGCACGCCGCAGTTGCTGGAGAGCTACGCGGCGCGGGCCGAGCGCCTGAACTTCTCGGCCATCATTGCCGGAGCGGGCGGCGCGGCCCACTTGCCGGGGATGCTGGCGGCCTTTACCCGCGTGCCGGTGCTGGGTGTGCCGGTGCAGAGTAAAGCGCTCAGCGGCCAAGATTCCCTGCTGAGCATCGTGCAGATGCCTGCCGGAATTCCGGTAGCGACTTTTGCCATCGGCCTGGCCGGAGCCAAGAACGCCGCTTTGTTCGCCGCCGCGCTCATCGCCACCACGAACCTCACCGTGCGCGAGCGCCTCACGGCTTACCGGGCCGCTCAGACCCAGGCTGTATTGGACGAGCCGTTTTTTGAAGGCCACCCCCAAGCGGGTGAAGCGTGAATCCGCCACCATCAGCCACGCTGGGCATCCCCACTCTGGGTATCTTGGGCGGTGGGCAGTTGGCGCAGATGCTGGCGCTCGCCGCCGCGCCGCTGGGCGTGCGGGTGGTGGTGCTGGAACCCGACCCGCTCGCGCCCGCTCAAGTCTGCGCTGAACACCTGCTGGCTCCTTACACCGATCCGGCAGGACTGGCCCGCCTCGCCGAGTGCGACGCCGTGACGCTGGAATTTGAAAACGTGCCGGTAGAAGCGCTGAGTTGGCTGGCTGGCCGGGTGCCGCTGCGTCCGGCAGGCGAACTGCTGCACCTGAGCAAGCACCGCATCCGCGAAAAAGAAGCGCTGCGCCGCGCTGGAGCCGCAACTGCGCCGTTTGTCAGCATCGAAGCCGAGAGTGATCTGAAAGGCGCACTGGAAAGCGTTGGCGGGCGCGGCATTCTCAAGACCTCCGAACTCGGCTACGACGGCAAAGGGCAAGTTCGGGTATCAAGTGCCGCCGAGCTGCTTCCGGCTTGGAACGCGCTGGGCCGCCACGCCTGCGTGCTGGAAGGTTGGGTGGAGTTTGCCCGCGAGGTCAGTCTGGGGGTGGCCCGCAACGCGCAGGGTCAGCTGGCTTACGGCGGCCTGATTGAAAATATCCACGTGGGCGGTGTTCTGCGCCGCAGTTTGTATTTGCCCGGTGATACTGCCAGAGCAAGCGCTGAGCAGCAAGCCCGCCGCTTGGCCCGCTCCGTTGCGGAGAGCTGGGAACTCGAAGGCCTGCTGACCCTCGAATTCTTTGAACTGCCCAGCGGAGAACTGATCGTCAACGAGGTCGCTCCCCGCGTTCACAACAGCGGCCACCTGACCCAAGACGGCGGCGGCCTCAGCCAATTTGAAGCGCAGGTGCGGGCGGCCCTCAACTGGCCGCTGCAAGACTTCGTTCCCAAGCTGCCCTGCGCGATGGTCAACCTTCTGGGCTGGGCTGAAGGTCGGGAACCCGATTGGCAGGCGATCCTGAAACTGGAAGGCGCGAGGTTGCACCTTTACGGCAAGGCCCACAAGCCCGGCCGCAAGCTCGGCCACGTCAATCTGGTGGCGTGGGAGTCGGCGGAGTTGCTGGAGAAGTTGGCGGTGTTGGAGACGCTGATTCCGCAGTAGGGCCAGTCGGAAGGAATACAACCAAAAAAGGGGAGGAGCCAAGCGCGGCTCCTCCCACTTTTTGAGTTCAGCGATCAATTACTCGCTCTTGGTGTCCTCGCCCTGCTCGCCTTCTGTGGCGGCTTCGGCTTGTGGCGCTTCGGTTTGGGCTTCTTCTGACGGCGCGGCGTCGCTCTCCACTTCAGCAGGCGCAGTTTCAGCAGGAGCAGCAGCCTCCGCTTCCGGCGCAGCGTCCGCTTCTGCCGCCTTGGCTTCCGGCTTGGGGGCCAGTTGCGCTAGTGCCAGCGTCAGCGCTTTTTCGCGCAAGATGTTGGCGTAGTAGCTGTTGAGGCCGTCCGGCCCCAGTTGGGTGCGGAGTTGCTGGGCAGTCAGGTTGTTGGCCTGCGCCAGCGATAACATGGTCTGGTTAAATTCCTGATCGCTGACGCTGACCTTCATGTCCTCGGCGAGCTGCTCGAGGGCGAGGTCGCGGCGCACGCGGCTCTCGGCATTCTTGTCGAGGTCGGCCATGAAATCGTCCAGTTTGCCCTGCTCGGTCATGAAGCTCTCGTACTCGGCCCACTTGACACCCTGACGCGACAGATCGCTCTGAATTTCTTCCATCATGGCGTCGCGGCGGCGGGTCAGCAGCGCTCCCGGGATGTTGGTTTCCATGCCCGAAACCAAGTGCTCGATAAACTCCTCGCGGCGGGCGGCTTCGCCTTCTTGCTGAGCGCGGCGGGTCAGTTCTTCTTTGAGGTCGCTTCGCAGGCGCTCCAAGCTCTCGAAGTTCAGGCTCTTGGCAAATTCGTCGCCCAGTTCCTGACGCTGCTTGTGGCGCACGTCCATGATCTTGACCTGCACGGTGTGCTCGGGGTGCTCGTGGTCGCCGTGCTGGTGGGCCGGAACGTTGATGCTCACGTCGTCGCCCTTGCTCTTGCCGGTCAGGGCTTCTTGGACATGCGGCTCGGCCACGTCGAGGTAAATCGGGTAGCTGCCGCCTTCCTCGCCGGTTTCCTCGATCATCACCATGTCGTTGCCGCCGGCGGGGCGCTCGACGCTTTCAAAGGTGGCGTTGCGGTCTTGCAGGTCAGTGAGGGTGCGCTCCAGCACGTCGCTGGTGATTTCCGGCGCGGCGGCGCTGAGTTGGGCCTGCTTCCAGTCGCCCAGTTTGACCTCGGGATAGGTTTCGCCTTTGACGCTGAAATCAAACGCCTGACCGTCTTTGAGGTCGGACGGGTTGATCTCGGCGTCCACCAGGCTCAGCTTGAGTTCGCGGGCAGCCTGCGGGTAGTGCACCTGCAGCAAGCGCTCACGCACTTCATTTTCGACGTAGCCGGCTCCGACGCGCTGCTCAAGCACCTTCTTGGGCGCTTTGCCCGGACGAAAGCCCGGTACCCGCACGTCACGGGACAGCCCCGCCCAGACTTGCTGATAAGCACGGCTTACTTCGGCTGCGGGCACCGACGCCTTAAATTCTACTTTGTTGCCTTCTTTGCTCATCAGTTCTGCCATAAGTCTCCCGTTGTGCTGCGTCCTTTAAGTGGACGGCCTTGCTGATTTGGTGTTTGAAACTTCTCCGTATAAAGCGAGAGGGCGTGTAATCAAAACTTCAAAAAAAAGTCGGCCCCATCACAGGGCCGCCTTTCTCTGGTGCGAGGAAAGGGACTTGAACCCTCACATCTTTCGATACCAGATCCTAAATCTGGCGCGTCTACCAGTTTCGCCATCCCCGCGCTTCGTCCGCAGCCCCAACTGAGAAAGCCTGAGCCGAGTGGCGGCACTTGGAGCTTGTCGAGCTGCTAGACACCTGTCGTTCAAGTCCGTAGCCCTGACAGATTGAAAACCTGGGGGCTTAAAACTTTGGGGTGGATTAGGGGACTTGAACCCCCGGCCTCCGCTTCCACAGAGCGGCGCTCTAACCGACTGAGCTAAACCCACCATACCCAACTGCTTGTAAATCAGCTGCTTCGCTTTTGGCCTGCGCCGTGAGCCTAACCATGCTAAAGAATCGCTTCTCCAGTGTCAAGCGCCCGAGGCAAAGTTGGCTTTATGTTCCAACACTTTTGTGTAAAAGTAAGGCCATGAACGCTGCGGCCCCTTTGCTTCTCACTTTTTTACTTCTCGCTTCCTGTGCGGCGGCTCAAAGCGCTGCGCCCGGAGTGCCCACTGCGCCGACGCTGCCGCCTGCCGAACGCTACGGCGTGCAGTTGGGCGGTATTCCACCGTTTTTCTTGTCGGCTGGCGGATACAAAGTCCTGACGGATCTGGGCGCGGGGCAGCTCGAAGGGCGGGCGCTGATCAGCACTTTGGGCATTCCGACGTTTATTACCGCTCTCGGGGCCGAGGCCGATCTGCTGGCCAGTTATCCGCTCTCAGTCCACTGGAAAGTCTACGGAGGCGTGGCGGCCGCTTTCACCAGCACTTCTGTCAACAACGCAACCAATTATTTTGGTCTGGGCGGCTTGGTGGGTGTACGAAGTGGGCCGGGGCTGGGATTTTTCATCGAGGCGGGAGTGGGCACCTTTTTCGGCGGATTTACTGGCCCGTTTGGGCGCACCGGCGTGACCTACAGCTTCTAGGAATCACACTTTCCAGATGGTTTTAGTCAGATAGCGCTGGGCAGTGCGGGCGGGTATGCTCAGTGCATGGCTACTGCTCAGCACGACACCTTGCCCGTCAATGATCCGCTGCGCCGCATTCAACAAGCCCTTCAAGAAGCGCCTGAACCAGTGGATGGGTGGTTGATCTATGATTTTCGCGGCCTCAACCCTCACGCGGGAGCGCTGCTCAACTTGGGCGGTTCATTTCTGACGCGGCGGTATTTTGTGTGGGTGCCGACTCAGGGCCGACCTGCTCTGCTTCACCACCGCATTGAGGGCGGCACTTGGAAGCGCCTGTTGGCCGGGGCCGAAGTGGACTTCATTCCGTACAGCGCCCACACCGAGTTAGACGAGCATCTGCGCCGGTTGGTGGGCGGCAAAACGGTGGCGGCCGAGTACAGTCCGCAGGCCGCCGTGCCTTACGTCAGCTACGTGGACGCCGGTACTCTGGAGCGGATACGCGGTGTGGGCGCAGAGGTGGTGAGCAGCGCCGACTTGCTTCAGGGCTTCTTGGCATGGAGCGCAGAAGACTTGGCCGCGCACCAGCGGGCAGTGGCCGTGTTGATGCGGGCCAAGGATATGGCGTTTGAACTGATCCACCAGCGCCTGCAAGCGGGCCAGCCGGTTACTGAGCTGGACGTTCAAGCGGTCATTGCTGGCCAGATCGAGGAAGCGGGCATGCTCAGCGGTCATCCGGTGAATGTCAGCTTCGCAGCCAACGCCGCCGACTCGCACTACGAACCCGGCGGCGATCTCAACGCCACTTTGCAGGTGGGCCAGTGCGTGCTGATCGATTTGTGGGCGCAGGAAGCGGGCCGCCCGTTTGGTGACGTGACGTGGGTGGGCTACGCGGGTGAGCCAAGCGCCGAATACAGTCAGGCCTGGCAAGCGGTGGCCGCCGCCCGCGACAAAGCGCTGGACGTGTTGCAGGAGCGCTCGGCGTCCGGCACCCTCGAAGGCTGGGAAGTCGACCGCGCCGCCCGCGACGTGATTGAGGCGGCGGGCTTGGGCGAGTTCTTCAGCCACCGGCTCGGCCACAGCCTCGGGGTGCAGATTCACGGCTCGGGAGCCAACTTGGACGACCTAGAGACGCACGACACCCGCAAGCTGCTGCCGGGCCTGTCGGTCACGGTGGAGCCGGGCGTCTACCCCGCCGAGCGCGGGTACGGCATCCGCAGCGAGGTGGACGTGTTGCTGACCGATTCGGGGCCGCTGGTGACCACGCCGGTACAGATTGCTCCCTTTGTACTCGGTAGGGCGGGGGAGACGTGGGCGCAGGTGCGGGCGCGGGGTTTGGGCGAGGAAAGCTAACTCAGGTTTGCTGACTGCTCGCACGTTCAAACGGGCAGCACCCTCAGGGAAAAGCAAGGCCTCGCGCACGGCCTCAAAGCCCTCTGCGCCGAGGTCGTTTTTCTATATCTAGGTACAGGCCATCCTTGGCGCAGGGCTTTGCCGTTCAGGCTTGGCGCGGGTTTCGAGATTGACCCGCCGAGCTGAGTTAAGGGTGCAAACAGAAGCTGAAAAAACAGCGGTCGTGTGGGCATTTACCCTCACCCAAATCTCGGTTTCAAGGTGGTAAGAGCGGCGTGACAGTTGCAGAGTAAGCTGATTTTTATGGTGTATCTCTCCATCGTCGTTGTGGTGCTGATCGTTGTGGCGCTGCTGCGCTACCCTACCTTCAAACGCAGGCAGCTCGACCGCCGCGCCGTTGTCCCCTCTGCGCGTCCGCCCGGTACGGCTGACCTTGACGATGTAGATGCCATTCGTCCCGACATTGACGCTTCATCGATGGCCTCGGCCCGCAAATCGGTCAGCAGCGAAGTGCCCGACGGCGTGCTGGCCGACGCGCTTCTCGACGCCACGCCCGAGCAGATTCAGCATCTCTTCGCTGCCGTTCCCCAAGAAATTATTGCCGCCGCCGTTGGCAAGAGCAAAGACAACGTGCAGCAGGCTCCCCTCAAAGCCGAGGACCTCGCCCAACTGCGCGGCGTGGGTGACTCGGTTGACGATCTCGAAATCTGGAGCTTTGGAGAAAAGAGCTGAAGGCGTAGGAGCGCAGCCCACAGCTCAGCTTTGTGTGGTTTGGCCGCTCCGCAGCGCTTTCAACTGCTCATAAAGTTGTTTTTCGGCGTCGCTCAGCTTGGCGGGCAAGACCAAATTGAGCTTGACGTATAGGTCGCCCGCGCCCGTTTTGCTGGGCCAACCCTGACCCTTCAGCCGCATCCGCCGCCCGCCGCTGGTGCCTGCCGGAATGTTCAGGCTCACGTCGCCTTTCATGGTCGGCACCCGCACGCTGCCGCCGAGCGCCGCCGTGTCTACTGGCACGTCCACGCTGGTGCTCAGGTCAGTGCCTTCTAAATCAAATTTGACGTCTTCCAGCACGCGGATGGTCAGCAGCACGTCGCCGCCCCCCGGCCCCTGACCCGCCAGCCTGAGCCGAGCGCCGTCGCGGGTGCCGGCCGGAATCCGGACAGTGAGGCGTTTGCCCTCCACCTGAATGGTTTCGTCTGAGCCGCTGTAGGCTTCTGGCAAAGTGACTTGCAGTTCGCCCTCCACGTTCTGAACGAACCTGCGTCCGCCGCCCATGCCCGACATCAAGTCATCGAGGTTGACCTGCGCTCCGCCGCCGCGAAAGCCGCCGCGTCCGGCTTGACCTTGTTGACCGAACAGGCCCTGAAAAAAGTCGCTGAACTGCGAAGCATCCACCCCACCGTAATCGGCGCTGGAAAATCCGCTGCCGCCGCCTGCGCCCGCTCCGCCCCAAGCTCCCGGCGGCACCTGTCCGGAGTGGCCGTACTGGTCATACAGTTTGCGTTTTTCGGCGTCGGAGAGCACCGCGTAGGCCTCACCAATTTCTTTGAAGCGCTCGGAGGCCTTGTGGTCGCCCGCGTTTTTGTCGGGGTGGTACTGCTTGGCCAGCTTGCGGTAAGCGCTTTTGATCTCGCCCTCGGAGGAGCTGCGCTGCACGCCCAGAACATCGTAATAGTCTTTGTAGGCCATGGTGTCTCCTTCTGAAAAGCCAAAAGCGGCGGGCCATGAGCCAGCTTGATCTGTTCGCTCATCGCCTGCCGCTCACGGTTTACTGCTTTTTAGAAACAACAACCCGTGCGGGCCGCACCAATTTGTCGCCCATCTTAAAGCCGAGTTCGTAGACTTGGGTGATGATGTCGTTCTCGTCGCCGGGCACCACTTGCAGTGCTTCGTGCCACTGTGGGTCGAAGTGCTCGCCGACGCTGCCGGTGGCTTCCAGTCCCAGACCCGAAAAGACGCGCAACACGCTGGCCTGCACCGCTTGCACGCCGGGAATCAGTTTAACGGGGTCTTCTGTGCCCATCGTCAAGGCACGCTCCAAGGCGTCGTAAATGGGCATCATGGCCTCGGCGGCCTTGGCTTTGCCCTGATCCTGAGCGCCGCTCACATCGTCTTGAGTGCGGCGGCGGTGGCTTTCAAAGTCGGCAGCGAGGCGGCCCAAACGGCCCCTCAGATCGGCATTCTCTTTTTCCAGTTCGTCTACCTTTTCCATCTTCGCCATCATTTCCTGCACTTGGGCGAACATGTTTTCGTCGAGGTCGGGCATTCCGTCCATGCCCTCTAGGCCTTCCATATCGGCGTCTTCGTCCAGCAGTTCGGCGTCGACGGGTTGAGCATCGACGGCTTCCAAAGTCTGCTCGCCGGTTTTGGTTTCGGGTTCAAATTTCAAATTTTCGGTGTGGTCTGGTTTGTTGGTCATGGCTTGTCCTCACTAAAGATGTCGGGTTTGTGAACGTAGCAAAAGCGGGATGAGCGCTGAGGGGCGTCTAACCCCGCTTCACCCATCCCGCCTGAGCTGGAACTTTACTCGGCGGGCTTGAAGTCCGCGTCGATCACGTCGTCGTCTTTGTTCATATTGACGCCGCCCTGCGCTCCGGCTCCACCCTGCGGCCCGTCCTGGCCGTCATTCTTGGGCTGATTCTGGTTGGCGGTCATGAAGGTGCGCAGTTCTTCTTCCAGCACCTTCTGGGCGTCGGCGATCTTGCTGTCGTCGTCGAGGCGCACGGCTTCCTCGGCAGCGTCGGCAGCGGCCTTGAGCTTGTCCTTGGCTCCCTGATCGGCGCTCTCGTTTTCTTCGAGCTGCTGGAGAGCCTGCACCCGCAGCGAATCGAGGCTGTTGCGCTTCTCGACTTTCTCGCGGCGCTCTTTGTCGGTTGCGGCGTTTTGCTCGGCCTCGCGCACCATCCGGTCTACGTCACCCTTGTCGAGCGTGGTGGTGTTCTCGATGCGGATGCTCGATTCTTTGCCGCTGGTCTTTTCCTTGGCGGTCACGTTCAAGATGCCGTTGGCGTCAATGTCGAAGGTCACTTCTACCTGCGGCTGTCCGGCCCGCATCGGGGGAATGCCTTCAAGCTTGAAGCGGCCCAGCGATTTGTTGTCATTGGCCATCGGGCGCTCACCCTGAAGCACGTTGATTTCCACGCCGGGCTGGTTGTTGTCAGCGGTGGTGTAGATCTCGGTGCGCTTGGCCGGAACCGGGGTATTGCGGGTAATCATCGGCGCGATCATGCCGCCCTTGACTTCCACGCCCATCGTCAGCGGGGTCACGTCGACCAGCACGATGTCGCCCAAACTGGAATCGCCCAAAATGATACCGGCCTGCACGGCAGCGCCGAGCGCGACGGCTTCATCGGGGTTGACCGATTCGTTGGGTTCCTTGCCAGTCAGTTCTTTGACGATGCGCTTGACGGCGGGAATACGGGTCGAGCCGCCCACCAGAATGACTTCGTCAATCTTGGAAGCATCGAGCTTGGCGTCGTTCAGCGCCTGCTCGACGGGCTTACGTACACGCTTGAGCAAGTCGCCGGTTAGTTCCTCGAACTTGGCCCGGGAAAGGGTGCGCTCGAGGTGCAGCGGAGTGCGGGTTTCAGGATCAAACGTGATGAATGGCAAGCTGATGCTGGTTTCCGAAGCGTTGCTGAGTTCGATCTTGGCTTTTTCAGCGGTTTCGATCAAGCGCTGGAGGGCCTGTGGGTCTTTGCGGAGATCGAAGTTGTGCTCTTTTTTGAACTCGTCGGCCAGCCAGTTGACGATGCGCTGATCGAAGTCCGCGCCGCCGAGGTGGGTGTCGCCGGAAGTCGACTTGACTTCAAAGACCCCGTCGCCGAGCTCGAGAATGGTCACGTCGAAGGTGCCGCCGCCGAGGTCGAAGACCAAGACCGTTTCGTTGCCTTTGCGCTCCAAGCCGTAGGCCAGCGCGGCAGCAGTCGGCTCGTTGATGACGCGCAGCACGTTGAGGCCCGCGATTTCACCGGCCTGACGGGTGGCTTCGCGCTGCGAGTTGTCGAAATAAGCCGGCACGGTGATGACCACATCTTTGATCTTCTCGCCGAGTTTGGCTGAGGCGTCGTTGACCAGTTTGCGCAGCACTTCGGCGCTGACCTGCTCGGGCGCGAGGTCTTGATTGCCGACCTCCACGCGTACACTGCCACCGGGGCCTTCTTTGACCTTGAACGGGCTGCGCTCGGCTTCCGCGCCGATTTCGTCCCAGCGGCGTCCGATGAATCTCTTGGCTTCAAAGATGGTGGCGGTGGGGTTGAGCGCGGCTTGGCGGCGGGCAATCTGGCCGACCAAACGCTCGTCGCCTTTGTACGCGACCACGGAGGGTGTGGTGCGTCCGCCCTCGGCGTTGACGATTACTTCGGGGCGTCCGCCTTCCATCACGGCGATGACGCTGTTGGTGGTTCCTAAATCGATTCCGACTGCTTTTGGCATGAATGACCTCTTTGTGGGGGAATTTCTGTTCATTGGTGTGCGAACAGTTCTAAACGCTTCCTATCATAAGCCCACAGTTGAAAGCAGTCAAGAGACTTGAGTGCGCTACACTCACATTTTTGCTGAGCCTCAAGGAAGGCTAAAGGCAGTCCGTTGTGGCCGCCTGCCAGCGGGGGCAGGAACGCAGGCGTAAAGTGGCCGCTTTCTCTTACAGTCCTGCAACTTGAGCAGCGTAGACTTTGGACATATGAAACGTGTGGTGTGGCCCCTCTGGCTGCTTGGCGCAGCGCTCCTCTTGTTGGCAATCATCAGCCTGACCATGCCGCGCGATCTCCAGTCGCCTTTGAGCCTCGACCAATTTGAACAAGCCCTGACCCAAGGCAAAGTGCAGTCACTGAATATTCAGTATCAGGGCAACACCGCTGCGCTCGGCGGCGTCCTCAAAGACGGCAGACAATTCGAGAGCCGCTCGCTCAGCGACGATCCGCTGCTGAATCTGGATACGCTGCAAAAAGGCGGCGTCAATGTCACCATCGCCCCAGTCGGCGGCTTCAACTGGATCGGCACGCTGAGCACCCTGCTGACCGTCGCTTTGATCGGTGTGCTGCTGTTTACCCTCCTCAGGAGCCGCAATCAGCAGGGCAGCGACCCGGCCAACCAGTTCGGCAAGTCTAAGGCCCACGTGATTCAAGAAGGCCAGATCAAAGTCGGTTTCGGCGACGTGGCGGGCTGCGACGAAGCCAAAGCCGACCTCACCGAGGTGGTGGACTTCCTCAAGCACCCCGAGAAGTACCACGCGCTGGGCGCACGCATTCCACACGGCATTTTGCTGGTCGGCCCCCCCGGTAGCGGCAAGACGCTTTTGGCAAGGGCGGTGGCTGGAGAAGCCAAAGTGCCTTACTTCTCGATCAGTGGTTCTGACTTCGTGGAAATGTTCGTCGGCGTCGGCGCGGCCCGCGTGCGCGACCTCTTTGAGCAGGCCCGTAAAGCCGCGCCCTGTATCGTCTTCATCGATGAAATCGACGCGGTGGGCCGCAAGCGCGGCAGCGGAATGCAAGGCGGCAACGACGAGCGCGAACAAACGCTCAACCAACTGCTGGTCGAAATGGACGGCTTCGGCAGCACCCACGAGATCATTATCCTGGCGGCGACCAACCGCCCCGACGTGCTGGACGCCGCCTTGCTCAGGCCCGGACGCTTTGACCGCCAAGTGGTCGTCGACGCGCCGGATGTGAGAGGCCGCGAAACCATCCTCAAGATTCACGCCCGCAAAAAGCCGCTGGAACCCAACGTGGATCTCGGCGCGGTGGCCCGACGCACCCCCGGCATGGTCGGAGCCGACCTCGAGAACTTGCTCAACGAAGCGGCGCTGGGCGCGGCCAGAGGACAGCGCGGCCGCATCACCAACAAAGACATCGACGAGGCACGCGACCGGGTGCTGATGGGGCCGGAGCGGCGCAGCATGGTCATCGGCGAAAAAGACCGCCGCGTCACGGCCTACCACGAAGTCGGGCACGCGCTGGCTTCGCAACTGCTCCCGCACGCCGACCGCGTTCATAAACTGACCGTCGTGCCGCGTGGACGGGCGCTGGGCGCGGCCATGTACACCCCCGAAGACCGGATGCACCACACCGAGGCCTCACTCCTCGACCGGATCGCGGTGGCGCTGGCCGGACACGCTGCCGAGGACGTGGCGCTGGGAGCCGTGACCACCGGAGCGCAGAGCGACTTTCAGCAGGCCACCAACATCGCCCGCAAGATGATTACCGAGTGGGGCATGAGCAAGCTCGGCAATATCGCGCTCCAGCAAGACGGCGGCTACTTGGGGCTGCCCAGCGAACGCGGCCTTTACAGCGAAGAAACCGCCGAGCGCATCGACGAGGAACTGCGCCGCATCACTGGCGAGCAATTTACCCGTGTTCACGCCCTGCTCAGTGAGCATGTTCACCAGATGCACCGCTTAGTCGACGCCTTGATCGTGCATGAAACGCTCAGCGGCGAGCAGTTCGACACGGTGCTGGCCGGCGGTACCCTCGAAGACCCTGAGGTGGGCGCGGTCACGGCGACCGAATTGCCAGCGGTGGGCACGCTGAAGCCGGGCGGCGTTTAGCAGAAGCGGAGCAACAAACCTCAAGAATTGAGCTCCGCGCTTTGTCTGGCGGGGCTTTTTTTTGCGCCTCTTTTTTGGGTACTCTGCGGCTTGATGTTCACCTTTGCCGAAGCCGCCACCCTGAGCGCCGCGCGAGTCGGCCAAGAAACCCATTTGCTGGCCCGCTTCGCCGCCCGCCTGCCCGCCGCTTTTGTGCTGGAGGCCGAGTTCGAGGAAGCGTTTTACCGCCGCGCCAACTTGCCTGAGCAGCTCGGCAAGTTGTTTGCGCCGATCAATCCGAGGCGCATCGACGAAGACCTGCTGGAAACTTTGTGTGCGCGGGCCACGCCACTGGTTCGCACCTCGGCGCTGATGGACGACAGCGTGCAGTTGCTGCTGCGGGCCGTCAAGAACGCGGGCCTTGCCAGCGGCGAGTTTCATCTGCGCCGCCCCACTGAGCGCCGCAGCGAGGGCGGCGAAGCGCGGCCCCCCAGCAATGAAGTTTTGTTTGCCCTCAAGCGCCTGTGGGCCACCGATTGGACGTTCGAGGCGGTGCTGGCCCGGCTGGACGGATCAAGCAGCATAGCTTTAGAAGCGCGTCCGGTGCTGATCTTTGCTGGCCCCGCCGGACGCCCTGACCCCGCGCTGGCTGAGGAACTCGGCATGTTTGAGGCGTGGCGCAGCGCGGCGGGCTTGGTCGGCCTGGCTTGAGGGCGGCTCAGCGCCTGCACGCTCTGCCGTTCGGCGTTATCGGAGCGCTGCTGTTTCTGAATGTTTATGCGCCGCAAAGTTTGCTGCCGGTGCTGGCGCGTGAGTTCGGGGTCAGCTCGGCGCAGGTCGGCACCGTTATCGGCAGCACGACGCTGGCAATGGCGCTGTTCGCGCCGTTTGCGGGTTTGATCGCTGACGCATTGGGACGGCGGCGGGTGACGCTGGGAGCTTTCGCGCTGCTGCTGTTGCCCAGTCTGCTGGCCACTCAGGCCCAAACGCTTTCGGCGCTCAATCTGGCCCGCTTCGCGCAGGGGTTGCTGATTCCACTGGTGATGGTGGCCGTCAGCGCTTACCTGGCCGAGGAAGCTCCGCCTGCCCGCTTTGCTCAGCTGCTGACCGCTTATGTGACTGGCACCATCGTGGGCGGCTTCGCGGGGCGGCTGCTCAGTGGCGTGGCCGAACACGCGGGCAACTGGCACCTGGCGTTCTGGCTACTGCTGCTGACCAATCTGCTGGGCGTGGGCGCGGCGCTCGTGGGAATGCCCAGAGAGAAGCACTTCATCCCGCAGCGACGCCCACGAGAAGCTGGGCGCATTCTGGTCAATCACCTGCGAAATCCGGCGCTCCTGCTGACCTGCGCGGTGGGATTCCTGATTTTGTTTGTGCTGGTGTCGGTCTTCAACACCGTGACTTTGCGGTTGGCTGCGCCGCCGTACTCGCTGGGCAGCGGCCCGATTGGGCTGATTTTCGCGGTGTACCTGCTGGGCGCAGTGGTGACGCCCGTGACCGCTCCGGCACTGGCGCGGCGTGGGCCGTTGTGGGCGCTCCAGGCCGCCGTGCTGACCAGTCTGGCGGGGTTGTGCCTGACCCTGCTCACGTCACTGCCGCTGCTGATCGCCGGCTTGGCGGTGGCGGCTTGCGGGGTCTTTCTGGCGCAGGCGGCGGCGCTCAGCGCGGTGCAGAGCAGCATTCAGGGTGGGCGCAGTCTGGCCAACGGCCTCTACAACTTCGCTTACTACGGCGGCGCGTCGGTGGCCAGCGTGTTAGCGGGCGCGGCCTATGACTGGCGCGGCTGGAACGCGGTAGCAGCTCTGTGCATGGTCGCCATGCTGGGAGCCGGATGGGTGGGGCAGCGGGGCTGGCGCAACAGTGCGGCGTGAAAGCTAACCGTGTTGCCAAACGAAAAGCGCCCCCGCAGGAGCGCCCCTTGTGTTGAATAGAGTTCAGCGGTTGACGATGTGAATGGCCTGCTTATGCACCGCTTCCGCCGCTTCCAGTACACTTTCACCCAAGGTCGGGTGGGCGTGGATGGTCAGGGCGATATCGCTGGCGGTGGCGGCCATCTCGAGGCCGAGGCTGGCTTCACCCAGCATGTCTGAGGCGTGCGGCCCCACGATATGCACGCCCAACACCAAGTCGGTGCCTTCCTCAGTGATCATCTTGACGAAGCCGTCGGTGCTTTGCAGCGTCATGGCGCGGCCCGAAGCGGCAAACGGAAACTGCCCGGTCTTGATTTTGTAGCCCTTTGCGAGGGCTTCTTCTTCGGTCAGGCCCACCCAAGCCAGTTCCGGCGAGGTGTAGACCACGCCCGGAATGGCCACCGGGTCCATCTCGGCAGGCTCGCCCGCGATGACTTCGGCCGCCACCAAGCCCTCCTTCATGGCTTTGTGGGCCAGCATCGGGTTTCCGGCCACGTCGCCGATGGCGTAGATGTGCGGCACGTTGGTCTGCATCTTGCTGTTGACGGTAATAAACCCGCGCTCAACGGCGATGCCCAGCCCTTCCAAGTTCAGCCCCGCGCTACGCGGACGGCGGCCCACCGACACCAGCACCCGGTCATAAATCTCGCTGCGCTTCTCGCCGGTCTTGACGTCTTCGAGTTCCACTTTCAGCGTGCCGTCAGGCTGCTTCTCGGCTTTGTTGGCTTTGGTCTGGGTCTGTACTTCGATGCCCTGCTTTTCCATGGCTTTGCGGAACGCCGCCACCGCGCCCCGGTCGGCCCCCGGAATCACGTCCGGCAAGAACTCGATGATTTTGACTTTGCTGCCCATGTTGTTGTAGATGTGGGAGAATTCAAAGCCGATCACGCCGCCGCCGACGCACAGCATCCGGGCCGGAACCGGGTCGGGAATGACGAGCGCCCCGGTGGAGTCCACGATACTGACCTGATCGACGTCCAGCCCCGGCAGCTTGGCCGGTTCCGAGCCGGTGGCGACGATAAAGTTGCTGGCGGTGTAGGTCTTGTCGCCCACCTTGATGCTGTGGGCGTCCACGAACACCGCTTCGCCGACAAGGTGCGTGACTTTGTTGGCCTTGAACAGCCCGCCCACCCCGCTGGTCAGCTTGGTGACGATGCCGTCTTTCCATTTGTTGAGCTTGCCGATGTCGAGTTGGGTGCCGGAAAAGGTCAGCCCGAACTCGGCGGCGTGCTTGCTGGCGGCCAGTTCGTCGCCCGCGTGCAGCAGCGCTTTGGTGGGAATGCAGCCGACGTTGAGGCACACTCCGCCCAGGTATTCTTTTTCGACGCAGGCCACTTTGAGGCCGAGCTGCGCTCCCCGAATCGCCGCGTGATACCCGCCGGGGCCAGCGCCGATAATGAGGACATCAAAATCCATTGCTTTGGTCATGGCTCAGTTTAACGCGGCGGGGCGCTTCAGAGAGTGACGCATTTGAGAAGTCAGTACGTAGAGATTGACAAGTTAGGGGCGTAAGTGACTGATTTGTGCGCCTTAGCCGAACAAGCCGTTTCCTGCGATGCGATGTTTGCCGCTAGGCCGCTGGGCGCGGCCAGACTTGCTACAGTCAAGTATGAACCAACCTGCATCCACCCGCGCTCCAGGCCGCTTCAACCTTGCGGCGCTGTTTTTGTCGCAGTCGCTGGCGACGGGGGCCACCACTGCCAGCACCGTGCTGGCCTCGCTGGTGATGAGCGCGATGGGCCGAGAGGCTTGGGTGGGGCTGCCCAGCACGCTGGTGACGCTGGGCGCGGCGGCTTCGGCAGGAGCTTTCGGGGCGCTCATGCTGCGCGGCAGGCGCGGAGGATTGGTCGCGGCCTACTTGCTGGGCGTGGTGGGCGCACTGGTGGGCTTTTGGGGCGCGTGGCAGCAGCAGGTCTTGGTGTTTTTGCTGGGCGCGGCGCTGGTCGGCATGTCGCAGGGCGGCTTTCAGCAGGCCCGCTACGCCGCCGCCGAAAGCGTGGCTCCTTCAAGGCGCGGCTTTATTATCGGCGCGATGATGTTCGCCTCGGTGCTGGGGTCGGCCTTTTCCACAGCGCTCAGCACGCCGCTGGCCGATTTTGCCTCTGGCCTGCACACCTCGGCGGAAGTGGTGGGCTGGCTGCTGGCCGCGCTGTTTTTGCTGCTGGGCGCGGGGCTAACCTCGCTGTGGCGGCCCCCCGCTCAGGTGGCGGTGCAGGAAGCCAGTCCGCAGGCCGCCAGCAAAGCCGCCCATGTCCCGATCAGCCACCCGCAAGTCTGGCCTGCCGCGCTGGCGGTGGCGGTGTCGCAGGGCCTGATGGTCACCTTGATGAGCCTAACGCCCCTGCGGGCGCACAACATGGGCATGGAGCATCCAGCCATCGCCGGACTCGTTACCATTCACATCGCCGGAATGTATGGCCTCGGCTGGCTGACTGGCCCGCTGATCGACCGCTTCGGGGTACGCTTCGGCTACCTCGCTGGCGCGGCCCTCTTGCTGCTGGCTGCCCTGAGCGCTCCGGCGGGGCGGCTGTGGCTGGCTCCCAGCATGTTTCTTTTGGGGCTGGGCTGGAATCTGGGCTTTTTGGCAGGCAGCAAAGCGCTGACCAACTTCCGGGGAGCGCAGGGCAAAGTGGACGCGCTGGCTTACCTGACCGCCGGAGTCGGCACCCTCAGCGGCGGGCTGATCCTCAACCGCTTCGGCTTCGAGCCGCTGGCGTGGGGGTGCGCCGCGCTGAGTGCGCTGCTGCTGATCAGCGCTTGGTACGGAGGCCTGAGCCGTCCGGCAGCGGCAGTAGCCACAGATGTGGCCGCAGATTGAGGGCGGCTGATCCCGTAGCATGGCAGACATGACCGCCGCGCCGACTTCCGCTCCTGCCACGCCCACGCCGACCCTGTTGTGGATCTCGCTGCTGACTGTCTATCTGGTGTGGGGCAGCACTTACTTCTTTATCAAAGTGGCCATCGGCTCGCTGCCGCCGCTGGGGATGCTGGGCCTGCGCTTTTTGGTGGCGGGCGCAGTGCTCTATCCGGTTTTGCGTTCGCGCGGTCTGCCCGCTCCCACCCGGCAAGGTTGGCTGTGGAGCGCTGTCATCGGCACGCTGCTGCTGTTCGGCGGCACGGGCCTGGTGACGCTGGCAGAGAGAAGCGCCAGCAGCTCGGTGGCGGCCATGATGATCGCCGTCAGCCCGCTGTTCGCCGCTCTTTTTGGGCGCATCTGGGGCGAGAAGACCGGTGGGCGCGAGTGGGCCGGTATCGGGGTGGGCTTACTCGGCATCGGGCTGCTCAACCTCTCGGAACTCCACGCCACGCCGCTGGCCGCCTTCTTGTTGCTGCTCGCTCCGATCTGCTGGACTTTTGGTAGCCAGTGGTCGCGTCACTTGCCGCTGCCCAGTGGCCTGATGAACAGCGCCGCCCAAATGCTGATCGGCGGGCTGGTGCTTTTGCTGCTCAGCGTCGTGTCGGGCGAGCGCTGGCATACCCCGACGGCGGCGAGTGCTTGGGCCTTGGTGTACTTGATCGTGTTCGGCAGCTTGCTGGCTTACAGCGCTTACACCTATCTGGTGATCCACACCCGCCCGGCGCTGGCAACCAGTTACGCTTATGTCAACCCACTGGTGGCGGTGCTGATCGGCGTCGGATTCGGCGGCGAGAGCCTGCGCCCGCTGGGGTGGGTGGCGCTGGCCGTCATCGTGGGCGGCGTGGGCCTGATGGCCTGGCCGCGCAAAATAGTCAAGGTGGCCGAAGCGCCCGCGTGAAGCTGGCCCGCTTTCCTCCCCACCTACCCATTCTCGCCCGTTCCCAGTCACCCCGCGCCACCCCTGATTCACTCCGCGCCGCTGCTGTGCTACAATCCTTGAGTTTGCCCATTTAAGGGCGAGTTGCCATGTCTGGCTGGCCGCGCCTCGGCGTTGGCCCCGCCGTGAGAAGGAGAAGTTTAATGAAGCGTACCTACCAACCCAACACCCGCAAACGCGCCAAAACCCACGGCTTTCGCGCCCGCATGAAGACCACCGCAGGCCGCGCCGTGCTGGCCCGCCGCCGCGCCAAGGGCCGCCAACAGCTCACCGTTGCCGACGAGAAGTAAGCCGCACGGCTGCGCTTCCCTGTAACTTATGTCCCCTTCCAGCGTCACTGACCCGGCCCCGCGCCCAGCAGTGGCGCTGACTTCATTGCGCGGCGAAAAAGAATTCCGCAAAGTTCGCCAGCATGGGCAAGTCGTCCGGCACGCGCTGTTTACCCTGCGCGTCACCGATTATCGCCCGCGCTACGGTGAAAAGTGGTTGCCCCGCGCCATGATTGGCATCGTGGTGCCCAAGAAGACCCTCAAGCTGGCGGTCAAGCGCAACCGCGTGCGCCGCCGCGTGCGCGAGGCGCTGCGAACCTTGCCGAGTTTGCCGCCTTGCCGCGCCACCATCTACCCCAACGAAGCGGCGCTCAAAGCCCCTTTTGCCGAGTTGCAAACGGCGCTGAACAAGGCGTTGTCGGGTGACTTCAAGGCCAAAAAGAAGAAGCCAGTGCCAAAAGTGCCCGCTTCAACCCAGCCAACCCGAACGGAAGCCAAACCGTGAGTGGGGCCTCTAAGCTGATGCTCGGGGCGGTGCGCGGCTATCAGCGCCACCTCTCGCCGCTCAAAGGTGCGCCGACTTGCCGCTTTACCCCGACGTGCAGTCAGTACGCCGCGCAGGCCATTGAAAAGCACGGCGCACTGCGGGGCGCTTGGCTGGCGACTTGGCGCATTGCCCGCTGTCAACCCTTCAACGCGGGCGGCTTTGATCCCGTGCCGGAGGTGTTTCCAAAGCCCCGTTCTCCGGTTGACCACCCCGCCCACTCAGATGCCGCAACTGCTCATCCCGTACCGCTGACCTCAGTCAAATCAGACCCGCCCGCTTCTAGCAAATGAGAGAGTGACACTATGACGAAACTTCCGCGCTCCGGCGCTCGCAAATGGCTTTACGGGACAATGGCAGCCGCGCTGGCCTTGGTGCTGACCGGCTGCGGTGTCGGTCAGCCAGGATCGTTCGGCCATGTGCTCCAGTCGGGCTGGATTCAGGCGGACGTTGAAGGCAACAAGAGCGTAATCGCCCAGACTAACCTCGCTGATGTGGTGTTCAACTACAAAGGTGAAATCATCGGCTGGTACATCAAAGTCAATCCCGGCTCGCAGCTGATCAAGGAAAATGACGGAAAGTACAATTTTGACCAGCTTAAAGGCGGCCTCTCGATCAACTTGGTGGGCGGGCGCAACGGAACCGACAACAAAGCGCTGCTGATTAGTGGACGTAAAGCCTTGCAAGTCGCGCTGCCCGGCAACACCGCCGCGCCCACCGCCCAAGCACCAGTGACCACCAGTGACCTCAAGCAAAACCGCCTTGACGCCACCTTCGTCTATACGCAAGGCGGCGTGACCGTCACCAAAAAAGTGACGCTACATCCGCGCCAGTTCAGCATTCAGGCTGATGTGAACGTGGGCGGCGCGGGGGCCTACACCCTCAACTTTCCGGGTCTGGCCACCACCACCGACCCTGACGTCAAGGCGCTGGCGACCGGCACGGCCCTGCCCACCACCACGGCGGGCACGGTGGCGAGCGCCGCTTACGCCGCGCTGCAAACGCCCATCAGCGGGCTGTTTCACAACTCGCAGACCGCCGCCGCGCTGATCGTTCGCCCGCAGCAGGGTGGGCAGGGCGGCACGCCAGTGGCGGGGCCGCTGAACGTCACCACCACTGGTGGCACGGATGCCAACATCAAGGTCAATGCCGCTGGCCCGCTGTCGCTGGACGTGTACGGTGGCAAGAACGAGCTGGTTCACCTGTATCAGGGCGGCTATACCGAGTTGCCGGGCGTGTTTAGCCCCAACGTGTTTGGCTATATCAGCCTCTACATTGCCAAGTTCATGCTGTGGCTCTACAGCTTTTTCGGCAACTGGGGCCTGACCATCTTGGTGCTGACCGTGTCGCTGAGACTGCTGATCTGGCCCCTGATGCAGTCGCAGGGCCGCACCACCGCCAAGATGCAGATGGTTCAGCCGCTGATGAAGGAAGTGCAGGAAAAGTACAAGGACGACCCGGCCAAAGTGCAGGCTGAAACCATGCGCCTCTACCGCGAATACGATGTCAATCCGGTGGGCTGCCTGAGCATGTTCATTCCGCTGCCGATTTTGTTCGTTTTGTACGGCACCATTCGCAACTTTGAGTTCGATCAGGGCTTATGGTGGCTGCCCGACTTGTCTATTCCCGATCCGTTTTGGATTCTGGGTATCTTGTACGTTTGCGCCAACTTGCTGCAACTTTACGTCTCTACCCGTAAGTCGCCGCAGATGTTCAAGCAGCAATCGGTGATGTACTTGTTCTTCGCTTACTTCGCTTTGACCTTTCCGGCGGGCGTAACCCTCTACTGGATCATCGGTACTTTGATTGGCACCGGCCAGCAGTTCCTGATCAACAAGCAAGTCGAGTCGCATATGTCCGGCGGCCTGCAAAAAGTAGAGAAGAAAACCGCGCCGATTGGTTCTGGCACGACCACAGTCAATCTCGGCAAGAATGCCAAAGTCAGCACCGCTAAAGTGACCACCGCCAAAACCGTCACGGTTGAGCCGAGCGGCAAGCCTTCGGGCAGCAGCGCTCCGACCAAGCCCAGCGGTTTCCGTGCTGTGTTGGAACAGGCCGCCAAACAGGCCGCCGATCAGCAGCGTCAACAGCAGGAAAAGAAAAAGAGCTAAGAAATTCAGTGTTGCAACGGCTCCGCTCAGAAGTTTGGGCGGGGCTTTTTTGTTTGGGAAGATTCATCTTAGGTTCGCATCACCCTCTGCCATTCACCATTTACCACTCTCCACTTCCCGTATCCTTTTTGCATGACTGCTAAACCCTTCAAACTTCAAACCCTGATCGCCCAAGCGGCGGGTGGGCGGGTGGTTCGCACCGCCTTTATCGAAGCCGACGAAATTGACCGCCGCCTCCTGCATAACGACGAAATCAAGTCGGTGATGGCCGGCGGCTTTCCCGACGCTCGGCGGATTGTGCTGACCCTGCATCCGGCGCACATTCCTTCGGTGGACAGCGGCGTCACCGTTTACCGCGTCACTCCCCAGACTCCCGGCTGGGACGCGCAGGATTTCAGCGTGGCTCTGCGGCGCGAGGGCCTGCCCGAAGAAGCGGTAGGCGACGTGCGCGAGGAACGTGGCGGCTTTTTGGTGGCCACCACTGGCAAAGCTGCCAAAGCGCTGGCTGAGCTGAGTGCTTTAGGCGGGCGTGAAGTGGACATAGAGGAAGTGGGGGAGAGCGCGGGGCGCGGCGCGAAGGTGCGCGAAGTGGTGGTGCCGTCCATGCGAATTGACGTGGTGGGAGCCAAAGGCTTCGGGGTCAGCCGTGCTTACTTTCAGCAGGGCGTAGAAACCGGAAAAGTGCGCCTGAACGGGCAAGTCGCCCGCGCCAGTGCCGAGATTCGGGAAGGGGATAGCCTCGCCGCTGAAGGACTGGGCCGCATTGACTTTAAGCGCGTGGTCAACGAAACGCGGCGCGGGAATTACAAAGTCGAGTTGAATGTAGAGAAATGAGCGAGAGAGATGAAGCAGTGATTTCTTATAGTGCTGATCCTCAAACACTCATGCCCGAACAATTGACGGGCTTTTTTGTGGGCTGGCCCAATCCACCTTCGCCTGAAACATTGCTTCGGCTCCTGCAATCGAGTTACCGCGTAAGCCTCGCTTGTGACGGTCAAAAGGTGGTGGGGTTCGCCAACGCCATCAGTGACGGCGTGCTGAGCGCTTACATTCCGCTGCTTGAAGTCTTGCCCGACTATCAGGGGCGCGGCGTTGGCAGCGAGCTGATGCGGCGGCTTCTGGCTGAGCTGGATCACCTGTACATGGTGGACGTGATGTGTGACGACGAGGTGGCTCCGTTTTATGAGCGCCTCGGCTTGCGGCGGGCTGGTGGACTCATTCAGCGCAACTACGCGCGGCAGTCTGGCCAAGAATGAGGCGGCGCGGGAATGAACAAGTAGAGATGTGATGTCAGCCAAAGCCAGATTCGCTACGAGATCTGGCAGGGCGAGTCTTTGGAACGGTACTGTGCGCCGGATATTTGCCGTCAACGGATGAGCAGAAATTGATCAGCAACGGTTACAGGTTTGTAAGTAGCTGAGTTCTCACGCCCGCCCGCGACTATGGCCCGTACCTATCCCGCCCGCGATCAGGTGCGCGGCCCGCAGCGGTTCGGGGATATTGCCGGTCAGTGTCAGGTGGTGCAGCGCCACCCCCGCGTCCTTAATGCTGAGGCCCACGCGCTGCACATACACGCTGCGCAGTTCTTCCATCGGCCCCAGCTTTTCAATGAGTCGCCATTTGCGTTTCCCGCCCGGCACTTTGTCCAGCAGCGCGGCGCGAATACGTTCCATATCCGGCTCGCGGCGGGCCACCACCATCACCGGCAGGCCCGTATCGCGGCTGAGCTTGTGGGCGTCCACCACGTTGAATCCGGCCAGTGCCACGCCCTGAAGCAAGATCAGATGCAGGTGGGGCCGGAAGAGGCAGGTGTCCACCAAACGGGTCAACTCGGCAGCACTGTTGCGCCCGTCGCGCCGCACCTTGCCTGATACGACGCCGTGCAGCGTGGTCTGGGCGTAGATGGTGCCGACAACCCGCACGTCGCCGCGCCACTCGCGCTCAAAGGGCAGGTCGTCAAAGCCGATGGCGTGGGTGAAAGCGGGCACTGTACCTCCTCAAATTCCTCTAACTCCCGCGCAGGTGCGGCAAGATGTCGTCGGGGATGCGGGCGATCTTGTAGTTTTTATCGGTGGTGATGTGGTGGGTCTTGCCGGTGGCGACCAGCGTTTCCCCGCATTTGAGGGTATAAGCAAAGGTCACGGCCCGCGACTGCACCGCCTCCACGGTGGTGCTCAGCGTCAGCAAGTCGTCGTAGCGGGCGGCGGCGCGGTAGTGCACCTCCAAGCTGGAGAGCATAAAGAACAGCCCCCGCGCTTCGATTTCGCTGTAAGGCACGCCTAATGTCCGCATCAGTTCGCTGCGTCCCACCTCGAACCAGATCGGGTAATTGGCGTGGTGCGCCACCGCCATCGCGTCGGTTTCGGCGTAGCGCACCCGAATTTCGCTGAGTTGCTGGATGGTCATCGTGTATACCCTCTGCTTATGGAGTTGTGTTTGTAGCTTTACCCGTAACCTTGCTCACCACTTCCGGTCATCCGCCGCGAAGAATTCCAGCAGGGGAGTGCGGCGCATCTTCACGGCGTGGGCGACTTGGCGCTGCAAATGGCCGCGTGCGTTGTGGAGGGCGTCGAGTAGACCTTCCATATCGCCCATAGACGAAATGTAAACGCGGGCCTGAACGAAATCCGGCGTGAGGCTGACTGCTTCCACCGTGACGATCATCGGGATGCGCGGGTCGCTGAGTTCGCCAATGGCGTCGCTCAGCACCCGGAGGAGCTGGGATTCGAGTTGTTGGGGCTTCACGGGTTGGTCCTGCGGAGACTCGGACTCAGGCGTGTCAAAGGGGCAGTACAGGAGGACTGTGTAGCAATCGCGGTGGAAAGCTGATTTTGTAGGCTCATAAAAATATCCTTTGTTGGTCAGGCGGAGTGCCGAGTTGAAGTTGAGTTATACCCTAAAGTAAAAAGCCGCCTTGGATGCCGTGACACTCACAGCTCCCAAAAGACCTTCACGTTCACCGGATGGGCAAACGCGCCGCTGTGCTCAATCCGAAAAATATCAGCATGGCCGATACAGTGTCGGTGATGACGGGGGCTCTCAGCCCCGAAGCATTAAGCGCCGACATGCTGGCGTAGCGCAGGCTCTGCTTACCGCCGCCCCGCTCTCCACACCCAGTACGCCAGCAGCGGTTGAAGCGGCAAGCGTGCCCACAGCGCCCAAGCGGGCAGCGGCTTAAACTCCTCAGCGTTCTGGGCCATATAGGCGTTGGCGGGAAAAACCGCCAGCAGCAGCGCCATTAGCCCCCAGCGGGCGGCGGGGCGGGTGGCGGGGTGGAGGAGTCCCAAACCGCCCGCCAGTTCTGCCGCGCCGCTGATGAGCGTGGCGGTGCGCGGCGGCATCGGCACGAACGGCGGCACGATGGAATCGAAGATGTGGGGGCGCAAAAAGTGCAGCGTACCTGCCGAGATAAAGACAGCCGCCAGCAGCAAGCTGGAAGGAGTATTGCCAAGGTTCGTTTTGTACATCTTCAAAGTATGCCCGTCAAAGCCCACAAAAAAACCGGAAAGGTATTTAACCCTTCCGGTTTTTTGATTGGTCTTTAAGCTAGGGCTTACTCGCTGGGCTTGTCGCTTTCAGTGTTGGTCGCGGGCACGTCGTCTTTCTTGTCGGTGCCGAGGCCGAACTGCGCAAACAAGTCGGCGTACACGTCACCGAGCTTGGTGCTGATCTTGCCGCCGCCCTGCTGGGCATCTTTGGCGTTGAAGCTGTACTCGAAGTCGCCGCCGCGCCGTCCACCGCGTCCGCCGCCGCCACCGCGAGCGCCGCCCTGCTGGGGGCTGCCGAAGCTGGGAGTCCGGCTGCCGCCGCCCTGCGAGACGAAGTCGCCGCCGCGTGCCGGTGCGCCGCCGAGGGCACGCCGACGCGACAAGCTGGCCCGCTGCTCAACGGGGTCGATGTTCAAGATGACGGCTTCGATGTCGTCGCCCTTCTTGAACAAATCAGCTGGGTTGTTGACGCGCTGCAAATCGAGTTCGCTGATGTGAATCAGGCCCTCGATGCCTTCTTCGATTTCCATAAACACACCGAAATCGGTGAGGCCAGTGACTTTACCCTTGACCGGCGTGCCGGGGGGGAAGCGGTCAGGCAAGCTGCTCCATGGATCGTCGGTGGCCTGACGAAGACCGAGGCTGATGCGGCGGTCTTTGGGATCGATCCGCAGGATGATGGCTTCCACTTCGTCGCCCTCTTTGAGGACTTCATTGGGGTGGCGCACCCGCTTGGTCCAAGACAGCTCGCTGACGTGAACGAGGCCTTCCAAGCCCGGCTCGATCTCGACGAACGCGCCGAAGTTGGTGAGGTTGGTGACTTTGCCCACCACTTTCTGGCCGATGGTGTACTTGTCGATGGCGCTTTCCCAAGGGTCGGTGGTCAGCGCTTTCATCGAGAGGTTGATGCGGTCGCGGCCCGGATCGACGTCGATGACCTGCACCTGCACCTTGTCGCCGACTTTGACCACGTCACGGGGGTGATTGAAGCGCCCGTAAGTCAGCTCGGAGCGGTGAACGAGGCCGTCGATGCCGCCGAGGTTGACGAACACGCCGAAATCGGTGATCTCGACCACGTCGCCTTCAAACTGTGCGCCGGATTCGAGTTGACCCATGGTGCTCTCGCGGGCCTGAGCCTTCTGAGCTTCCATGATGGCGCGGTGCGAGATGATCACGCGGTTGCGCTTGCGGTTGAGCTCGATCAGTTTGACTTCAAGCGGCTTACCGACGTAGGGGTCAAGGTCATTGACTCTACGGGTATCCACTTGGCTGGCCGGGAGGAAGGCCCGAATGCCGTCAATCATGGCCACCAAGCCGCCGCGCACCTTCTCGACGATGTCCACTTGGAACGATTCGTCGCGCTCCTGCACGCCCGCCAGCACGCGCCAGCCTTTATCCTGCTCGGCCCGCTTCTTGCTCAGCACGATCTGGCCGTTGGCGAGGTCGCTTCTGACCACGTAGGCTTCGATGCTGTCGCCGGGCTTGTACATCTGCTGGGCTTCTTCCAATGTCACCGGCTCGTCACCGAGCTGGTTGAACGGAATGACGCCCTCGATCTTCGCGCCCACATCTACGGCGATGCCTTCGCTGCCGATAAAGACCACGGTGCCGGTGACCACGTCGCCCCGTGAGGGTGCGGACGAATCTTGGTTCTCGGTATCGAGGGTCGCCAGCACGTCTTCCATGGTCATGGCCGGGTAGTCGTCGTCGCTGCGCTCTTGACGAGCAGTCGCGGCGGGCTTGGCCTGAGCAGGAGCAGCTTGAACAGGCTGAGCGGGCGCGGCCTGCGGAGCTTGCGCTTCCGGTGCCTTCGCTACTTCTGGCGCTGCTTCAACCTGCGGCGCGGCCCCTTGAGGCTGCGCTTCGGTGCTGTTGCTGTCCATGTTGGCTTGGCCGGCGTCTGCGGTGCTCGTATCGGCGGCGCTCATGTCGGTGGCGGCGGGCGTGGTGGCGCTGCCCTGCGCCGTATCGGTGGTGGGCTGAGTGTCCCCGGCCTGATCCGGGGTGCGGCTAACTTGGTCTTCCACTTTGATGCTCCTCCTGGCAGCTCACACCTGAGTGCGGCTAACGCCCTAGTTTATCATTTTAGCGGGCTGCAAGCAAGCAATTTCGCCGCAAAAATCTGCTTCATGCTTGACAGGGTAGCCGCCTACTCTTATACTCTCTAGCGCTACTGTTTGAGCTAAGCCCTGACCGGTTTTCTCGAAATTTCGCTGGGGCATCGTCTAATGGCAGGACAACAGTCTCTGACACTGTCGATCAAGGTTCGAGTCCTTGTGCCCCAACCAAAGCACAAAAGCAGCAGCAGATCAGCCCGCCACGTGCGGGCTTTTTCGTGGCTTCGGGGCGCATTCCCTGGGTGAAGGCGCTCAGATTTCCCCAAAAGGTGAACTTGGGTGGCCTAGTCTTCAAGAGGCAGACATCATCAGAACTTCATCAAAAGTTTATCAAATCCAGTTTAAAAAACAAACTGGGACACCGTTTCGTCAGGCCCGCTCTGATAAGCTGAGGGCATGACGAACGCTCAACCTTCACAGCCCCAGCCTTCAGAGCACGATGTGGTGATTATCGGCGGCGGCCCCGCTGGACTGACGGCGGCGATTTATACGGGCCGCGCCAGCCTGAACACCATCATTTTGGAAAAAGGTTTACCGGGCGGCCAGATCGCCCAGACCGAAGAAGTCGAGAATTATCCGGGCTTCCCAGAGCCGATCAGCGGCCCCGAACTCGCCCAGCGGATGACCGAGCAAGCCGAGCGGTTCGGCGCAAAAATTGAAATGGAAGAAGTGCAGGGTGTGGAGCATCACCCGCACGGCGGCTTTTTGGTCAGGGGCTACAGCGGCACCTACCACGCCAAAGCGGTGATTTTGGCGACCGGCGCAAATCCCAAGCGCCTCTATGTGCCGGGCGAGGAGCAGTTCTGGGGCAAGGGCGTCAGCACCTGCGCCACCTGCGACGGCTTTTTTTACCGGGGCAAAAAAGTGGTGGTCGTCGGTGGGGGAGACGCTGCCGTGGAAGAAGGCCTGTTCCTGACCAAGTTCGCCGATGAAGTCACCCTGATTCACCGCCGCGACACCTTGCGGGCCAACAAAGTCGCTCAGGCCCGCGCCCTGGCGAATCCCAAAATGAAGTTCGTCTGGGACACCGCCGTCGAAGCTATTATCGGTGAAGACAGCGTCAGCGCTGTGCAGCTCAAGAACCTCAAAACCGGCGAGGAAAGCCGCTTTGACACCGATGGCGTGTTTATTTTTATCGGCCATGTGCCCAACACCGAGTTCCTGAAAGGCGTCGTGAAGCTGCGCGAAGACGGTTACGTGGACGTGCGCGACGACATCTTTACCAGCGTGCCGGGTATGTTCGCGGCGGGCGACATCAGCGATTATGTCTACCGTCAACTCGCCACCAGTGTCGGCGCGGGCACGCGGGCGGCCATGAGCGTGGAACGGATGCTCGCCGCGCTGGAGCTGGAAGAAAGCGCGGCGGACTGAAGCCCTGAGTTCACCGAAACCTTCCGACAAGCCCGGCGTCGCCTTTGAGCATCCTGATTTTTATGTCATCAGCAAGCCTGCGCTGTGGCTGACCCATCCGGTACGCGCCCGCGTGGATGTGCCGGATGTCTTGACTTTTTTGCAGCGCGAAACTGGCGAAATGAAGGTGGCCCCGCCTCACCGCTTAGACCGCGAAACCAGCGGAGCGCAGGTGTTTTCCCGCGACACCGACAGCGCTAGGCGCTTTTTCACTCTCTTTAAAGAACATCTGGTCGGCAAGAGCTACCTCGCTGTCGTTCACGGCTCGCCCAATTGGGACGCGTACACGCTGGACGCGCCGCTGGGCTTTGTCGGTCTGACCGGCAGCAACCAAATCCAGATTCGGCAGGGCGTGGTGCCGGACGGCAAACCGGCCACCACTGAATTCAAGGTGCTGGGTCGCCGAAACGGGTTTGCGCTGATTCACGCTTTTCCCCGCTCCGGGCGGCTTCACCAGATTCGGGCGCACCTGTCGCATCTGGGGTTGCCGATGGTCGGCGACAAGATTTATGGTCGCGACCCCGAGGTGTTCTTGGACTTTATCCAGAGCGGGCAAACGGACGAGCTGACCCGGCGGTTGCTGCTGCCCCGCCAAGCTCTGCACGCCCACAGCATCTCGTTCGGCTGGGACGGAGCGCAGGTGCGGGTGGAAGTGCCATTGGCGGCGGATTTGCAAGCGTTTTGGGATGGGCTCGGAGAGGGCCAAGAAGCTTGATCCCTGCCTGCTCCCGTTTCGCGTTGCCACTTACCGCCCACCACTCCCTGTAAACTCCCTTATGACCAACACTGCTCATCCCTACGACACCGTTTTGCCGGATTCTCTGCGCCACGCCGATAATTACAAATGGACGAAGTTCGGCGATGACGTGTTGCCGATGTGGGTGGCCGATATGGATTTTCCAGTGGCCCCAGCTATTCTCAGCGCCCTGCAAGGCCGGCTGAGCCGCTCGGTAGGCTACCCCCAAATGCCCGGCGACCCCACGCTGAAGGCCCAATTGATTGCCAAACTCGCCAAGGACGGCCTGAGTGATTTGACATCCGAAGGCGTGGCTTTTTTGCCTGGCGTGGTGCCCGGCCTCTACGCCGCCGTGCAGGCCCTGACCGAGGTCGGCGACGAGGTGCTGACGGTCACGCCGACTTACCCGCCGTTTCTGAGTGCCACCACTGATCAGGGGCGGGTGCTGAACGCCGTGAAACTGATCGAGGGCAAAGCAGGTTGGACGATGGATTTTGCGGCGTTGGAAGCCGCCATCACTCCCAAAACCAAGTTGCTGATGCTGTGTCACCCGCACAATCCAACCGGACGGGTCTGGACGCGCTCCGAGTTGGAGCAGTTGGCTGAGTTCGTTCTCAAGCACAAGTTATACGTCGTCACCGACGAGTTGCACGCCGATTTGCGTTTTTCGGACGCGCCGGACTACGTTCCGTTCGCGGCCATCAGTCCCGAAGTTGCTCAGCGCACCATCACGCTGACGGGGCCGTGCAAGGCCTACAACACGGCGGGCCTCAGCATCGGCGCGATGATCAGCCACAACCCCGACTTGGTTGCCAAGCTGGAAAAAACCACCCACGGCACCATGGGCCACCCCAGCGCCCTGAGCGTCACCATGTGGCAAGCCGCGCTGAGCGGCGGGGCCGAGTGGCTGGCCGACACGCTGAAGTATCTCCAGGCCAACCGCGACTTCCTGAGTGAATTTATGGCCCGCGAGCTGCCGCAGGTGCCGTACACGCCGCCGGAAGCGACTTACCTCGCGTGGCTGGACTTGCGCTCGCATCCCCGCGCCGCCGACATCCAACAATTTTTGCTGGAAGAAGCCAAGCTGGCGCTGAACGATGGCCTGACCTTTGGCGAGGGGTATCAGGGCTTCGTGCGCCTCAATTTTGCCACCAGCCGTGAGCTGCTGCAAGACGGCCTGGAGCGGCTGGCAAAAGCCGTCAAGGCGTAAGCGAGGCCGCTCTCAAGTGGTGTTTGCAAACTGCGCCAAATGCTCACGGCGCAGTTTTTGCATTCCCTCGCCAACGCTGTTTTCAGTGCGGGGCAAACTGGACTCCTGCCGGTACGCCTCGCCCACCGGACGGTACTCGAAACTCCACTCGCTGATGGCCAGCACAATGGGCAGCAGGGCAATTCCTTTCTCGGTCAAGCTGTAAATCACTTTTTGCAAGTGGCTGGGATCATCCGCCTTGGTGATGACGCCCTCCGCGAGCAGCATTTTGAGGCGGTCTGCCAGAATATTCGACGAAATACCCTCGGCAGAATGGAGAAGCTCGCGGTAATGCCGTTTGCCGTTGAACATCAAATCGCGCACGATCAGCAGCGTCCATTTATCGCCGAAAATATCCAGACCCAGACTGACCGGGCAGCCTGATCTGGGTTGTTGAGACGGTTGGGCCATGCTTGATTCTCCTACTGCTTGCATTATCGCAGCAGTTCGGCTAAGGTTCAACTGGTTGTAAAACGCAACTGCTTTTGAAGCAGTGTCCATCCTTATTTCGCTCAGCATCAGGAGGCTTTACCATGCAAACCAATTCAGAACTTCTCTCCAGTCTGCCCACCGATACCCGTTTAGCAGGCCAAACGGCCGTTGTCACCGGCTCGACCAGCGGTATCGGTGAGGCGATCGCCCGTGTGCTGGCCGCATCAGGAGCCGAAGTGGTCGTCAGTGGACGTGACGCTGCCCGCGCTCAGGGCGTGGTGGACGCGATAATCCAAGCGGGAGGCAAGGCGCAGGCGGTGGCCGCCGATCTGGCCGGTTCGTATGCCGATCTGCGCCGCTTCGTGCAGGAAGCCACGGCAGCGCTGGGCGGTCAGGTGGACATTCTGGTCAACAATGCGGGCGTTTATCCGGTCATGCCCACTGAGGCACTGCCCGACGCCGACCTTGACGCCATCTTGAACACCAATATCCGCGCTCCACATGTGCTGGTGGGAGCGGTTGCGCTGCAGATGGTCAAGCGCGGTTCGGGCCATATCGTTAACATCGGCTCTTGGATGGGCCGCGTCGGAACGGCCAACGGCGCGATGTATACGGCCTCCAAAGCGGCTGTCGAGCAGATGACCCGTAACTGGGCAGCCGAATACGGCCCGCGTGGAGTGCGTGTCAATACGGTGGCCCCCGGCGCGACCCTGACGCCCGGCAATGCTGCCTTCAGTGCGGTATTGGACGCCATGACGAGCGGCACCGTAGCGGGACGGCCCGTTCGCCCGATTGACATTGCCTATGCCGTGCGCTTTTTGGTTTCGGATGAAGCCGCCTTTCTTCACGGCAGTATTTTGGACGTGGACGGCGGGATGGTGAATACTCGGCTCAAGTTCTAAGCCAGAACCTTGAATCAGAACCGCTTAAGAACCTCCGAAACTGATTTGTTTAGTCGCTTCAAAGGAGAACCCATGAACGATTCCACCTTACCCGCCGCCCAAGCTGGAACATTTACCCTCGCTGGCCGCACTGTCAACCGGATGGGCTACGGCGCTATGCAACTGGCTGGAAAAGGCGTCTTCGGCCCGCCACGCGACATGGACGTGGCGCTGGCTGTACTGCGCGAAGCTTTGCAACTTGGCGTCAATCATATAGACACCAGCGATTATTACGGGCCGCACGTCACCAATCAGATTCTCAAAGACGCGCTGCACCCTTACCCAGATGACCTGCTGATCGTCACCAAGATCGGCGCACGCCGCCCCGCCGACGGCTCATGGGTGGGGGCCATGTCGCGCCAAGAGCTTATAGACGGTGTCCACAGTAATTTGAAAAATCTCGGTCTAGAAGCGCTGGACGTCGTCAATCTCCGCATGATGGGCGGCGGGGAAGATCACGGGCCAGTCGAGGAATCTGTCGCGGAGCCGCTGACTGTGCTGGCCGAACTGCAACAGCAGGGGCTGATTCGTCATCTCGGCCTGAGCAACGTCACCGCCGCGCAGCTCGCTGAGGCGCAGACCATCGCCCCAGTTGTTTGCGTGCAGAACCTGTACAACGTGGCGCACCGCGATGACGACGCCTTAATTGACGATCTGGCGCGGCAGGGCATTGCGTATGTGCCGTTTTTCCCGCTGGGTGGTTTCTCGCCGCTTCAATCGGGCACGCTGAACGCGGTGGCCGCTCGGCTTGAGACCTCACCCAACGCGGTGGCGCTGGCGTGGCTGCTCCAGCGTTCGCCCAATATTTTGCTGATTCCGGGCACCTCTTCGGTGGTCCACTTGCGCGAGAACGTCGCGGCGGCTTCGTTGACCCTCTCCGAGAAGGACTTGGCCGAGCTAGAGACCATCAGCGTCCAGTCAAACTGAGGTCACAACCCGCCCTTGAACGCCACGCCCTCTGCTCCTGCTTTCGGTCAGCAGGAAAGTCGTGAGGTCGACTGGCGAAGCAACTCCAATTTTGGCTTGCGGCTGTATGCAAAACAACGGCAATGAAACCGACTTGCTGACTTGCCCCAAAGGAGAACGCATGACCCTCGCCGATTACCGCACGCTGGGCCGCTCCGGCCTGATCGTCAGCCCGCTGGCGCTCGGCACCATGACCTACGGCGCTCAGCGCTGGGGTTCACCCGACGACGTATCCGAGGCGATTTTCAACGCTTACGTGGACGCGGGCGGCAACTTTTTTGACAGCGCTGACACTTATGCCAAAGGCCGCAGCGAGGAACTCCTGGGCCAGTACGTCAATAAGCGCGGTCTGCGCGAACAGGTGGTGCTGGCCACCAAGTTCACCTGGAACGCCGTGCCGGGCGTGCCGGTGATGAGCGGCAACAGCCGCAAGAACATTTACCGGGCGCTGGACGGATCGTTAAAGCGCCTCGGCACCGATTACATCGATCTGTACTGGCTGCACCACTGGGACTTGGTGACCCCAGTGGAGGAAGTGCTGCAAACGCTGGGCGATCTGGTGCGGGCGGGCCGGATTCGCTATTTCGGCTTTTCCAATGTGCCGGCCTGGTACGCGGCGCAGGCGGCCACGCTGTCGCAAGTTCACGGCGTGCCCGGCCCGATTGCTCTGCAACTCGAATACTCGCTGACCGAACGGGGCTTGGAGCGTGAACACGCCGGAGCTGCCCAGCAGTTTGGGCTGGGCATCACGCCCTGGAGTCCGCTGGCGGCGGGCTTTTTGGCAGGCAAGTACCTGCGCGAAACCCAGGGAGCCAGCGGCGAGGGCAGGCTCAGCGGCCCCAATCCGTTCGGCGACTCCAAGTTCACCGAATCTAATTGGGCGGTGCTGGACGTGCTGAGAGCCGTGGCCGACGAGGTGCAGCGCCCAGCCGCGCAGGTGGCTTTGGCTTGGGCTTCAGCGCAACCAGCCATCACTTCGCTGATTATTGGGGCCAGCAAAGTCGCGCAACTTGAAGACAATCTGGCCTCGCTGGAGATCATGCTGACGCCTCAGCAGCTTGAGCGCCTAGACAAGGCCAGCGCTCTGACACCCTCCACGCCGTCGTCTCTCCTCGCGCCCGGCATCAAAAAAATGATTTTTGGTGGTGCAACGGTGCGGGGCTGGCAGGAATAAGCACGGTTGAGTTACCCGCTCGGCGCTAACTTAAGGCATGCCCGAACTGCCGGAAGTCGAAACCACTCGCCGTAAAATTGAGCCGCTCTTGGTGGGCCGCGTCCTCACGCGCATCGAGCACGACGCGCCGCACAAATACACCGACACCCACAAAGCAGAAGGCCGCACCGTGACCGGCATCGGGCGGCGCGGCAAGTATTTGCTGCTGCAACTCGCCGCCGCAAAAGCTGCCAATACAGACGCTGCTGAAGATGAATGGGGTGATTTGGAACTGCTCGTTCACCTCGGCATGACCGGCGGCTTTCGGCTGGAAGCTGGGCCGCACACCCGTGTGACGCTGCACACCGATCAGGGCGCAGTGTATTTCAATGACGCCCGCCGGTTCGGCAAAGTGGCGGTGGTGAGCCGGGGCGATTACGCCGCTTTTCCCACCCTGCATCAAATGGGGCCGGAACCGCTCACGGACGATTTCAAAGAAGCCGAGTTCGTCAAGCTGGCGGCCAGCGCCGGAGCGGTCAAGCCGTGGCTGCTCTCGCAAAAACCGGTCTCGGGCGTGGGCAACATCTACGCCGACGAGAGCTTGTGGCTCAGCCGCATTCATCCGGCCCAGACCAAGCTCAATGCGGATGAGGCGGGGCGATTGTACGCGGCCATCCGGGAAGTGATGAAGGCGGCGGTGGAGGCGGGCGGCAGCAGTTTGGGCAGCGGCGGGGGTAACTACCGGCAGCACGACGGCGTTTCGGGCCTCTTTCAGCACGAGCACCACGTCTACGGCAAGGCGGGCCAGCCGTGCCCCCGGTGCGGCAGCGGTATCGTCAGGGTCGTGCTGGCTCAGCGCGGGACGCATTATTGCCCGCAGTGTCAGACGCGCAAAGAGCGCTAACGTGGGGGCATGAGCGATTCCAAGCCGTCTTCAGATTTGACTCAGCTGCGCGTTTCGTACACCAAGGGCGAACTGCGCCGCGCCGACCTCGCCGCCTCGCCTTTGGAGCAGTTTCAAGTCTGGTTTGCCGAGGCCCAGCAGAGCCGAGTCATTGAGCCTTACGCCCTGAGCCTCGCCACCGCCAATCCAGCGGGGCGGCCCAGCGTCCGCACAGTGCTGCTGCGCGGCGCAGAAGAGCGCGGGCTGAGCTTTTACACCAATTACGACTCGCACAAGGGACATGACCTCGACGAGAATCCGCAGGCCGAGCTGCTGTTTTTCTGGCCGGATCTGGAGCGGCAGGTGCGGGTATTCGGCTCCGTTCAGCGGGTCAGTGAAGAGGAATCGGCCACCTACTTTCACAAGCGCCCCCGCGAATCGCAACTGGCCGCCCACGCCAGTGACCCGCAGAGCGCTCCGATTGCGAACCGTGACGCCCTAGAAGCCAAACTCAGCGCTTTAGAAGCCCAGTATCCCGAAGGCCAAACCGTGCCCAAGCCCGACTTCTGGGGCGGCTACCGCCTTTTGCCTAGCGAGTGGGAGTTCTGGCAGGGCCGAGCCAACCGGATGCACGACCGCTTCGTGTACCGGCGGGCAGGGGAGAGCTGGAGCGTGGAGCGGTTGATGCCGTGAAGGGGAGTGGGTAGAAACAGCGGGCCTGATCTTTTCCCACCAACCGCTCACCACTCGCCGCAACTTCTCCCCTCCCAACCCCGTAACACTGGGTAGGAGGCTTCATGCTGTACCTGTTTTGTTTCATTGTGGGCGGCGGGCTGCTGGCTTTTTCGGTAATCGGCGGCCATGATCACGACTTCAGCGGTGGCGGGGGTGCGGACGCGGATGCGGGCGCTGAACACGGCCTCGGCGAAGTCGCCAGCTATTTTTCGCTGCGGGCCATCATCAGCTTCGTGGCGTTTTTCGGACTGGGCGGATTGGCGGCGCGGGGCCTGGGCCTCGGCGGGCTGACCCAACTCGGCTTCGCGCTAATTTGCGGCTTGCTGGTCGGCGCGTTCGCGGCGGTGGCGTTGCGTCTGGCCCGTACTCGCGGCGAAACCGACACTCACGCCTCCAAATTGGAAGGCCGCGTCGGTAAAGTGCTGGTGGCTCCGGCTTTGGGCCGGCTCGGCAAAGTCGAAGTCACGGTGGCTGGTCAAACCGAGCAGATGCTGGCCCGCAGTGACGACCCGCTGCTGCCCGGCGCGTCGGTGATTGTCATCGGCATCGCCGGCGGCGTGCTGGATGTCCGGGCCTGGGAGCTGCACAGCGCCGTGAGTGAAGGCGGGTGATGCCCGGCGTCCCCTATACCGCCTTTGCTGCCGCAAGCCCCGCTTGATTTCAAGGTGCTGATTCTCGACGCGCCGACGCTTCTCACCAACCCTCAAAGAAGGAATGACTTATGACTGGAACCATCGTTCTCGCGGCCATCGTCCTGTTCGGCATCCTCTTGGTGCTGCTGATGATTCGCACCCTGCTGATCATCGTGCCGCCCAACAAAGTGGTGGTCATCTCTGGGCGCTCGCGCGTCACGGCCGAGGGCGACTCGGTGGGCTACCGCGTCATTCGCGGCGGGCGAGCCTTCCGCATACCGCTCCTTGAAAAAGTGGCTTGGATGGATCTCACCACCATTCCGCTGGATCTACGCGTCGAAAATGCCTATTCCAAAGGCGGCATTCCGCTGACGGTTCACGCGGTGGCCAACGTCAAGATCAACGCCCACGAGCCGCAGCTGTCCAACGCCATCGAGCGGTTTCTCGACACCGACCGCAAACAGCTCACCAGCATCGTGCGCGACACCCTGGAAGGCAACTTGCGCGGCGTGGTGGCGACCCTGACGCCCGAAGAAATCAACGAAGACCGTCTGCGCTTTGCCGAGGGGCTGATCGGCGAGGCTGAACACGACTTGGGCAACCTGGGCATCAAGCTCGACACCCTCAAGATTCAAAATGTGTCGGACGCTTCGGGCTACCTCGACAGCATTGGCCGCCGCCAGACCGCCGACGTGCTCAAAGAAGCCCGCGTGGCCGAGGCCGAGCGCAACGCCGAAGCCACCGAATCGGAAGCCAAAGCCCGGCAGCGTGCCGAAGTGGCGCAGGCGATCAGCTCTCAGGCCGTGCTGGAGCAGCAAAACATGCTCCGCATCCGCACCGCTGAGCTGGGCGCAGTGGCCGCTTCCAAGGAAAACGAAGCCAAAGTCACCGCCGAACGCGCCCGCGTGGTGGCCGAGCAGCAACTCGAGCAGGAGCGTGTGATCCTGAATGCCAAGCGCTACGAAGCCGACGTGGTGGCCCCTGCCCGCGCCCAGCGCGAAGCCAAAATGCTCGAGGCCCAGGCCGCCGCCGCGCCGATCATCGAAGAGGGCCGCGCCAAAGCTGAAGCAGTGCGCCTCATGACCGAAGCCTTTCGGCAAGCGGGCAGTGAAGGCGAGCGGGCCTACATCCTCAACATGCTTCCCGGCATCGTTTCCGAGTTTGCCGGTGCGGTGCGCGGAATGCAGATCGACAAGATCACCGTGCTCGATTCGGGCTCGGGTCAGGCCACCCGCAGCGCCATCGGCACTCTGCCCGGCAATATCGTCTCGCTGATCGAGCAAGTCGAAAATGCTACGGGCGTGAATCTGCTGACTGCCCTGCAACTCCGCAGCACGCCCAGCGCCGCGCCGAATCTGCCGGTCAGCTCCGCCAACGACTAGAATCACCGTCCGTGAAAAGCCGGAACGCCTGCTGAGGGCGTTCCGGCTTTTCACTCTGTCCCGTTTCCCTTTTGACCCGCCTTTTTCGGGCATGATAAGCAGCATGACCGCTTCAGATCAAAAGTCGGATATGCCCAAAAACATCTACACCGCTCAGGCCACCGCCAAAGGAGGCCGCGCCGGACACATCATCAGCAGCGATGAGCGCCTCAACCTCCCGCTCAGCGTGCCCGCCGAAATGGGCGGCGACGGCGGCAGCGGCACCAACCCCGAGCAGCTTTTCGCCGCTGGTTACGCCGCCTGCTTTCAGGGCGCGATGGGCGTGGTGGGCCGCCGCATGAAAGTGGATACCGAAGCAAGCGAAGTCACCGCCCAAGTCGGCCTGCAAAAAGCGGGTCTGGCCTTCAAGCTCGACGTGGAACTCCGCGTCAAAATCCCCGGCCTAGACCGCGCCACCGCCGAAGAAGTCGTCAAGGCCGCCCACACGGTTTGCCCCTACAGCGTGGCGACGCAGGGCAATGTGGACGTCCGTCTGGTGGTTTTGGACTGAGCGAGTGCTTGGTGGCGCAAGGGGAGAGGGGTAGTTCTTCCCTTCGCCTTTCCCCGGCGCGAACGTAAAGCAGAAATAAACGTCTGAAGGCTCCCTATGGGCCCGGAATTTCTGGCGTTGATACAGTCCCTGAGCCGACTTGGTGTACAATGAACACTGTTGCCTGCACTCCACCAAAGGGAGGCAGGACATAAAGAAGAAGCGGAGCTGAGTATTCGTCCAGCCAAGCTCGTGAATTCAGTCACAGGAGAAAAGAACATGAAAACCATCATTCTCGGCGCTGGTTACGCGGGCCTCGCGGTGGCGACCAAACTCAAGCCCCACCCCGATCTTGACGTGACTTTGGTGGAGCAAAATCCTTACCACACCTTTGAAACCCGTCTTCACGAAGCGGCGGCCCACAACACCAAAGTCACGGTGCCGCTGGCTCCGCTGCTGCGCGGAACGGGCGTCAAGCTGGATTTGGCGATCATTTCCGAAGTCAACCTCGATACCAAAGAAGTCAAGACCAAAGATGGCCCCACTTACAAGTACGACAATTTGATCGTGGGTTTGGGCTCCGTCACCAACTTCTACCGGATTCCGGGCCTCGCTGAAAACGCCGCTGAACTCAAAGAACTCAAAGACGCCGATCAAATCTTTGGGTACGTCAACCGCACCTTCGACGCGGGCTTCGTCGGCAACCGCGACATCGTGGTGGGCGGCGCGGGTCTGACCGGTGTGGAACTCGTCACCGAGTTGGCCCAGCGCAACGAATCGCTGAGCAAAGCGCGGGGCATTGCGCCGTTCAAAATTTACCTGGTGGAAGCTGGCCCAGCCATTTTGCCGGTGATCGACACGGCGCTCAGGGCCAAAGCGGCCAAGGTGCTCAGCGATTACGGCATTGAAATCCTGACCGGCCACCGTCTGATGCAGGCCACTCCCGACAGCGTCACGGTGCAGACCGCCGACGGCAACCAGCGCGTCATTCCCGCCGGCAAAATCATCTGGACCGGCGGTATTCAGGCCCGCGACATTGTCAAGGCCCAGAACCTCAAAAAAGGCCCCGGCGGGCGCATCGTGGTGGACAAGGAACTGCGCATTCCCGAATACCCCGAAGTGTTCGTGGTGGGCGACATGGGTCTGGCGCTCAATGAGCAAGACAAGCCGGTGCCGACCACCGCTCAGCACGCCGGGCAGCAGGGCCGCTTGACCGGCGACAACATCATGCGCCTCGTGCGCGGCGAAGCGCTGCACCCCTACGTGCCCAATACGCTGGGCGAGTTCATCAGCCTCGGCGGCTTGATGGCCGTCGGCTGGATGAAGCTGCCGTGGAATCAAAAGCTGGCCATCACCGGCGGCCTCGCCCACGTGATGAAGCGGGCTTCGGAATGGCGCTGGCGTGCCAGCATCGAGTAAGTAAACTGAAGAAGAAAAAGAGAGTGGGCCAAGTCGCCCGCTCTTTTTTGGTTGGTGGGAGGCACGGACTCGGCCCTGTGCCCATGCCCATCCCTTTGCTAGACTGCTCCGCGTGAACGCCCCGCAGTCCAGCATCCAGCTTATTCTTGGCATCGATACCTCGTGTGACGATACTGGCGTGGGCGTGGTGGCGCTGCACCCAGACGGACGCGCCGAAGTGCGGGCCAACCGGATTTGGAGCCAGACGGTGCATGCCCGTTACGGCGGCGTGATGCCCGAGCTTGCCAGCCGCGAACACGTGGAGCGCATCGACGCGGTGATGGAAGACGCCCTCAGTGAAGCGGGCATCGAGGTGGCCGACCTCGGCGCAGTGGCCGCGACTTCCGGCCCCGGTCTGGTGGGAGCGCTGCTGGTCGGTCTGATGTACGGCAAAGGGCTGTCACAAGGACTGGACGTGCCGTTTTACGCCGCTCACCATTTGGAGGGCCACATTTTCGCGGCGGCCAGCGAGGCCCAAACGGCTGAGTTTCAGCTGACGCCGCCCTATCTGGCGCTGGTGGTGTCGGGCGGGCATACCCATTTGTTTGACGTGGTGGCGGAGGGAACGTACCAACTCATCGGCGCGACCCGCGACGACGCGGCGGGCGAGGCCTTCGACAAAATCGCCCGGCTGGCGGGCCTAGGCTATCCGGGCGGCCCTGCCATTGCCGAGGCAGCCAAGTTGGGCAATCCCAAAGGCGTGGCCTTTAGAGAGCCGATGCTGGGTCAGAGCGGCTATGATTTCTCGTTCAGCGGCCTCAAAACGGCGGCGCTGCTGGCTCACCGAGCGGGCGTGAGCGGCCCCGATCTGGCGGCCAGCTTTCAAGCGGTGGCGGTCAAGCACCTGCTCAAAGTTACCTTGCGGGCGGCGGCGAATTTGGGCCGCGAAACAGTGGTGGTGTCGGGCGGCGTCGCGGCCAACTCGGCCCTGCGGGGAGCCTTCGGCGCGTCCGAATTGCGAGCGGTGTTTCCCGGCAAGGGGCTGAACACCGACAACGGCGCGATGATCGCTCTGGCGGCAGCGGCAGCGATCCGTTCAGGCCGAGCGCCGAGCGGTCTGGATGACGGAGCTACGGCTTATGCGCCCCTGGCGAACGTTTAGCTGTGCTTATCTCCCTTTTTGCCGCGCAGCACACTTGAGTCTGCCATGCTCAACTCTCTTTGACATTCTGCACTAATATCCGCTTCATTTGCGGCTGCCGGTCAAGCTATACTCTCCTTATATGTTTCGTGTCCTCAACAAGATGTTTGACAACAACCAGCGCGACGTGCAGCGCCTCATCAAAACGGTGGTGCAGCCGGTCAACGCCCTCGAAGAAGAAACCAAGCAGATCGAAGACCTGGCAGCGGCTTTCTCGGCGCTCAGAACCCGGGTCATAGAGGGCGGAGAAAGCTTAGACGACTTGATCGTTCCGGCTTTTGCTTTGATCCGCGAAGCCAGCCGCCGCTCGATTGGCAAGCGCCACTACGACGTGCAGCTCATCGGCGGCGCGGCGCTGCACGCGGGCCGGATTGCCGAAATGCGAACTGGTGAGGGCAAAACCCTGGTGGCGACGCTGGCACTGGCGTTTAACGCGCTCAGCGGAAAGGGCGCTCACCTCGTGACCGTCAACGACTATCTGGTGCGGGTCGGCGCGGAAGAAATGGCGCTGCTCTACCGCGCTCTGGGCCTGACGGTGGGCGTGATCCAGCGCGATATGACCCCCACGCAGCGTCAGGCAGCCTACGCCTGCGACATCACTTACATCACCAACTCCGAACTGGGCTTCGATTACCTGCGCGACAACATGTCGCAGAGCCGTGAGCAACTGGTCTTGCGGGCCGACACGCCGCTGCACTACGCCATCGTGGACGAAGTCGACAGCATTCTGGTGGACGAAGCCCGCACCCCGCTGATTATTTCGGGAGCCGCCGAGAAAGCCACCGATCAGTATTACGTGATGGCCAAACTGGTCAAACGCCTGATTAAAGGTGAACCCGCCGAACCCGGCAAGCGCACCGAGCCGACCGGCGATTACACCGTGGACGAAAAGAGCAAGGGTGTCCACCTGACCGAAGGCGGCATCACCAAGCTGGAGCGGCTGCTCTCGATTGATGATCTTTACAGCCCAGAGCAGATGGAAAAAGCCCACATGATTACCCAGGCGCTGCGGGCCAAAGACATGTACCAAAAAGACACCGATTACATTGTCAACGCAGAGGGCGAAGTGGTGATCATCGACGAGTTTACCGGGCGCAGCATGGCGGGCCGCCGCTACGGTGAAGGGCTGCACCAAGCCATCGAAGCCAAAGAGAACGTCAAGATCGAAAACGAAAACCAAACGCTGGCGACCATCACCTATCAGAACTTCTTCCGCCTGTATACCAAGTTCGCGGGCATGACCGGCACCGCCAAGACCGAGGAAAAGGAATTTCTTGACATTTATGGCTCCGACGTGCTGGTGGTACCGACCAACCGGCCCGTCATCCGTACCGACGGCGAGGATCTGGTGTACCGCACCCGCAACGGCAAGTACACCAACGTGGTCAACGAAGTCGTCGAGATGCACAAAACCGGACGCCCGATTTTGATCGGCACCGTCAGCATCGACACTTCCGAACTGCTCTCGCGGATGCTCAAGGAGGCGGGTGTGCCGCACAATGTGCTGAACGCCAAATATGAAGCGCAGGAAGCCAGCATCGTGGCGCAGGCGGGGCGCAGCAACCAGGTCACGATTGCCACCAACATGGCCGGACGCGGCACCGACATCAAGTTGGGCGGCAACGCCGAATTCCTTTTGGGCGAGGCGCTGGAGCAAAACTTTGGGATCAGCCGTTTTGCCCCCGAAGCCGAGAACTTCCTGGCGGCAGTGGTTCGCAAAGACCCGCAGGCGCTAGAGCTCGGCAAAGAAATTCCGGGTGTCACCGACGCCTTCGTGAAGCAGGCCCAGCAACTCAACGACGATATGGAAGCCGACCACATCAAAGTTCAGCAACTCGGTGGTTTGCACATTATCGGCACTGAGCGACACGAATCGCGCCGGATCGACAACCAGTTGCGCGGACGCGCCGGACGGCAGGGCGATCCGGGTTCAAGCCGCTTCTTCGTGTCGTTTGAAGACGAACTGATGCGCCTTTTTGCCAATGACCGCGTCGTGGGCATGATGGACAGGCTCGGCATGGACGACACCCAGCCGATTGAAGCCAAAATGGTCACCGGGGCCATCGAGAAAGCGCAGGCCCGCGTGGAAGACCGCAACTTCTCGACCCGCAAGCAACTCCTCGAGTTCGACAACGTGATGAGCAAGCAGCGCGAAACCGTTTACTCGCAGCGCCGCGAAGTGCTGCTGGGGCCGGACGAGGACGTGGAAGAAAGCGTGGAAGGCATGATTGCCGACTTCGTGGAAATGAAACTGGCCGAGTTCGCGCCCATCGAATCCGACCACGACGACTGGGATGTGGAAGGCCTGCAAGCCGCTATGCTCGACGCCATTCCGCAGCTTGAGGGCTTTGATTTTGCCAGCCTCAAGACCCGCCCGCCTGAGGAAGCCCACCGCGCCCTCTTGGAAGCCACCGCCGACGCCTTTGACGCCCGCAAGGTCGAAATGGGCGCGGGCACGCTCAACCAGCTCTCGCGCTATGTGCTGCTGCAAGTGGTCGATCAGCACTGGAAAGAGCACCTGCACGGCATGGACGTGCTGCGTCAGGGCATCGGCCTGCGTGGTTACGGCCAGCGCGACCCATTTACCGAATACAAATTCGAGGCCACCAACATGTTCAACGAAATGGTGGACACCCTCAAGGCCGAAGTCAGCAAGTTTATTTTCAGAATGCAGGTCGGCGGCTAAAAAGCACGACGGTTCAACACGCGCCCCAGACCTTCATTCGGCTGGGGCGCGTGTTTTGGTTGGTCGTTTACTGCATCTGCCGAAGCTGCCCCCTGAGTTCGCTGGTGTCCAGCCCGTCCGTCAGCAGTTCCATGTACACCTCGTCGAAGCGCTCCCTGCCCAGCCGCACTGCGCCCGTGCGTCGCCCGATTTCGCGGAAGCCGATTTTTTGGTAAGTTCGAATGGCCCGCTCGTTGAAGGCGAACACCTTGAGCATGATGTTGTAAAGGCCCAAGTGAAAGGCTCCGTACTGGCAGATCAGGCGCGTGGCCGCCGAGCCATAGCCCGCGCCCCAGTCGCGCGGCTGGTAGATGGCGACGCCCAGTTCCGCCGTGCCGCTGCGGTCATCAATCTCGCGCAGGGCGACGCTGCCGATCAGGGTTTCGGAGGCGTCGTAAATACCGAACAGGGTTTGGTACGGCGAGTTCTTGAGGGCCGATTCCAACCACTCGGCTTGCTCGGCCTCGCTGGCCGTAAAGCCGTAACCGCGCAGGTAGGTGGTCAGCTCCAGATTTTGAAACGGCTCAATGATCTGCGGCAAGTCTTCGCGGCGCAGGCGGGCCAAGCTGAAGGCGGCTCCATTGGCTGTGGTTCCGGTCAGGGCAGGGTACAGGGGCATGGTTTCAGGATAGTGAATGCTTTAGCCGACTGGCCCAACTTGCAGCGCCCGCAGCCATCTCCCGCACTCGCTTGGACTGCTCAGCCGAACGACTTGCAAATGTGGATACGCGGCGATTTTTTGGGGCATCCGGCGGCGGTTGCGCCAGTGCGTTCTAAAAAACCAAGCCAGAATCCCGTCTTTTTTGAGCAGGGTGCGCCAATCTTCGCGGTTGCCGTTCCAGAGTTCCTCGTCGCTAGCCATTCGCCGCAGGGTGCGCCGCAAGAGTTGCCAGAACACTACCCAGCCCGAGTAATCCAGCCAAACCACATTGTCGGCCCGCGCCCAGCCGATGTCTTGGGCTTTGCTGTAATTGCCGTCCATCACCCAGGCTTCCTGCGCCGTGAAGCGCTCCACCTGCGCCCGAAATTCAGCCAGCGGCGCTTCTTGCCAGTCGGGCAGGTGGTTCCAAGCGTCCTGCTCGGCGTGCGGCACGTTCAAGTGGGCTGCCAACTGCCGGGCCAAAGTGGTTTTACCGCTGCCGGTCGTGCCGATGACGAGAACGCGGTGAAGGGGTAAGGGGAGAAGTGCAGGCATCCGGTCAGCTTGCCGCTTACACTTCAGCGCGGCATCTGCCAAATGACCTATCCCAGACTGACCTCAACCGGACTTCAGCGCGGCATACTACCTTTATGACCCTTTCATCTGGCCCCGGGGCAGGAGCGGGCTTTTCCTCTCCCAAGCTGCCCAGCCCGTGGACACTCTCGGCCTTTTGGTTCGGCACCGCTTTTTTGTGGTTGGTGCTGCTGCTGATCCTCATGCCCGCCGAGGTGGTGCGCTTCGTGGGCGACGCCGACAAAGGCAAGTATTTGGGTTTGCTGGGCGGCATTGGAGCAGTGGTGGCGCTCATTTTGCCGCCGATCATTGGCAGTTATTCTGACCGCATCGGCAAGCGGCTGCCGCTGATTCGGCTGGGGTTGATCGTCAATCTGGCGGGGCTGGCGGTTATGGGCTACGCCGCCGCCGCCACGGAAGGGCTGACCGGCTTTTGGATTTATGTCTTCGGCTTCTTGCTGGTGCAGTTCGGCAACAACTACGCCACCGCGCCCTACAGCGCCCTCGTGCCGGAACTGGTGCCGGTGGCGCAGCGTGGGCGCTACAGCGGCGTGATGGGCATGTTGCAAGCCGGTGGGCAACTGCTCGGCGGGGTGGCGGCGCTCGTCATCGGGCTGCTGAAATTGCCGGACGTGCTGAGCTACGGCATTATCGGCGTCGTGCTGCTGATCAGCGCCATGATTACTCTGCGTGGGGTACCGGAAACCCAGATCAAGCCCAATCCTGAGGCCCACCGCCAGCGCATGAGTATCGCCCAACTGTTCGCTTATCAGCCGTTCTTGTGGGTCTTTATTACCCGCGCTCTGTTTGCGCTGGGACAGTACAGCGTCCAGCCGTTTTTGCAGTTTTACGCCGGAGACGTTCTGCACCAAAAAAATCCCGGCACCGCCACCAGTCTCTTGCTGATGTCGATTATTACTGCCTCCATCGTCACCGCGCTGATCGGCGGGCGCGTCTCTGACCAGATCGGGCGCAAACCGGTGATTTATGTCGCGGGCAGCGTCATGGCGGTGATGGCAATCGCGCTGCTGTTCGCGCCGAATTTTTATGTGGCGGTCGCCATCGCTATGGTCTTCGGCTTGGGTTTCGGGGCCTTTAGCAGCGTGGATTGGGCGCTGGGCAGCGACGCCATGCCCAGCAGCAGAAGCTACGCCCGCGATATGGGCATCTGGCATGTGGCCTTCGTGGGGCCACAACTCATCGAAACGCCGCAGGGCGCACTCCTCGACTGGGGCAACGCGCAGGGCGGCAATCTGGGTTACACCATTGTGTTCGGCATCGCCGCCGCCTGTTTCGTGCTGGGCGTGCTGCTGGTTCGCAACGTGCCGGAAACGGTGAAGACCCATTCCGCCGAGGCCGCCACAAAAGCCTGAACAGAGCTGTAAACCACCCCGCTTTAAGCTTAAAAAATCTGAAGCTGGCCTTTACCCGGTGAGGCAGCTTGCAAAGTTTACTTTGGGCTTGGGGTGACAATTAAAGCATGACCAATTCAGACCAAGCCCAACCGACCCGTGAAGAAGGCGTCCAGACGATTGCCAAACTCGTCAAGGGCATCAAGTTTGCCATGATGGCTTTTACCACCGAGGCGGGACACATGCACTCGCAGCCGATGACCACCCAAGAGCAGGAATTTGACGGCGACGTGTGGTTTATCGGCAGCAAGAAATCCGACTTGGTACGCAGCGTAGCCGCAAAGCCGCAGGTCAATCTCTCGTACTCCGAGTCCGGCAAGGGCTACGTCAGCCTCTACGGCGACGCCGAGCTGATCGAGGACGCCGCCAAGCTCGACGAGTTGTGGAGCGACATGTACAAAGCCTACTTTCCGGAAGGCAAAACCGATCCGGATATTCAGCTCATCAAAGTGGAAGCCAAGGGCGCACACTACTGGGAGAGCGACGGCAAGTTGCAGGGCCTCTTTCAAATGGCCAAAGCCGCTGTGACCGGCAGCCGGCCCAATCACGGCGACAGCGCCAGCGTAGAGCTGTAAACCTCAGCAAAAGCTCTGGCCCCTGCCGACTGTGTGGGGGTGGGGGCTTTTGCTTTGGATGCGTTTCGACGGAGCCAACAAAAAAGCCCGCTCCACGCTGGAGACGGGCCTTTTTGGCGGACTCTTTAGGCCAGTCCGGCTTCGCTCAGAAAGGCGTTCATCTTGACAATGCTAAAGCCGCTGAGGCTGGCGGCGGTGTCGCCGTGAACCAAAGTGGGCACGCTGCGTTTGCCGCCGTTGACGCTCATCACGATCTGGGCGGCGTCCTCGACTTCCTCGATATTGATTTCGGTGTAAGCCAGGCCTTTGTTGTCCAGAGCGCGTTTAGCGGCCTTGCAATCGGGGCACCAGGTGGTCGTGTACATTTTGATGGGTTCGGTAATCATGCCCTCACTGTAAAGGCTCGTGCCACAACCTGTAAGGTAAGGGCTTACAAATTTGGCTCTGCGGCTCGGCCCGCCGCTTGTTCAGCGGAGCATGAACGGCCGCCGCCACAAAAAAGCCCACCCCGCAGGATGGACTTCAATCTTCAACGCAGGACAGCTTGAGCTGTTTAGACGTTGACGGCTTCTGTGCTGACCGGCTCAGGAGCGGCGGCCTGCGGCGCAGCTTGAACAGCCGCGTCGGCGGGCTGAGCAGCGGCCTCGGCAGCGCCGACATCGGGGCTGATGTCCGTCTGCGGAGCCAAGTCACCGTGTTCGCCACCGGGTTTGCGCCCGACTTTGGGAATCATGATCATGTTCATGTCCATGCCCATCATGTTGGGCGGACTCTCTGGCTGACCGACCTCCGCGAGGGTATCGGCGACGCGGTGCAAAATGCGCTCGCCCAACTCGGGGTGGGTGCGTTCGCGGCCACGGAACATAATCGTGACTTTGACCTTGTGGCCTTCCTCAAGAAAGCGCTTGACATGGTTGGTCTTGGTCTTGAAGTCGTTGGCGTCAATTTTGACGCGGAACTTGATGGCCTTGACTTCCTGCGAGCGTGCCCGCTTGCGGGTGTCTTTCTCGTTTTGCTGCTGCTCGAAGCGGAAACGACCATAGTCGAGTAACTTGCAGACGGGCGGCACAGCCTGAGGACTGACCATCACGAGGTCTAAATTCTGCTCGCGGGCCATCGTTGCAGCTTCTCTGGTGTCGATGATACCGATCTGCTCACCCTCGGCACCAATCAGGCGAATCTGGCGAACCCGAATCTGGTCGTTGACTTTATGATCTTTCGCTATAACGCATCACCTCCGCCGCGCCCTGCTGCGTTCTACGCTGTCTGCGTGGAGAGCGGGGCGGCTTGTCTTGGAGCTGAATCTTGGCGGAACGGCCCAACGAGTTCGGGCCAGTGAGATTCAGCGGACTCGTCATTTTAGCACGGCGGGGCGTAGCCGCTAAGAGGGAGACGCTGCTTTTCGCTGGCGTTTTGACCGCCGAGTTTGGGTCAGCGTCCATATGCCTAGCCTGTATGGCTGCCGACTGCCTCCGAGCGCACCGCAACTCGCCCCAGCTTCCCCCAGTGTATGTGAAACGGATGTGAGAATATTCACGCCTCTGAACCTTCCCGGCTTGTGATCCGCGCTAATCTGACCTTCATCATGTCCGCTTCTGCTGCTCAATCTGCTGTGCCCGCCGCGAGGCATCTCTACCGCCTCGGCCCCCAAGCCGCCCGCGATCTCAGCCGTGAAGTGCTGCTGCCCGATGGTCTCGGCGGCTTTGCCCTCAGCAGCTCCGCTGGCGTGCCGACCCGCTGCTATTCGGGCCTGAGCGTGGCTCACCGCCCGCCGGGTGATCGCCGGGTGATGTTCGTGACCGCTTTGGAAGAACTGCGCGTCGGTGAGCAGCGCTGCGCGTTGCACGCTTTCGAGGTGGCCCCTGACACGCTGGAGGGCCAGGGCCTCAGTGTATTGAGCGGCGTGACCCTGCGCGACTTGCTGCCGGAGCGCGAACAACTGGCGCTGGGCGTCCGGATTCGGCGGCGCAGCGTGGTGCCCCGGCAATCCGGCACGCTGATTTTGCTCTATGACATCGAGGCTCCGCACCTCAGAGCAGGCGAGGACGCCAGCCTCACGCTCGGCGGCGTGCTGGTTGACCGGGACATGCACCATGTTCACCGAGACACCCCGCAGCTCGGCTTCGAATGCCTGGCAAGTGAGGTGCGCGTTCACGGCGAGGCTCACCAGACCCGCCTGCGGCTGTATTCCGGCGGCGCGGAAGTGAGCGCGTTGGCCGTCCAGCCCACGCCGCAGCGCCTGTATTACCGCTTGGAAGCGGCACGCGGCGCACCTGCCACCGACCGGGCGGTGCGGGCCGACTTCTGGGAGATCAAGCTGCGGCCCGGTCTCAACCGTTTGGCGCTGGTGATTGAAGGGTCGCCGGTTCACATTGATGATCCCTGGGCCGCCTACGACACCGAAGCCCAGCGGCGGGCCTTGCTGGTGGACAGCGCTTGGCAAGCCAGCGGCGTGCCGGACGATGTGGTGGCAACTTTGGCGGTGGCCGCCGACGCCTTTTTCGTGCAGCGGGGCAGCACCCAGAATCTCAGCGTGATCGCGGGCTACCCTTGGTTTGCCGATTGGGGACGCGACAGCTTGATCGCTTTGCCGGGGCTGAGCCTGAGCACCGGGCGCATCGAGGAAAGTCTGGGCGTCCTCGACACCTTTTCGTCGTCGCTGCGCGGCGGGCTGACTCCCAACAACTTCTTTGACGACGGGCAGGGCGCGGGCTACAACACGGTGGACGGCTCGCTGTGGCTGGCCACCTCGCTGGAAAAAGTGGTTCACTACACCCAGAATCCCAACTTGGCCCGCATCGCCCTGAGTACCATTCGCGGCATTTTGCGCGAGTACGCGGGTGGCACCGCTTACGGCATCGGCATGGACGCCGACGACGGCCTGCTGAACGCGGGCGAACCCGGAGCGCAGCTGACCTGGATGGACGTCAAAATTCACGACTGGGTGGTCACGCCGCGTCACGGCAAGCCGGTGGAAATTCAGGCGCTGTGGATTTCGGCGCTCAGTGCCGAGACGCGCCTGAGCCGGATACTGGGAGAGCTGCCCCACTTCGGCGAGGTGCTGGGGGCGGCTCAGTCCTCATTCTCGGCGTTCTGGAATCCCAAGACCGGCTGCCTCTACGACTTTTTGGGCCGGGCCGGAGCCAACGCCCAACTCCGGCCCAATGCCCTGATCGCGCTGGCTTTGCCGGATACACCGGCCACCTCGTCGCAGATTTGCACGGTGTTGGACGCTTGCAGCCGTGAGCTCCTCACCCCGCTGGGCCTGCGGACGCTCAGCCCGCTTGACCCCGAATACGTCAGCCACTACGGCGGCGACCGCTTGGTGCGCGACGCTGCTTACCATCAGGGCACCGTCTGGCCTTGGCTAATGGGTGCGTACACCGACCTCCTGCTGCGCCAGGGCCAGGTCGCCGAGGCCCGCGCCGCGCTCTCAGGCTTGCTCGGCCACCTTTGGGAAGCCGGGCTGGGTTCGGTCAGCGAGGTGATCAGTCCTGACGATCTGGCTCCGGCGGGCTGCCCTTTCCAGGCTTGGAGCGTGGCCGAGGTGCTGCGGGCCCACATCGCTGTGAGCTTGGCCGAGCAGGCCCTGAGCCTTCCAAGGGGGCTGAGCATCCAGCCGGCCGAAGATGCCGTGCCGAGTCCTGAACAAGCTGAGCTCCCCGGAACACCCCAACCGACGCCCCGCGTGGCCCGTCCCGTGCGCGGCGGTGCCAAAAGCCAACCGGTTGCGCCGCCGCCGAGCGATTTGATTGGCGGTTCCACTTTCGGATCGGTGAGCCTCAGCGGCGGCCTGATCAATATGGCGTCGGTGGCGGGGCCGTTGCCGGAACTTCGGGCATCTGACGTCTCCGGCCCCCTCTCTCTTGCCGGAGAAGATTTCCCTATGCCTAGCCTAGACAGTCCAGCACAGGCGGCTCAAGGTGAAGTTGCTCCGAGTAAACGCAAACGTGGCAGCACCGAAGCTGACGGAGAGAAGCAGCCCAGTAAAGTCCAAACCAGCAAAGTTCAACCCAGTAAAGTCCAGCCGGGTAAAAAGCAAACCAAAAGAGACGCCGTCAGCTCCGTCACCTCGCCGACGCTGGACGAAGCGCAACTGAGCGAGCTCAAAAGCCTGACCGACTTCCTAGAGATGCCCGACTTGACCAGCTTTCATCTGCCGCCAGTCGAGCCGCCGAAAGAGCGCTCTACAGGCAAGCCCATCCAGCCTAACCCTGCGATGAGCGTGGAAGACCCCGACGTGATCGAGCCACTGACTTGAGCGTTTGTGCCTTGCCCGTTTGACGCGCCGCACTGAGGCGTCTAAAGTGAAGGTGTCATGGCTACACTTATTCCGGTTGCACGATGACGCTGAGTTTGCCGCCGCAGGCCACCCAAGTGGGCTTAGCGGTGGACGTCGCTGCGTTCGCTATTCACGAGGGCAAGCTTCACGCTCTGCTGATCGAGCGGGCCACGCTGCCGCACCTGCAAACTTGGGCGCTGCCCGGCGGCTTCGTGCATGTCGGCGAAGAACTGCACGAAGCCGCCCTCAGAGAGCTGCGCGACGAAACCAGCATCGAACTGGAGCCGCGCCACCTCGAGCAGTTTTATACGTTCGGCGCGATCGGCCGCGATCCACGCGGGCGTATCGTCAGCGTGGCGCACTTGGCGGTGTTGCCGTACGGCACGGTGCATGTGATGGGCGGAGCCACCACCCTTCACGCCGATTGGTTTCCCGCCCACGCGCCGCCGCCGCTGGCTTTTGACCACGCGGTGATCTTGGGGCGGGCCATCAAGCGCCTGCAATTGCGGCTGGAGTACGCCAATTTGGCGCTGGAATTTTTGGCCGAAACCTTTACCCTGCCCGAATTGCAAGGCGTCTACGAAGCGATTTTGGATCGGGCACTCGACAAGCGCAACTTCCGCAAGCGCTTGCTGGCGCAGGGCATTTTGACGCCCAGCGGTGAGCGCCGCAGCGGCGTGGGGCGGCCCGCTCAACTGTACAAGCGGGCCAAGGGAACGCGCACCGGGCTGCTGTAGGGAGAGTCGGCTCCCCTACAAATGTCTTTACAAATACTGCCGGTGATCCGAGAGCATACAGCGGTCTTGAATGACCTCGATGCCGTTGGCACTCAGTTCGGCGGCCACCGCGTCGTCTTTGATGCCGAGTTGCAGCCAAACCACCTTGGGCAGCGGATTCATGGCCAGAATTTCCGGCAGGTGGTCGCGCACCTTGTCGCTGCGGCGAAAGATTTCCACCACGTCGACGGGCACGCTCAGCTCCGTCAAGCTGCTGACCACCGGATGCCCGAAGGCCTTGGCCTGGCGCGAGGCCAGCGCCGGATTGACGCCGTAGACTTTGTAGCCTTGGCGCTCCAAGTATTCCGGCACGTAGTGGGCCGGCTTGGCGCTGTCGGCGTGGTAGCCGATGACGGCCACCGATTTGCTGTCTTCTAGCACGCGCACAATGGCTTTGGGATCAGTCAGGATGGTCATCTTGGCTCCTTGGTGCTGAGAGAATTAGAGCTGTGCAAAGGCGTGCTGCGCGGCGCTGAGCGTGAAGTCTAAATCGGTAGGGGTGTGGGCCGCCGAAACGAAGATGCTTTCAAACTGTGAGGGTGCCCAGTAGACGCCGCCTGAGAGCAGCGCCTGAAACCATTTGCCGAAGGCGGCGGTGTCGGCCCGCGCCGCTTGGCCGTAATCTCGCACTTCGCCTTCCAAAAAGAAAGCCGTGAGCATGCTCCCGATTTGATTGACCGTCAGCGGCAGGCCCGCCTGCCCGGCGAGGTCGCGCAGCCCTGAGCCCAGCGCGGCGGTGTAGCGCTCAAGCCGCTGATAGATTTCGGGGTCGCGCTCAAGTTCGCCGAGCGTCGCCAGCCCCGCCGCCATGGCCAGCGGGTTGCCGCTAAGGGTTCCGGCTTGGTAAACCGGCCCCACCGGAGACACGAAATCCATGATCTCGGTGCGTCCGCCGTAAGCGCCTACCGGTAAGCCGCCGCCGATGATTTTTCCCCAGCAGTACAAATCGGGTTTCAGGCCCAATAGCCCCGACGCGCCCCTGAGCGAGAGCCGAAAGCCGGTCATCACTTCGTCGGCCACCAGCAGCGCCCCAGATTCGCGGACGCGGTTGAGCGCGGCCACAAAGTCGGCGCTGGGAATCAGCACGCCCGCGTTACCCACCACCGGCTCAAAGATGACGGCGGCGATTTCATGACCGCGCTCACGCATGATGGTGTCCAAGCCTGCTGGGTCGTTGTAATCGGCCACCAAGGTCAGCGAGGCGTATTCCGGCGGCACTCCGGCGCTGCTGGGCGCGGCCTGACCGAGCTGATCGGCGTTGGTCATCAGCCCACTGCCTGCTTCCACGAGGAGGGCGTCGGCGTGGCCGTGATAATTTCCCCTGAATTTGAGGGTGTACTTCCTGGCGGCGTCACTCCTGCCGGTAAAACCGCGTGCCAGCCGCAGGGCGCTCATGGTCGCCTCGGTGCCGCTGCTGACGAATCTCACCTTGTCCACTCCGGTGATGCGGGTGACGAGTTCGGCCAGGAGCACCTCGCGCTCGTTGGGCGCACCGAAACTGGTGCCGTCTTGGAGCGCTGCGGCCACCGCTTCCCGCACGGCAGGATGGTTGTGGCCCAAAATCATCGGCCCCCACGAGCCGATGTAATCCAAATACTGCTTTCCGTCGGCGTCGGTCAGGCGGGGGCCATCGGCGCGGGCAATAAAGCGTGGGGTTCCGCCCACCGATTTGAAGGCCCGCACCGGCGAATTGACGCCGCCGGGAATGACTTTTTGGGCACGCTCAAAGAGAGCTTCAGAGACGGGAACGCTGGGCAGAGTGGGCGCGGCGGTCAAAGGGCGCTCCGGCGGGTGAGAAGCAAATTCATGGCTTCACGTTACGCCGCCGAGCGAGCGGTGAAGAGCGAGAAGCCCACAGACTCGGCGCAGATAAGCTTAGATGAAGAGAGCCGCAATTTAGGCCTGCGCCGCGCCGTCCACATCGTCTGCCACTTCTTCTTCGGGCGCACCGTCTTCCGCTTCGGCCACCGCCCGCTTTTTGACTTTGCCGATCTCCTTGACCCGTCCCGAAAACAGGCGCGTGACTTCTAGATAATTGGGATGTGCCCGCACGTCTCCGGCGGGGCCATTGGCGGCTTTGGCAGGCGCGGCACGGTTCGGGGGAGCCGGCGCTTGAACGGCTGGCGTTTGGGCGGCGGGCGGGGGCGTGGCCCTTTGCTGAGGTGTTCCCGGCGGCGTGGCGCTCAGTTCCACCGGCCCGCCGAGGTCGTCCCAGTCGGGTTCTTGACTCACCTCAAGTGGAATATACAGCTCGCGCTCATGATTGGTTGGCGGCGGTATTGGGCGCTGACCAGGAGCGGCCACCGGGTCGGCGGCGTGGCGCTGGGCCTGTGGGCGGCGCTCCGGCAGCGGGGCGGGCGCGGCGTCGTCGGGCGAGGCAGGCAGGGGTGTGATTGGTAAAGGAGCAGGCCGAACCGGGTCGGGCCTCGCAGGTGTCGGGCGAGGCGGGCGGGCGCTCGGTTCGAAGTCAGGCAGATCCATTCCATCGGGAGCGGCCTGTTCCACGGCTGGCTGTTCAACGGCCTGCTCAGGCGGCGGCAGCGTGGCGGTGGCGCTGCGGGCGCTGGCCGGAGCGTTGCGGCGTCCAGTCGGCGCGAAGTCGGGGATGTCGTCTACCGAAAGGTTGTTTACTATATTTGCGAATTTCTCTTCAGTGACTACTTTGTCCACGGTAGGAGGTGAGGCGAGATTATTGGTCAGGAATTTGACTTTCCTTTCGCCAAATGACACTACTTCGACACTTACTCCGCCCATCATTTCCTGAATGATTTTTGATATTTCATCAAAATTTCTAATTACACCGTCTCCGTGAAATTTGTTTAGAGGTTTGCCTTTTGCGTCTGCTCTATCAAATATCAGGAGGATTTTATTTCCTTGATCCTCGAAACGGCCCTCGCGTAGAAAAGCTCTGTACTGCTGGCCCCCCTTCTTGACAATAACTTCTAAAATTTCAGCCCAAGTTGGGCGACTCTTTGAGACATTTCTCGCTGGAGTTTCTTGAAGGTTAGTACTCTTCCGCTCTTTATCATGGATGATTTCATTGTTCGTCGGAGGTGGGATTGTTTCTCTAATAGAGCTATCTATCTTCTGCGCTTTGAGCGCCCTGACTTCCTGCTCCAGCTTGGACAGGCGGGCGGCGTCGGCGGCACTCAGGCCAGCCGCAGAACTTGCCACTCCGTTTTGGGTTTGCCGAGGCGCTGGACTGTTACTGCCGCTCCCCTCTCCAGCGATCAGCGCGTGGGTCAGCGCCAACTCTAAGCTGAGCTGATCGGCTCCGCGACTGAAACGGGCTTCCTGGGCGTCCAGCGCGGCTTGCAGCCTCAGTAGGCGTGGCACCTCGGCCCCCTCTAGCTTCTCGCCCTCCAGGCCCAGCTCGGCGTGAAGCGCTTCGCTCAGCGCCGACACCAGGCCTTCCACCACCGTGCGGGCAGCGTAGCCGTCGCGGTAGAGCTGTGCCGCGCCCTCCAGCAGCGTCCCAGCGTCCAAGTTGACCAGCGCGGCGGCCATTTGGCGTACCCGTTCGGACGGTGGCAAACCCAGCGCGGCTTCCACGCCGCTGCGGGTGATCATCTGACCGGCCGCCAGCATCCGCTCCAGCAGGCTCTCGCCGTCGCGCATGGCTCCGTCGGCGAGGCGGCCCATCAGGTTGAGCGCTTCCGGTTCGGCCTGCGCTCCTTCCTCGGTGACGAGTCCGGCCAGCTTTCCAGCGATCTCAGCCGCCGTCAGCCGCCGAAAACGGTAATGCTGGCAGCGCGACAAGATGGTGGGGATGATCTTTTCCGGCTCGGTGGTCGCCAGAATGAAAATGACGTGCTCGGGCGGCTCCTCCAACGTTTTAAGCAGCGCATTGAAGGCGGCCCGCGACATCATGTGCGCTTCGTCGAGGATGTAGATTTTTTTGCCGCCGCGCATGGCCGACAGTCCCACTTTCTCGCGCAGGTCGCGCACGTCGTCCACGCTATTGTTGCTGGCGGCGTCAATTTCCAGCACGTCCGGATGGCTGCCCGCCCGCACGCTCAGGCAGCTTTCGCACTCGCCGCAGGGCTTTTTGCCGGGGGCCTGGCAATTGGCGGTCATGGCAATCAAGCGGGCGGTGGTGGTTTTGCCCACGCCGCGCGGCCCCGAGAATAGGTAGGCGTGACCGACCCGGCCCGCTTCCAGCGCCGAGCGCAGCACATCTTTGACATGTTCTTGGCCTACCACCTGTTCCCAGTTGATGGGCCTTGCCCGCTGATAAATGGCGCTCACGGCTTCAGTTTACGGCTCAGCTCAGCAGCGGCGCAGTGAGGGAGGGCAGGGTGTGGCCTCACAGGCGTGGTTGGCCCGCTGTTTGGGGCGTTGTCATTTGAGGCGGCGGCGTCTGACCGGCGGCGGGCAGCTTGGCCGCCTCGCCGCGCCACTGATAAACGCTGACTGCGCCCACAATCAGCAGCGCCAGCAAAATGAAGCTGAGCCAGTCATTGAGGTGAGGGCCAGCGGCGCGGAACTTGGTGGGCCGAGCGGCGGCGCGGGGAGCGCTCCTTTTGGAAGCGGGCGATTTGGAAGCGCCTTGGAGCGGACTGGGCTTGGCGGCGGTGGGGGACACTGCTGAGGCGGTGTTGGTGGCGGTCAAGCCGCCTGTGGTCGGCGTCATCACGGTCACCGACACGGCCTTTTTTTGACGCGGTTTGCTGGCCCGCTTGGGCTTGGCCGCACCGCCCGCTTCCAAGTCAGTCATGCGGCCCCACCGGAGCGTCAGGCAAAAGGGGAAAAACCAGTTCTAAGCTCATCACAGAATCAGCATAACCGAATCTGCCTTCAACTGAAAGGCGCGTGGCGATTCAGTATCCCAAGTGCTGCACCTTCGCGCCCTGCGAGACCAGCCAATCGGTCAGGGTGCCCACCGCCGCCTTGACCGCTGGGGTGATGATCGGGCCGCCGAATTTGCCGAGCCGCACCAAGACCGTGCCGCCCTCACGCTGGGTTACGTTGACCAAGACTTCCTGGGTCAGTTCGCCTTCCACCACATGCGCCAGCACGGTAAATTCGTCGCGTCGCAGACTGCGGTAAGCGTCCAGCAGCACCACCGTATACGGCTCAGTTCCAGTCCCGCGCTGCGTTTGGCGCTGAAAGTGGGCAAACAGGTCGTCGAAGGTCAGTGTTGCGGGCAAGCGCTCTAAAATGGCGTGTGGCACGCGGGTGTCCTCCAAATGGTCGGCTATATCTTGCGGGAAGGGTTGAATGTCAGTGTGAGGATAATCCGGCTGACTGGTGGCCACGAAGCGGGCGTGCTGGGCGCTGAGGCCGAGCCCCTGCCACTTGAGGGCGTATTTGGTGTGCGCGGCGGCGGCGGGAGCCTCGGCCCGCTCAACGCGCATCACACCGCTTTTCTCGGCTTCGTGGCAAGCAAAGTCAAAATACTCGTCGTGATCGGTGGTCAGCAGCACTGCGCCGCCGACTTGCAAGCGGCTTGCCGCGAGCCGGAAAAAGTCGGCCCTCAGCAAGCGGTGATCCTCGTGTTCGGCTTTGGGCCAGGGATCGGGAAAGTTGACGATGATCTGACTCAGCGCTCCGGCTGGCACCACCTCGCGCAGCAGCGGAGTGGCGGGCAGCTTGGTCAGGTGGGCATTGCTCAGCCCCGCCTGAGTCAGCCGCCGCGCCGCTTTGAGCAAACTCACGCCGCTGAGTTCTACGCCGAGGTAATTGGGAGCCGCACCGAAAGTTTGAGCGTACTGCGGCCAGAACCGGCCGTCGCCGAAGCCGATTTCCAGTGCCCAGGGCCGCTCGGCAGTGTCGGGATAGAGGCGGGCAACAGCGTCTGGAAAATGGAACTCGCCGAGGCGGTAAATCATGCTGATCCCAACTGACGGGCCAAAGCTGCCGCGTCCTCCAGCACCGAGGCGTAGGTGTGCTGACCCGGCGTGCAGCGGCCCAGCGCATAGACATTGTCCAGCCGGCTCACCTTGAAGCCGTCCAGTTCGCCGGGGGCCAGCACCTGAAAGCGGACTTCGTATTCCACTGCGCCGGCTTGCGGCAGCACTTCGCCCGAACCGTAAGTCAAATATAGGCCGTGCGCCGCCAAGTCTTCGGACAAAAAGTCGTAAGCTACCTCGCTCAGCCGCCCCGCATCTTCCATCGTGTCACCGATCAGCAAGCGGCCTTTCAGGAACGCGCCCACCGCCAGCACCACCATTTTGGCGCGGAGTGGCGGGCCTTCCCACGTTGAAAGATTGATTTCGGCGTCCTCTTCGTTCAGTGCTGTGACGCACGACTGCAACAGGTGGATGCCTGCCGTGCCTTCCAGTTCGGCTTTGAGGTGGCGGTGGAAGATCCAGCCGTCGGTCTGGGGGGCAATGGCACTTTTGACTTGGGTGAATACGCTGTCAGCGGGAAATTCAGCGCCTGATACGTCCGGCTGATACAGGTTGCCCAGATGGTCGAGCGCCTGCGAAACGAGCAGCACGTCCTGACCGGCGCGGGCGAGTCGCCAGGCCAGCTCGCAGCCGGCCAGCCCCGCGCCGATGACGGCCACGTCGTAGAGGTGCCCCGGCTGCGGCTGACTGCGGGGAGGAGAGGAAGACTTGAACATCAAACAGGGAGTTTAGCGCATCGCTGAGCGCTTTGGCCCTACTTCCCTGCCGCCTTAAACTTTTTGGCGTCCGGCGAAAAGAGCGCGTCCCAGGTGGCTTTATCGAGGACGCCGCTGGCTTTGAGAGCATTGGCCGTTTGAAAGTCGCTGACGGCTTTGCTGGTGTTGGGCCCGTACCAACCGTCGCCCACGCCGCCTTTGCCGCCTAAAGTCAGGGCGATGAGGCGGTTTTGAGCAGCCAGCACGTCGGGGCCGGAAAGACGCGGCGTTTTAAGTTGGAGGCTGCGGCTGAACGGCACTGTCACGGGGCTCTTTGACGCAGTTTGGGGCGGCGTTTTCTTCGCTGTCGTACCAGCGGCGTTGGGCGAGGCGGCCTGAAAAGTGCCAGTCTTGGGCGCTGGCGTTGCGGTGGCCGGTGGAGTGGCAGGCGTTGATGCTGGCGTAGTAGTGGGCGCAGGCTTGGTGATGGTGGTGGCGGGCTTGGCCGCAGGTGTCGGCGTGGTCACGGCGGAAGCGGCCACAGTGGGAGCGTCCAGATAAATGAGGCTGCGGTCTTTGTTGCTCTCGTCGCTGGCCACCCGCAAATACACGGTGCCGCTGGGCATCTTGACCCAGTTGAACACCGTGCGCTGATCGTCGCGGCTGCGCCACACGCCGTAGAGGTCGCTGCCCAGCGCCGAGCTGATAGAGGAGCGCACCGTTTCCACGTCGCCCTGCACGCCCACACAGCGCTTGTCGGGCGTGCCGATGGTTCCGTAAGCCGCCGGGCAGTTTCGCAGCACGCCGTCAAAAGCCTGAGCCACCCGCAGCGCCGCCGCGTTGATGTCAGAAGGCGTCGGCACTGTCCCCACTGCAAGAGGATCGGAAGCCGTGGGCGCGGACGTGGTGGCGGTAGGGGTGACGTTGCTGGCCAAAGCCGCCGGCCTAGCCCCGGCCAGCAGCAAGCTGAGAACAAGCATCACGGGGGCGGCAAAGTGTTTCATAGCTCAATCTTTATCACGCGCCGGTATGTTTACAGTGCAAAGGAAAGCGCTCGGCGTCTCGGCAGTTTTCTCACGTGGCTGTCAGGCGTCTTGGTGCTCGGCGGCGCTCTACACTTGAGGCATGCCTCCCCGCCCGCCGCCGACCCGCGCCGAATACCCAGTCTCTGTACCGCTGCAAACCCGCTGGGCCGACAACGACCTCTACGGCCACGTCAACAACGCCGCTTATTACACCTACTTCGATACGGCGGTCAACACCTATCTCATCCAAGCGGGCGTACTGGACATTCATGCCGGAGATGTGATCGGCTTGGTCGTGGAAACTGGCTGCGTCTACTTTGCGCCGCTGGCCTTTCCCGAACCGCTCAGCGTGGGCCTGAAGGTCGCCAAACTGGGCCGCAGCAGCGTTCGCTACGAGCTGGCCGTGTTCAGGGAAGGCGAGGACATGGCAGCGGCGGCAGCGCATTTCGTTCACGTCTACGTAGACCGCCAAACCCGCCGCCCACTTGAAGTTTCGGGAGAGCTGCGGCGGGTGCTGGAGGGCTTATTGGTCGTCTAGCTTTCTTCTCCTGTCGCCACTGCCCGCGTGTCGTCGCTGACCCAGTCGCTCCACGATCCGGCGTAGAGGCGCACGCCCGGCCCCGGTTCGCGTCCTGCTACGGCCAGAGCCAGCAAGTTGCCTGCCGCCGACACCCCGCTGCCGCAGTACAGCACCACCTCGCCCGCCGGAAAGCGCTCCGCCTGTTCGTCCAGCGCTTTGAAAGTGCCGTCAGCGCTCAGGCTGCTGGCCCAGTCCCGGTTGGTGGCCCCCGGAATGTGCCCGGCTTTTTTATCCATCGGCTCGGTGTCGCCCCGGTAGCGGGCAGCGGCGCGGGAATCGATCAAGGTCACGGATTGGGGTAGCGAGGCTACCTCGTCCGCACTGGCCAGCCAGCCTTGCTGCACGTCGGGGGTGAAGGTGGCCTGAACGTGGGCGGGTTCTTCGGTACTGACCTCTCCGCCCGCCGCCAGATAAGCGGGCCAGCCACCGTCCAGCACCTGCACTTTGATGTGGCCCAGCCAGCGCAGCAGCCACCAGGCGTGGGCGGCGTAAAAGCCTTGCCCGGTGCTGGGATCGTCGTAGATCACCACCTGATGCTCGTCACCGATGCCCTGCTTGCCCAGCCAATCGGCCAGCGTTTGGGGGTCGGGCAGAGGGTGACGGCCCCCCGCGCCGCTCGGCTGCACTTCGCCGCTGAGATCGGTCTCCAAGTCAGCAAAGACGGCGCTGGGAACGTGGCTCTCCCCATAGGCCAGCCGCCCAGACAGCGGATCGGCCAGCGCGTAGCGGGTGTCCAGAACGCGCAACATGGGGTGATCAAGCTGCTTGACGAAATCGGCGGCGCTGATGAGAGGTGAGGGCATAAGTTTAAGTTTAAGTCACCCCACCGGAAAGGCCCACTTTATTTGCTCATCGGCCTCCTTCTCTGATACACTTCTGCGGTGCGCTCCGGCTGGCTGCTGACGGGCGTAAACGACGTCACGAGCGTGGCCCGCTGAGAAAAGCGGAAGTTGAACCCTCAACGCTTACAAGGAATAAAAATAACATGGTCAAGATTCGCCTTTCCCGCTTTGGTTCGGCCCATAACCCTCACTACCGCATCGTGGTCACCGATGCCCGCCGCCCCCGTGACGGCGGTTACATCGAAAACCTCGGTCACTATGACCCCCGCAAGACCAGCGAAAACTACGTCAAGGTCAATGTGGAGCGCACCCAAGTCTGGCTGGCCAACGGCGCACAGGCCACCGACACCGCCCGCCGCATCCTCAAGACGCAGGGCGTGAAGTTCTAAACTTTAAGCAGATGAGAAAGCCGTCTCCGTTTGGGGGGCGGTTTTTTTATTGTCCCCCTCCCCCTGCCCCTTCGTCATTTCCTCGCAAGACCCGCCGCGCTAGAATGCCGCGCATGAGTGATCCCGTGAAGATGGCGCTGTTTTTGGCGCAAAGTGTCGTTGACCAACCTGCCGCCGTGCGTGCCACCGTGCGCGGCCCCACCATTATGCTGCGGGTTGCGGGCGGCGAAGAAGGCCGGGTGATCGGGCGGCAGGGCCGCGTCATCAGCGCTATACGCACGCTGGTGCGGGCCGCCGATTCGCAGGGCAAGCTGGGCGTCGACCTCGACGCGCCGCGCCGCGAGCGGTGAGCGCTCCGAATAAATCGGCCCCCGAGCAGACCACTTTGGTCGGCACTTTGCTGGGGCCGCACGGTGTAGCAGGGGCCATCAAGTTGCAGGTGATCGGCTCGCCGCAGCAGCTCAGCAAGCTCAAGCGCCTGTATATCGGGGAGCTGGGCTGGACGCGGGTGCTGAAATTCGAGCTGCACGGGGCTGGCCCGGCCATCACGCTGGGCGGCATTTTAGACCGCACCGCCGCCGCAGAGTTGCGTGGGCGGCCCGTGTATGCCCACGACGACGAGTTGCCTGCGCTGCCCGAAGGTGAGTATTACTACCACCAGTTGCGCGGCCTGGAGGTCAAAGACGCCGCCGGAACGGTGCTGGGCGAGGTGACGGACGTGCTGGACGCCGGACATCAGGATTTGCTGGTGGTCAAGTCTCAGCGGGGCGGCGGCCTGATTCCGCTGCAAGCCCCGTACGTGAAAATTAACCCCGGCGTGGGCATCCTGCTGACCGAGGACGCTCCGCTGGGCTTGCTGGGCGATGGAGCCAGCGAAGCAGAGGGCGAGCCGCTCGACGGAGCCGGTGAATAACGCGCCTCAGCTCACCTTCAGCGTTCTGACGCTTTTTCCCGAGTTGCTGCGGCCCTTCACCGAGGAAGCGCTGCTGGGCAAAGCGCGGGACAAAGGCTTGCTGGCCTACCGCCTGATTGATCTGCGGAGCTACGCGGGCAACAAACACAACAAAGTAGATGACTCCCCTTACGGCGGCGGCGCGGGCATGGTCATTCGGGTAGACGTGGTGGCGCGGGCGCTTGAGGCTCTGAGCGCTGAAGGAAGCGGTACAGATGCGCCGGACGAGGTGATTTTGTTGACTCCGGCGGGGCCACGCTTCGACCAGCGCACCGCCGAAGAACTGGCCGGCAAGCGCCATATCGCTCTGTTGTGTGGCCGCTACGAGGGCTTTGACGCCCGCACCGAGTCGCTGGTCACCCGCGAACTGAGCCTCGGCGACTTTGTAATGATGGGTGGGGAAGCCGCCGCTGCCTGCGTGATGGAAGCGGTGGGCCGTCTGGTGTCAGGCGTGATCGGTGACGAGGCCAGCCACTTGCAAGACAGCTTTAGCAGCGGTCTGCTGGACTATCCGGAGTACACCCGCCCGGTCAGTTGGCAGGGCGAGGACGTACCGCCCGAACTCCTGAGCGGCAACCACGCGGCCATTGAGCGCTGGCGGCGAGATCAGGCGCTTGGGCGCACGCTAGAACGCCGCCCCGATTTGTTGCCGCACGCCAACTTAACTCCGCTCGACAGCGCCGCGCTGCTGACACTGGGCGTCAGCGCCGAGCAGTTAGAAGTTTGGGGAGCGCCTCCGCCGCCGAAAGTAAAGAGGAAGCGCAAAAGGGGAGAGTGACGCCTTAGCGCGTGGGCTGGGTCTGGCGCAAGATGACTTCGATCCAGTTGGCCGCAATGTAGAGCGGCCCGAATGAGAGAGCGAGGCTGAGCAGACCGAGTAGCGCCAAATCCAGGCCGCCGCCGAAGCCCTTACCGCTCAACAGAGGCGTGAGCAAACCGCCAGAAAAGAGCAGCGTACTTCCCACAGTGGTCAGGGCCAGTGCGCCGAGTGTGCCCCACATGCCGCGTGTTCCCAGATCGCGCCGCCCGCGCCAGATTCCCAGGACGAGCACCAGGGCCGCCGCCAGAACGCCGAAGCTGAGGCCTGCTCCGCTCAGGTTGATGGTATTCATGACCCGGAGTTTAGCAAGCTGCTCTACTTGGGCGTCGTTTCGCGGTCGCCGTTTGGCAAGGGCTTGGAAGAGTCAGGCGCTGGGTTTTGTCAATGCTAACGACGGCACTGCACATCTGGCATCTGTCCAAAGTCGAGCATTGTTTCAGCTCCGCGTCATCTCCAGCGGCACGACCCACTTCCCAAATTCTTCCTCGGTCACGTAGCCCAGCGACAGCGCCGCGTCTTTAAGGCTGCTGCCTTCCTTGTGTGCCTTCTTGGCAATGGCGGCGGCTTTGTCGTAGCCGATGTGCTTATTGAGCGCCGTGACCTGCATCAGGTTGATGTCGAGGTTGTGCTGAATCTTCTCGCGGTTGGGTTCGATGCCTGCCGCGCAGTTGTCATTGAAGGCCAGTGAGGCGTCGGAAATGAGGCGAATGCTTTCCAGCACAGCGTGAACCATCACCGGCTTGAAGACGTTGAGCTGAAAGTTGCCCTGCGACCCGGCGAAAGCGACGGTGGCGTCGTTGCCGAAGACGCGGGTGGCGACCATCGTCAGCGCCTCACTCTGGGTGGGGTTGACCTTGCCGGGCATGATGGAGCTGCCCGGCTCATTTTCGGGAATGGTAATTTCGCCGATGCCGTTGCGCGGCCCCGAGGCCAGCCAGCGCACATCGTTGGCCATTTTCATCAGTGCGCCTGACAGCGTGCGGATCGCCGCCGAGACTTGCACCAGCGCGTCGTGGGCGCTGAGAGCCGCGAATTTATTTTCAGCCGACTTGAAGGGAAAGCCAGTTTCCTCGGCGTACTTCTGGGCTGCCAGGTCGCCGAATTTGGGGTGGGCGTTCAGCCCCGTACCCACCGCCGTGCCGCCAATCGCCAGGTCATACAGCCCCGTTTCGGCGTGCTTGACTTCACCCAGCGCGTAGTCGAGCTGCGCCACCCAGCCGCCGATTTCTTGGCCCAGCGTGATGGGCGTGGCGTCTTGCAGGTGGGTGCGGCCCACCTTGACGATCCCGGCAAATTCCTCAGACTTGGCGTGCAAGGTATCGCGCAACTTGCCGACGCTGCCGTAAAGCCGCTCGTTGAGTTCCAGCACCACGGCGATATGCATGGCAGTTGGGAAGGTATCGTTGCTGCTTTGGCCCCGGTTGACGTGATCGTTCGGGTGAACGGGCTTTTTGCTGCCCATCTCGCCGCCTGCCAGTTCAATGGCGCGGTTGCTGATCACTTCATTGGCGTTCATGTTGCTCTGGGTGCCGCTTCCGGTTTGAAAGACCACCAGCGGAAAGTGACTGTCGAGCTGTCCTGAAATCACTTCGTCGGCGGCCCTGACGATCAAGTCGGCCACGTCCTGCGGCAACTCGCCTAGGTCAGCGTTGGCCTGCGCCGCACCCTTCTTCAAAATGCCCAATGCCCGCACAATCGGGCGGCCCATCACGAAGGTGTCGCGGCCAATCGGGAAATTGTGAATGCTGCGCTCGGTTTGTGCTCCCCAGTAGCGGTCGGCCTGCACCTCTTGGGTGCCCATCGTGTCGGATTCGGTGCGGGTTTTGGGATTGGAAGTCATTTCCACAGTTTAAGGGGTCGTCGGGAGGTGGGAGCGGTTTGGTGCGTAAAAACATCCCCTTTGTCTTGAACAAATGCGACATCTCCGCCCTGTCCCGGTGGCGGATGCGCCCGCGCCCGCCTTCTGCCAGAGTGGAAGGGTGGCTTACCTAGAGTTCTCGCCTGACACCCGCCTGAGCCATTTGGTGCGGAATTATTTTCAGGGATCTGGGAAATTTCACAGCGGCCCAGAAGAACACCGCTTTATGCCTGAACGCTTGGTGCGCCTGACCTTTTCGGTGGGTCAGATTTGGCAGGGTTTACTGATGGGTGGAGCATTGGAGCCGAGGCCCAGTGCCCTGCTGTCGGGCCTGACTCTGATCCCCTTGCGGGCCGCCTCTCAGGGCGTTTTGATTTCCATCGCCACTCCCGCCGAATCGCAGGGACAGGTGCAGGGCGGCACGGGAGCGTTCAGTTCGCTGGCGCAAATCGCTGGGCCGCTCGGCGGCGGGCAGCTCTACTCGCGCCTCGGCCCCGGCGCGACCTACGGCGCGGCGGCGGCGCTGGCTGTGGCAGCGCTGAAGCCGACGGGCCATTCTCAAATCCGGCATGAGTGCTGGCCGCGTCGGTGGTGGCGGGGAAGTCAGGTTTGGCTTCCTTTGCCTTGTCGGATTGGAACATACCCACCCGATTCAGCCAGCAGCGCCCATAAGCAAGTGCCCTGAACAACGGTGCTCAAACCGTATACTGCCTCCACACCGACTTTGGTCTGCCGCCAAGGTGTTTGGCACGCTGGTCTTTTCCTGCTTTGGTGCTCAAGTTTGGGTTGATTTCAATGTGCCGACTTGCAAAGCGCAGGAACCGCCGCGCCGCTCAAGGCCTCACCTTGGAGAGTACCCATGTCAGAGCAGCCCCCAACGCCGCCCCCCGCATCCGAACAAACAACCACCGACCTGCCCGCCGTCGACGCGGCTTCTTCTTTGTCCCCTGCGCTTCCTCCGGCGCTCATCGTGGGCATTGGCGGCTCGGCAGGAGCGCTTGACGCCTACGAGCGCTTTTTTGTCGGTTTGCCGCTGGGCAGTCAAATGGCCTTCGTGGTGATCTCACACCTCGACCCGCACCAAGAAAGCCTGATGCCCGAAATTTTGCAGCGCTGCACCGTGCTGCACGTGGAAGCGGTTCGTGACGGCACCGTGATAAAGGCCGACTCGGTCTACGTGGCTCCGCCGGGGTTCAGTGTGGCGGTGCGGGGCGGGACTTTGCAGCTTCAAGCGCTGTCTCAGGCCAAAGGCCACACCATCGACGCTTTTTTTGTCAGCCTGGCCGCCGATCAGGGTGAGCGGGCGGCGTGCGTCGTGTTGTCGGGCATGGGCAAAGACGGCACGGCGGGAGCGCAGGCCATCAAAGAGGCGGGCGGGCGGGTGCTGGTGCAAGACCCCAGCACGGCGGAGTTCGGCTCAATGCCCCTCAGCGCCGTCACTGCCGGGGTGGCCGACGCGGTGCTTCCCGCCGAAGAACTGGCCACCCGCTTATACACCTGGGTCAACGCCAAGTCGCTGACGCCCGTGATCGGCAGCAATCTGGAAGTAGAACCCACCGAACTCCACAACATGCTGCTGCTGGTGCGCTCCCGCACCGGGCACGACTTCAGCGGCTACAAGCCGTCTACCCTGGTGCGCCGAATCGACCGCCGCATGAAAAGCCAGCGCATTCAAACCTTTGCAGAGTATTCGCGGATGCTCGAAAGCAGCCCCAGCGAAACCGAAGCGCTCTTTCAAGATTTGACCATCAACGTGACCCGCTTTTTCCGCGACCCCGACGCCTTTGGGCAACTCAAAGAACATTTGCGGAGCATGTTGTTGCTGCGCGACCCGCCGCAGAGCAGCCTGCGGGTATGGGTACCCGGCTGCGCCAGCGGTGAAGAAGCCTACTCGGTGGCGATCATTTTGCACGAATTGGTAGAAGAGTTGGGCAGACCGCTCAATATCCAGATTTTTGCCACCGACATTGATCAGCAGGCCATCGACGCGGCCCGTTTGAGCGTGTATCCGCTCAGCATCGCCCACGTGGTGTCGGCCCAGCGCCTGCAAAAGTATTTCCGGCGCAGCGAAGAAGGCTACCAAATTCAGGGTTTTATCCGCGAGTCGGTGGTGTTTGCTCTCCACAACACCTTCAGCGACCCGCCGTTTACCCGGCTCGATTTGCTGTGCTGCCGCAACATGCTGATCTACTTCAGGGCCGAGTTGCAGCAGCGGGTCTTGGGGGTGTTTCACTACGCCCTCAACCCCGGCGGCCTGCTGTTTTTGGGCACCAGCGAAACGCTCGGCGCTCAGCGTGACCATTTCGCGGCGCTGGACTCGCACTGGCGGATTTACCGGCGCGGGCCGGAAGCGGCCAGACCCTTGCCCTCAGGGCAAATGACCCCGAGGGGCGCGGGCGGCCTGAGCCGGGGAGCCGCGCCGTTTCAAGGCGTCTTGGCCTTGCCGCACCGCACTTTGTCGCAGCAGGTTCAGCGCGTTTTGCTCTCGCAGTACGCGCCGCCGGCGGTGGTCATCAACGCTTCGGGCGATATTTTGTTTGTCAACGGCCAAACCGGGCGCTACCTGCAACTTCCCAGCGGCACCGGCAGCACCAACAACGTCCTCGAAATGGTCAAAGACGGCCTGCGCTACGACCTGGCCAGCGGCATCCGCGAAGTGCAGCGCGATCAGCGTGAGGTGGTGGTGCATCACCAATTTTTCACTGATGGCGGCTCAGAGGGGGGCGGCGCAGTGGGCAGCAGGGCAGTGGGGCTCGACATTACGCTGCGCCCACTGCACGGCCCCGAGCAAGGGTTGGTCATTATCATTTTCCGCGAGCAGTCCGGCCCCGCCCAGCTGCTCAGCGTGCAAACAGGCCAGCTTGACCAAGTTCAGAGCCTGACCCGCGAACTCCAACACACCCGCGAAACCCTGCAGGCCAATATCGAAGAAATGCTGATTTCGGTAGAAGAACTCAAAAGCACCAACGAGGAATACCAAACCACCATCGAAGAACTCAAAAGCACCAACGAAGAGCTGATGACATCCAAAGAAGAATTGCAGTCCCTCAATGAAGAACTCATCACGTCCAACAGCGAACACCGAATGGTGATCACCGAGCTGGGCCAAATCAATGACGACATGAACAACTTGCTGGAAAGTGCCGGAATCGCCACCCTCTTTTTGGGCAACGATTTCCGCATCAAGCGCTTTACCCCCAAGTTTGCCAGTGTTATTCGGCTGCTGCCCAGTGATATCGGGCGGCCCATCAGCGACTTTCACCTCAAGCTGAACTACCCTTACGTGCTGCGCGATATCGGGCAAGTCTTGGAAACCCTGCTGCCGTTTGAAACCCAAGTCCAGACCCAAGACGGCCACTGGCATCTGCTCAGAATTACGCCTTACCGCACCGCCAACAACTTCATCGACGGCGTGGTGGTGGCCCTGACCGACCTCGACGTGGTCAAAAATCTCGAAGCCGAAGTGCGGCTCTCGGCCCGCTACGCTCAGGCGCTGCTCGAGGGCCTACCCGATCCGGTGCTCGTTTTTGATCAGCACAGCCGCCTCGTGACGGCCAACCCGGCGCTGATCCGCTTGCTGCCCGACGCCGAACCGCAAACGCTGTTGGCCGATGTGAGCGGCGTGTTTGGCCGCCAAGACGTTCAGGCGATGCTCGACAAGGTGATTGCTGGCCGCAATCCGGAAGCGCTGGAGTTGGCGCTGTCGGATGAGTTACAGGCCCAGCGCTTCAAGTTCAGTGCGTGGCCGATCAGCGCCGAGGTGGCGCAGCCTCCGCTTTATTTGCTGCTGCTCGAAGCGCTGCCGCGAGCTTTGTCGGCTGAGCAGTCGCCACCACAAATCTGAGCGAGAAAAGAGCGCACCGCTCCCCCAGCACTTATCTCCTGACGCCCGCTTCTTTGGGCAGGGCCACCCAAAAGCTGGCTCCCTCGCCTTCCTTGCCCTCGCCCCAAACCCGCCCACCGTGCCGCAGCACCACCCGCTTGACAACCGCCAGCCCCAGCCCCAGCCCCCTGAACTGACGCGGGCTGTGAAGCTGCTGAAACAGCGCGAACAAGCGCGACTTTTGCCGCATATTAAAGCCGACGCCGTTGTCCTGAACCGAAATGATGTATTCGGTGTTGTTTTCGGAAACGCCGATGCAGATGCGGACTTCGGAGCGGGTTTCGCTGAATTTGAGGGCGTTGTCGAGCAGGTGAAAAAACAGGAGCTGCAAGGTGCGGCTGTCGCCGGTGACGGTGGGCAAGCGGTGCTGCTCCCAGACGATCTGGCGGCCTTCCAACTCGCCCGCAAGCGACTTTTTGACTTCGGCCAGCACCTTTTCCAAGCTCACCGGAATAAACCGCGCCCGCTGCCGCCCCAGCCGGAAGTATTCGGTCAGCGCTGCGGCCAGCACCTGCACGTGTTCGGCAGCCGAAACCATTTCCCGCAGGTAGTGCTCACGCAGCGCTTCTGGATACACCGTTTGAGTGTCTTGAGGCGCTGGGGAAGCGGCGGCTGTGGGCGCGGGCGTGGCGGCGGGCTGAGCATGTTTGAGCAGGCCCGCGAAACTGCTGATGTGCCGCAGCGGCGTGTCAAGCGCCTGCATGGTGGACTGCACGAACAGTTCCAGCTCTTCGTTGAGTTCCTGAACTTGCACGGTGCGGGCCACGATCCGCGTTTCTAGGGTGTCATTGAGCGCCAAGATGGTGCTCTGCGCGGCTTTGAGGGCCGTGATGTCGGTAATGGCCAGCCGGATATCGCCGCCGCTGCTCAGTACGGCGTCGAGCTGGCCTTCGAGCGGCACCGTTGGCCCCCCAGCGCCTGCTCCCCCAGCGCTTTGCGGCAGCAGCCTGAGTTCTAGCCGCCCGCGCCCGCTGGCCGCGCCGCTGCCCAGCCGCTTGAGGAGGGTCGCCAGCGAGGTGCGCGAGGATTCGTCCACAAACAGCAAGAAGCGCCGGCCCAGCAGGTGCGGGCGGCTGAGGCCGAGCTGAGCGCTGCCCGCCGCGTTGACTTCCACGATATGCCCGCCCTTGTCGAGCGAAAAGTAGCCGACGGGGGCCATGTCGTAGAGCTCTTGGTACTTGTCGCGGGCAAGCTCTAAGGCCTGGTTGCTGCGCTGCAATTCTTCGTTTTGCAACAGCAGTTCCACCTGATGCACCTGAAGCTCGTGCTGCTGCGCTTCAAAGTCATGCCGAAGGTGCTGAAAATTCGCTTCACTGTGCTGCGAGGGTTGAGCTTGTAACTGCTCCTCGGCTTGCCGCCGCAGGTCGTCAGAAGACCAAACTGGAGCGGGCGTACTTTGCTGATCGCTCATGGCTGTCTTCTCCCTCACCGACCACCTCAACTGCTGAAGTGCTTTTAAGATAGCGGCTGCGGCCTTGAGATACCGCGCCACGGCGAACACTGTAAATTTTGTTCTACCTTTCTCACGCCCATCGATACTGAAAAGGGGGTCGCAGAACACGCGCCCGGTTCCCCACGCAGCGCAGATGTGAAGCGGAGATACAGCAGGGAAGTGCGGCAACTTTTGGAGCGCTGGCCCCGTAGACTGTAGATATGAAACCGTGGACGCCCGCTCCCCACCTTGCCCTGATGCTCTCGGCACAAGCCGAAGCGCTCGGCGCAGATTACCTCAAGCTCATTTATGCCGATGGGGTGTTTCAGGGCGTCAGGCCCATCTCGGCTGAGCAGCTGATGCGCGGTGAGCGCGGCTACGCCCTGACGCCCAGTGCCTACGGCGGCGAGTGGAGCCTGACGCTGGGAGCCAGCGCTCAGCAAAAAGAACTCGCCGACAAAGTGCATCTGACTTTTGTCGGCAACACGGTGGCTCTCACGGAAAGCGGAGCCACCATCGGCAAGTTGATGGCCCGCCTGAGTTCGGCGGCGGCCAGCAGCTGCTTTCGTGTCGGCTCCGAGCGCCTACCCGCCCTCAAAAGTTGGGTGGAAAACAGCGTGAGGAGCGGAGCGCGGGCTGACCTCAACACCGAGCGCTCGTTCGGGCCGCTGCGGGTGCAGCTGCTGACCCATCACGGGGGCGGGGGCGCTGAGGCCGCGCAGGACTTGGCCGAAGTGGACGTGCTGATGTCGCGCACCGGTCAGCCGGGTATAGGGGCCTGATTCGGCCGCACCGGAGGGTTCATTTCTGAAAAGCGGTTGGAGAGGGGAGGAGTTGGTCGGCTACGGCCCGCTCAGCCCGTTTCCAAAGTCCGGCGTGGCCGCTCAGATTCTAGGATCGGAATCGAAAGGCCCCGAGTGAGGTTGGATTGGGCCACATATCAGTATCCAGCCCATCACCACCCCGCCACCCACATACGAGCCTCTGCTGACCCAAGTACAACCGGCAGGTGTATAACTGGGCAGCGTCGGCAGAGCCTGCGGGCCAGTCGGCACGCTTGCCGTTCCCGAGGAAGTACCCGGCTGCTCATCCACGACCAGAGCGCTGGAAATGACTGCGCCGGACGCACTCATCATTTCTCTACAGGCCAACTGCCAGCCGTTTCTGTAGATCCAGCTACAACCGTCAGGCGGCGTCTGGTTTGGGTACGTCGGCAGCGCCTGAATCGGCGGTGTGACGTGCCTGACGGGAGCGCCCGTGACCGGGATCTTGATGCTCTGCATCTGCTGAACCGGCTGGGCCAGGGTTGCGGCGCGGGGTTGGGCGGAGGCGCTGCCGAGCGAGCTGGCGGCGAGGGCGGCCAGCAGCATCACCTGAACACCCCGGAACGCGCGGACAGTGAGCGGCTGAAGAATTTGGAGTTGGGTGACTTGGGGCTGAGCGGTCTGAGTCTGGACGGTCATCAACTTGGTCATGGCGTTTTCTCCTTGTCATCAAAGGGGGCGGCTCGGCGGGCGGTGGGTGGAAGCGGGGGGAGGCATTCGTTTGCTCTCCTCCTGCTCTGCGCCTACTGTGAACTTGCCCCCCTGAACGGTTCGTGAACAGCCATGAACGGTAACCCTTCAGGGACTTTTCCCCACTGCTCCGGTGATAAACTGCCCTCATGAAGCGCCTGACTCCAGAAGACGCCGCCCTGCTCGCCAAGGCTGAGCGCGGAGAGCGGCTTGACCACTCCGAAATCACCGCCCTCTACTCGCTGCCCCTCCCCGATGTGGCAGCGGTGGCCCACAGCTTGCGGCTCCAGCGCACCGACGCCGATACCGTGACCTTTTTGATTGACCGCAACATCAACTACACCAACATCTGCAACGTGGGCTGCAACTTCTGCGCCTTCTACCGCACCAAGCGCCAGAAAGACAGCTACACGCTCGATTTTCAGCAGATTTCCGACAAGATCGTGGAACTCGAAGCGGTGGGCGGTTCGCGCATCCTGATGCAGGGCGGAGTCAATCCCGAGTTGCCGCTTGAGTATTACACCGATCTGCTGCGCCACATCAAAAAGCACCACCCCAGTATCCGCATCGAAGCGTTCAGCCCCGAAGAAGTGCTGTTCATGGAAAAGACGTTCGGCCTCGACCTCGACACCTTGCTCGATACGCTTATCGAAGCGGGTCTGGACGGCCTCCCCGGTGCGGGCGGCGAAATTCTGGAAGACGACATCCGGGCCAAAGCCGCGCCCGCCCGTATTCGCAGCAACGATTGGTTCCGTATCCTCGACGCCGCTCAGCGCAAGGGCCTGTACACCATCTCCACGATGGTCATCGGCTTCGGCGAGAGCTACGCTCAGCGGGCCAACCATCTGCTCAAAATCCGCGATCAGCAGGACAAAGCGCTGCACGACTACGGCATCGGCTTTGCGGGGTTCGCCATGTGGAGCCTCCAGACCGAGCACACCCGCCTGCACGGCAAAGCGCCTGGAGCCTCGGCGCACGAATACTTGCAGCAGCTTGCCATTGCCCGCATCGCCCTCGACAACCAGCCCAACATTCAGGCGTCCTGGCCCGCGCAGGGCTTCAAGGTCGCTCAGGCGGCCCTCTATTACGGCGCGTCGGATCTGGGCAGCACCATGCTCGAGGAAAACGTGGTGTCGGCGGCGGGCGGACATGGGCGGCACAAAGCCACCGTGCGCGAACTCGTCCGGATTGCCCACGACGCTGGATTTAAACCCGCCATTCGCAACAGCTACTTTCAGATTTTGCGCTACCCCGACGTGCAAGCGGCGCTGGACATCAATCAGGGAGCCGAGGCCGAAGAGGAGCGGGCGGTGGGGGCCGGAGCCTGAGCATGTACCGTGCAGGCTGGATTCATTACACCAACGTCGCTCCGATTCTGGACGATCTGGTGTTGCCCGCTGGGGTCAACGCTGTGACGGGCGTGCCCACCCAGATGAACGCGGCGCTGTTATCGGGTGAAGTGGACATCGCCAACATCAGCGCGGTGGAGTTCATTCGCAACGCGGATCAGCTGGCCGCCCTGCCGGATTTCAGTGTGGCGGTGCTGGGGTCGGTCTACAGCGTCAATCTGTTTCACAGCGTGCCCTGGGAAGACTTAAAGCGCGTGGCGCTGACCGCCCAGAGCGCCACTAGTGTGGCCTTGCTGGAAGTGCTGCTGCGGGAAAGCGGCCTCTCGCCCAGTTTAGAACGTGCAGAGGGTACGGCTCAGGAACTGCTGGCGGCGGGCTACGACGGCGTGCTCAGAATCGGTGACAGCGCCCTGCGCGAGTGGTACGGCGTGGTCGGCCCGCTGACCGAGACCACCAGCATGACCGCCCTGCCGCACCACAAGGGCGGCGTGACCGTCACCGATCTGGCCCAGAAATGGTTTGAGCTGACCGGCCATCCGTTCGTGTTCGCAGTGTGGGCTTACCGCCAGAGTGCGCCGCCGCCCGCCGAATTGCTTCAGGCCATGCGGGTAGCGAGGCGTCACGGCATCGGACACTTGGAGGAAGTCGCCCAGCGCCACGCCCAGCGTCTCGGTTTGCCTGAGCGGGTGGTGCAGCACTACCTCTGGAATTTCCGCTATCACCTCGAAGCGCCGGACCGACTCGGCCTGAACGAATTTGCTGCTAAAGTCGCACCGAATCACCCGCCGCTGGTGTTCGGGCCTGCACTGCCAGGCGACTGAGCCGGAAGCTGGCCCCCCACCTGCAAAACGGGCGGCGGGGGCGCAGTCAGCTCCAGCACTTTGCCGCTTACCGGATGAACGAAACGGAGTTGGTGGGCGTGCAGCCAGTAGCCGCCGTCTCCGGGCAGGCCCGGCAGGTGGGTCAAAGGTAGGCCGCCCGCACCGTAGAGCGGATCGCCGAGAAGTGGCAGTCCGATGCTGGCCAGATGAATCCGAATCTGGTGGGGGCGTCCGGTCAGGATGTCCACTTCAAACAGAGTGTGGGAACTGGGGGTTTGCGGATTAGCCGTTCCGCGCCGTTCCAAAACCCGTGCCAAGCTGCGGGAAACTTTGCCCACCGGACTGGCCGCGTACACCTCACCCAACAAGGGGTGAGGCACCGGCCCAATCGGAGTGCGGATGTCGTAGGCGTCCTGCTCGGCCCGGCCCGCCGCGAGAGCCAGGTAGCGTTTCCCGATCTGCTGCTCTCGCCACGCTCTGCTCAAATTTGCGGCGGCGGCGGTGGTGCGGGCAAACAGCACCAAGCCCGAGGTGCCACGCCCCAAGCGGTGCAGCGGGCTAGCCTGCGGAAATTCGGCGCGAACCAGATGCAGCAAGGTGTGTTCCAAGAATCCGCCACCTGGCAAAGTGGGCAGGCCGCTGGGTTTGGCGACGGCCAGCACAGCGCTATCTTGGTGCAGCACCCCGAAATGCAGCGGCGCGGCTTCTTCCTTCCACGGTGGGCGCCGCCAGACTAAGTCTTGTCCAATCTGAAGCGTTTCAGCTCCGGCAGCGGGTACTCCGCTGAGCAGCACTTCGCCTTGCTCCAAGCGGGCTTGCCATTCTGCGGGCGTGGAATGCGGGTAGCGCCCTGCCAAATAACTGAGCAGGCTTTGGCCCTGCGCCCGCCCGCCGATTTGCTCGTGGTAAGCGTAACCGCCGTTGAGTGCCATCTGCCGAGTGTAGCGTTGACTAGTCGCCGCTTCATTACCGCTCCGTCATCTGATCCAAGCTGACGCAAGCCTAAAGAGCACGCTCATGTGTTCCCGCTAGGATACGTTTCATGTTGAAGGCTTTTCGCCCCTCGGCCTTGTTGGCCGCCTCTTTGGTGCTGTCGCTTCCCCTCACTTCGCTGGCCGCCGCGCAAACTGCTGCGCCTGCCCCCGCCCCCGTTCCCGCGCCTGCTGCTCCCGCGACGCCCGCACCTGCGCCTGCAACAACAGGCCCCGTGCGCCTGAGCGTGCCGAGCAACGCGGCCTCGGCGCTGGGCATTGAAGTCAGCGCCGTGGTGTCGGGCCGCTTGTTGGGTTGCCCCAAAGCCCTCAAACTCAGTGCCGGAGCGCTGTGCTTGTACGCCGCCAGCCCCGCCGCCACGCTGCGTCCCAGCATCAAAGCCAAGCTGGGCACCCGGGCAGGCGAGTGGAAACTGTCGGGCAAGGCCAGCAGTTTGGCCGTAAACACTGGCAAAACCTTAGCGCTGGTGCTGCTGGCCGAGATCTCAGCCAAGGAAACGCTGGTGGTCGTAGATACCCCCGCCGCCGCCGCTGCAACCGCGCCCAGTACGGGCCGTCCGGCCATGCCTGCCGGAGCCGTTAAGGGCGAGCCGTACTTGCTCGGCAGCGATCTGAAGGGCTTGGTGAACGTTACCTCGCTGGGTGCAGGCCAATTCAAGCTGGAGCGCAGCGGCCAGAGCGCTATGGTGGTTACGGCAGGCAAAACGGCGGCCCTCCTCGGCAGCGGCGCGGTGACGTTGCCGCTCGCGCCCGCCACCGACGGCAAGAATCTGGTGTTGCCTTTCTCGGCGCTGGGCGCTCTTGGCTGCACCTCCGCGCCCAACGGCAAAGTGCTGACGGTCTCGTGTGGCGCAAACAGCGTGGGCATCAAGCCGATTGTTTTTTGAGGTGAGGCGAGTTGGGGGGATGGCTCACTCTGCCCCTCAACTCATCTGATCTCTAATCACATCTAGCGTTTCCAAAAATGAATCCAAAAATTCGTCTTCCAAATCGAGGTCGCGGATCAGTTCGTCTTGGGCCGTTACCGACTGCGCCCGTGTCCAGCGCACGCGGGCGTTACGGGCTTCATAGACGTTGCCCATTCCGGCGATGTGGCGGGCCGCGTGCCGCACCGCTTCGGCCGGATCGTCGGTGGGAGCGATGGTGCTGAGGTTTCTTAGCCCACCTTGATCGTTGACCAAGCTGGCAATCACTTCTACGCGCTGCCCCTTGCGGCTGAGAAACACTTGATCGACCCGCCACATGCTGGTGGCGCGAATCGGGTGGGGGCGCTCTTTGCCGAGTTTGCCCGGTTTGCGCGACGAGCGGGCCATCAGACGGAGTCGGCTGCGCTGGCCGCGCCGGGAGGTGTCCAGTCTTGGGCGGTTTCCAAGCCCAGCAGCACCCGGCCCATTCCCTCGGCCAACGCTTCGAGTTCGAGGTCGCCGGGCAGTACGGTTAGCGGCGCGATCCAACCGATCTGGCGCTCGATGCGGTTCACCACGCTTTCCCAGCGGGCAATGCCGCCGGTGATCGCCACTGCGTGAGGGCGGGCGCTGAGAGCGGCGCTGTAGGCTCCGATGTTCTTGGCGACCTGATAAGCGAAAGCGTCGGCGGCCAGCTTGACGCGGCTCTCGGTTTTCTCGCGGCGCTCGAGTTCGCGCAAATCCGCCGTTCCAGTGAGGCCCAAAAAGCCCGCTCCGCTGAGCAGCAGCTTTTCGGCGTCGCTGCGCGGGCGGCTGTAAGCGACGTCGAGCAGGGCGCGGATCGGCAGCGTTCCGGCGCGGCTGGGAGTGAACGGGCCTTCGTCGAGCCGCGCACCTGTCGTGTCGATAATCTTCGCGCCTTCAAAAGCGCTGACGCTGATGCTGCCGCCGAGGTGGGCCACCACCACGCGGGCGTCTTGGAAGCGCAATCCCTGTTCGTGGGCGGCGCGGCGGGCCACCAAGCGGGCATTGAGGGTGTGCAGGCGGCTGAGGCGCTCCACCCCCGCCAGCCCCGACACGCGGGCCTCGGGGCGCAGCTCGTCCACATCTGGCGGATCGACGACGTAGGCCGGCACGCCGCGCGACTCGGCCAGGTGCAGCGCCAACGCCGCGCCGACATTGCTGGTGTATTCACCGTGCGGGTGGGTCAGCAGCCACTCGGCCAGCTCAGGCGTCACCCGGTAAGCTCCGGCCTGCAAATTGCCGATGAGGCCGCAGGCAGCCACCACCGCGTCGGGCTTGGGCCAGTCGGTGGCGGCGGTCATCAGATCGGCCTGCAAATCGCCGAGTTCCAGCGGCCCAGACAGCAGCGCCGAGTGCATCACCTCGGTTTTGTCGAGCTTAAGGCGCAGCAGCGAAGGCAAAGCGGGATTGTCGCCGCGCTCGATTTCGGCCAGGGCCAATTTGGTGCTGGTGGAGCCAGGGTTGATGACGTAGGCCAGCATTAGCCGTTAAGGTAGCAGATGAACATCCGTGAAGCTATACGGCCTGAGCATTTTATTAGGGAGATTCACCTTTTTTGTAAAAAACCACACACCGCAGCGTACTTTGACCTTCAAACTCTCCGAAGGGAGTGAGGGCGGGCCAGCTTAGCGGTTTCCTCATGCGTTACGCGCCGCATTTTCACGGGGTCTGGTTCTAATAAGGTCATTATGGCCAACCGCACCAACACTGTCCTCATTACTGCCGTCGTGGCCGCTGCCCTCGGGATTGGCATCGGAGCCACCGTCGGGCGCGGCGTAGTGCCGAGTGCTCAAGCGGTTCTCAATTCCAATGCCCAAACGAACACCGCCCAGAACACGGCGGCGACGTCCACCACACCTTCTGCCAGCGCCAGCACTGCGTCTTTGCCAAGTTCTGCCACCGCTTCTACTGGAGACGCCACCCAGCCGCTGCGGGCCGAGGGCACCAAGCTGGTGAGCGAGGCCAACACCATCTCGATTATCAAGCAGTACGAGCCGGGGCTGGTGTACATCACCACCGAGTCTCCGGCCAATCCCGACGCCTTTGGGCAGATGGGCGGCGGGCAGTCCGGCGTCGGCTCGGGCTTTTTTGTGGACGACAGCGGCGATATTCTGACCAACTACCACGTCGTCACCGAGGGCGGACAGGTGCAGGGAGCCACCATCAAAGTGCGGGTGCAAAACCAAAAAGTTCCGGTGGAAGCCGAGATCATCGGCCTCGCGCCGCAGTACGACCTGGCGCTGATTCGTCCCAAGAACATGCCCAAAGCCCTGATCAAACCGATTCCTTTGGGTGACAGCAGCGCCCTCGAAGTCGGCCAAAAAACGGTGGCGATGGGCGCTCCCTTCGGCTTTGATTTCAGCGTCTCGGAAGGAATTGTCAGCAGCGTCGACCGCCAGATTCCGATTGGTTTCAATTCGGGCGGTGAGGGCATCACCCAAAACGCCATTCAAACCGACGCGGCCATCAACCCCGGCAACAGCGGCGGGCCGCTCCTCGACAGCACTGGGCGGGTCATCGGGATCAATACCCAGATCATCAGCCCCGCCGGGGCGCAAAGTGGCGTGGGCCAAAGCGCGGGCATCGGTTTTGCCATTCCCATCAACACCGCCAAAAACCTGCTGGAGCGCCTCAAAGCGGCGGGCGGCGGCTTGGTGCTGGCTCCTACTATCGGCGTGAGGCCGGGCCTGCTGGCGTTTCAAACGACCGCCAACGGCAGGGTAGGCATTCCGGTTGATCTCAGCGCGGTGCCCAGCCAACTGCGCCAGCAATACAACTTGCCGCCGAGCGGATTTTTGATCGGGGAAGTGAGCGCCGGCACACCTGCGGCCAAAGCGGGCCTGCGCGGCGGGCAACTGCGCTCGGTGGGCGGCGGCCAAATCGCGGTGGGCGGCGACGTGATCGTGAGCGCCGACGGCAACCCAGTCGGCAGCATCGGGGATTTACAAGCCGCATATATTGGCAAAAAAGTGGGCGACAGCGTGAAGTTGGAAGTGGAGAGCGGCGGCAAGACCCGCAGCGTCGAGGTTACGCTGGATCAAAGCTCGTTTACGACCTTACCGCCCAACTGAACACCAACTCATTGACCCTTCTACTGTGTTTGTGAAACTTTAAAGCCGTGCCAGATCACCTCCGCCCGCTTTTGCCCAAAACCCCGCCGCCTAGCTTGACGCCGGAGACTCTGGGTGAGGCGGCAGCGCTGCTGCGGGCTTGGCATCTGGAAGCGCTGGCGGTGCTGGACGGCGAGCAGGTTTTGGGTGTGGTGACGCCCGGTGAACCAAACCGGATTCAGGCCGCGCCCCTATTGGACAGTTCGGCCATCTTGGACGAAGCCCGCGCCGCGTTGCAGTCCTTTCCCGCGCTTGTTGTTACTCAAGCCCAACGGTTCGCCGCTGTGCTGCTGCCCGCCGACCTCGCTCCGCCCGCTGCGCCGGAGTTGGCTGAGCGGGTTTGGTCGGCTCTGAGCGCCGCTGACCGGGAGCTGCTCACGGCGCTGAGTCTTCAAGTTTCCGGTGGCAGACTGGCCCTCGTCGGCGGGGCGGTCAGGGACGCTCTGCTGGGCCTTGCGCCAATTGACCTCGACATCGTGCTGGTCGGCGGTGATGTGGAAAGCTTGGCCCGTCAATCCGGCTTGCCGTTTTTGTTTCATCCGGCGTATCAAAACGCCACCCTGACGTTGCCGGATGGCCGCGCCGCCGATCTGGTCAGCGCCCGCATCGAGCGCTATCCGCAGGCGGGCGCTTCGCCGCTGCCGCATTCCGGCACCCTCAGCCAAGATGTGCTGCGCCGCGATTTTTCGCTGAACGCTTTGGCGTTGGTGATAGGCGAGGCGACGGGAGGGCAAACCAAGCCCGAACTGCACGATCCGGTGGGCGGCCTGGCAGATCTGCTTAACCGGGAACTGCGCCCGCTGCACTCCGACTCGCTGACCGATGACGCCTCGCGGCTGATTCGCGGCGCACGCCTCGCAGCCCGGCTCGAGCTCAGCGCCTCGCCGCAGTTGCTTGCCCAAGTGCCCTCGGCCCTCGCGGTGGCTGCCCAGACACCCCGCTTAGACGCTGAGCTGCGCTTGATGCTCTCGGAGCCGCGCCCGAGTCAGGTCATGGAGCGGCTGGAAAGCTGGGGCGCGGCTGTCCTGCTGCCCGCTGGAGCGCCCAGAGTTCTCGCCGCGCTGGACGCCTTGCCGCAGCGTCCCAGTGACGCGGTCTACGCGGCGGGCTTTTTGTCCAGCGTGGCCGATCAACACATGGCTGATCAACACGCTTGGCAAGACCGCTTGGCTTTGGGGCCACGTCCGGCAGCGCTGCTGAGGCGGGCAATGGATCACGAATATGTTTCTCCAGACAGCGCCGAGGCGACGTTGCGCGGCGTGCTGCGGCCTGACGCGTACATTCCACTGACCGGCAAAGATGTGCTGAACCTTGGCGTTCCTGCCGGGCCGCAAGTGGGAAAGGCGCTGGCCCGCCTCAGCGGGTTGCGCCAAGCGGGGCGGGTAAGCAGCCGAGAAGCGGAGGAAGCCGAGCTGCTTAGCCACCTCGCCACCTTGCCGAAATGACGGGCCTAAGTACAGCAAGATTACCGTTTCGAGATTCCGCAAAGAGCGCTCCATCCCTCCACTCCCATCTAGCCATACTTTTTCCATCTCTCGCGTCTTGGGCAAAGCGGCACCTACCGGGCCTGCCCGCTCCGCTCGGCTTATCTAAAGATAAACGTTGGCGTACTTAGTCAAACGCGCGGCTTAAAGTGCGGTCAGTACCTCAAGCGCTTTGACCTCCATTTTGCTGGCCTGCTTTTCCTGCTTCGCTTTGGGGGATTTCCCCGCCGCGCCGGTTTGCGCTTTGCCAGCGCTGAGGGCTAGGCCCAGCTTGCGGGTCAGGCTGGACAGTTGGGCCAACTCGTCTTTACTCAGGGAGTCAAACACGCCCACAACGCCTCTGACGTGCGGCGGCAGCACCTGCGCGATCAGTTCGCGCCCGGCTGGAGTGAGCGACACGATCATCACCCGCCGGTCTTGCTGGTTGCGTTCACGGCGCACCAATTGGGTTTTTTCGAGGTTGTCGATCACCATCGTCAGGTTGCCACTGGAGCGCAAAATCTTCTTGGCCAGCGCCTGCTGACTCAGTGGGCCGAGATGATAAACCGCTTCCAGCACTCCAAATTGGCTGGTGGTCAAGTCAAAGCGGGCGAGGTGGCGGTTGGCCTGCATCTCCACCAAATGCGACGCTCGCCAGAGCTTGATGTAGGCGTCGAGGGCAGCCCGTTCTTGGTCGCCTCCGGCGTATTTTGTGGGCATAAGTTCCATGCTGGGTCAGCGGGCGGCAAAGTGCAAGCGGCAGCGCTCAACACTGAACCGAGCCGAAATTTGGGCCGAGTTGAAATCGGGTTAGGACACTACTTGATGTGTAGTCCCAAATCCAGCCACAGCAGCGCGGCGTCACCCAAAAACGGCGGCTTGAAGCTGACCGCAGCCGCTTGCTGAGCAAATTCTGGCAGCGGCCCCCGGTTGGGCGGGGTGGCTGTCCAGACGGGAGCGCCGTAACTCAGGCCAGCCAATTCTGCTGCCCGCTGAAAGCCGGTGGCGAGGTCGCCGAGTTCGTCGACGAGGCCCGCGCCGAGGGCGTCTGCGCCGCTCCAGACCCGCCCGCGCCCCAGCTTGTCCACCTGCTCCACGCTGAGCTTGCGTCCCTGGGCCACGCGGCCAATGAAACGCTGGTACACCTCACCGATGCTGCGCTCAAGTTCGGTGCGCTCAGCGTCAGAAAAAGGCTGGGCAGACGAGTAGATCAGGGCGTTGTCTTGGCGCTCCACCCGCTCGGGCGTAAAACCCTGCCGCTGGTTAAACTCGCGCAGCACCGGCTTGCCTGTCACCACGCCGATACTGCCGGTGATGGTGTAGGGCGAAGCGATCACGTGTTTGGCAGCGGCCAGCACGTAATAGCCGCCCGACGCCGCCACCGCGCCCATTACCGCCACCACCGGCTTTTCGCTGGTCGCCACTTCGCGCCAAATCAAATCGGAGGCCAGCGCCGAGCCGCCGCCGGAATCCACGTACAGCACGATGGCTTTGGTCTGCTTGTCTTCCTTGGCCCGCTTAAGAGCGGCCACCACCGAATCCGAACCGGCCATCGCGCCGCCGAGCAGCGGCAGCGGCAGCGGGTTGTTGCGCGACTTGCCGGTGACGATGTTGCCCACCACCGGCACCAAAGCGATGCGCCCCTCTCCGCGCTTACTGCGCTCCGGCACCAGCAAATCGAGCACCGCCGAAAGGGGCCGTGCCGCCGGGCCGATCAGTTCGTCCTCGTAGGCCACGCTGCTGAGAATGCCGAGTTCATGCGCCCGCGCCGCGCTCGAAACACCCTCGCTGAGCCACTGGCGCACCGCACCTTCGCTGACTCCCCGTGCCTCGGCCAAGTCGGCGGCCCAGGCATCTTCCATGCCCCGCAGCAACTCGGCCGTTTGGTGGCGCTGGGCGTCGTCCATGTAATCTTGCGAAAAACGGGTCAGGGCGCTTTTGAATTCGCCAATTCGCAAATTTTCAAAATCGATGCCGTGCTTCTTCAGGAACGCGCCGAGGTAAGTAATTTCAGCCCCGAACCCCTGCAGCATGAATTCTGCCGATTCCGGGGCCACCACTTCGCCTGCGCCCGAGGCGGCCAGCAAACTGGCTTTGGTGACGGTGGGCAAGTAGCTGACGGTGCGTTTGTGATCGGACAAGCGCCGCAGCATGGCCCGCAAGGCGTGGGCACTGGCAAGGTCGGCTTCAAAAGAGCCGAAGCGCAGGAGAACGCCGTGGAGCCAATCGGCTTTGCTGAGCTTTTCAAACTTGACGGCCAAAGATTCCAGCGTTTCGCTGCGGTTGAGCAGCGCGGCAATCGGGTTGCTCGGCTGGCGGGCAGGCAGCGGCCCGCTGATGTCCACCACCACCCACGTCGGTTTGGTCACGCCGTCGGGCAAGGCTGCGCTGCTTTGTTTGGGGCCAAAGGGAATGTTCATAGTCTCTAAGGTACGCGGCCTGAGTGAAAAGCGTCCCCGCCCCGGCTAAAGGCTGGCCCAAGCCTGGCCCGCCCAACAAAGAGGCCCGCACGTTCACGGGAAACGTGCGGGACCTTAAGACGGAGTTTAAACGACGCGGCGAGCCTTGTCGCCCACTCCACTTACGATTTTTATACGGCCCAGTTCAGTACGGCTCTTTTTTCTTCGCTGAGCAATTTACTTTGGGCACTCAGATAAGAAAACGGCCACTGGGCACTTGCTTACTGCGAGGGAACCTTGATCGCGCCGCTGATGATTTTGGCTTTGACGGCTTCGACTTTGGCAACTTGGGCGCTGGAGATCAGCGCTCTGTTGAATTCGTCGACCGAGTAGCCCACGCCGCCGTCTGAGAGGCCGAAGACGCGCGAGCCGCCTTTGAACTTGTCGGCCTTGACATCCATAATCAGGGCGTAGACGGCGTTGTCGACCCGTTTGGTCATGCTGGTCAGGCCATGGTTGAGCGTTTTGGGGTTGTTGTCAAAATCGCCGAGGTAGTTTTGGTTGCTGTCCACGCCGATAAAGAACATCGGACGGGTGTTGCCCGCGCAGGCCGAGAGGTAAGACGCCGACTTGGGCACCGCTTTGTAGTTGTCAGAAGTAAAGGTCACGCCTTTGGGCAGTTGGGTGGCCTTGAGGCACTGCTGCTGCTTGATGTAATCTTGCAGGCCTTTGCCCGACGCGCCCGCAGCGGCAAAAATAATGTCCGCACCCTTGGCTTTCATGCTGGCCGAGATTTCTTTGGCTTTGCCGGGGTTGTTCCAAGCGTCAGGCGTGGTGCCGACATACTGGCTGACGATCTTGACTTTGGGGTTGGCGGCTTTGGCTCCAGCGATGTAGCCCGCTTCAAATTTATGAATGAGAGGCACGTCCATTCCGCCGAGGAAGCCCAGCACGCCAGTTGAGCTGTTCAGGGCGGCGAGGTAGCCCACCAAGAAGCTGCCTTCCTGCTCTTTGAAGGTCATGCTCTGAACGTTTTTGGCATCGGAGACATCGTCCACCAAGCCGAAAGCGAGGTCGGGATTTTCTTTGGCGACCTGGGTGATGCTGGCGTTGTTGGCAAAGCCCACCGCGATGGTCAGGTCAAAGCCGTCTTTGGCAAAGCCGCGAATGCCCTGCACAGTCTGGCTGGGATCGGACGGCTCGAAATCCTTGACCGAGACGCCGCCTCCTTTCACGGCACGCTGCGAGCCTTCGTAGGCCGATTGGTTAAAGCTCTTGTCGAATTTGCCGCCCGCGTCGTAAGCCAGACCGACACGGATACCGCTTTGGGCGGCGGCCATGCTGCCAATCGAGAGGCTGCTGAGGGCGAGCAGGGAAAGGGTCAAGGCTGTTCTGGATAAATTCATCGGTAGTCCTCCTGATGGGTACGCTTGTCCGGTTTTGAGTGGCCGTCAAGCGGAGCGTGTTCTTGAACAGAAAGTATACGCGAAAGTCGGTAGAGCTAAAGGAAGCCTTAATCACGCAGTGGGGGGAGCACCGGGAAGCGGAGCGTGAAGCAGGGCAAAGCGCGGAATGCTAAGGTTGGGCCATGAGCGCTGAAAGGCAAACACCCCCGCAAGATTTGTCACAGGACAGAAAATCGCCGCACAAGAACTTGGAGGATGGCCCGACCTTACCGTCTGAACGTTACCTGTGGCTGATGGACGAACTGGCCCGCCACAACCGCCTTTATCATGAGCAGGACGCGCCCGAAATTGCCGACCATGACTATGACGCCCTGACCCGTGAGGCCCGCGCCCTGGAAGCCGAGCATCCCGATTGGTTGACGGAAGCGCCCTCGCCTGCCCAAGCCGTTGGTGGACTGCCCAGCAGCGCTTTCTTGCCGGTCAACCACCCCACCCCGATGACCAGTCTGGACAATGTCTTCGATGACGCGGAGTTGCGCGGCTTTCAAGACAAGCTCTCCCGCTCGCTCAACATCACGCCGGAAGCCGCCGACTTCGCCTATACCTGCGAGCTCAAAATCGATGGTCTGAGCGTCAACTTGTATTACCTGGACGGCGAACTTCAGTGGGCCGCCACACGCGGCAACGGCGTGACCGGCGAAATCGTCACCGCGCAGGTCTTGACCATCGCGGGTTTGCCGCAGAAAGTAGAAGGCCTGACCGGCGAACTGGAAGTGCGCGGCGAAGTGTACCTCAGCCGCGAGGAGTTCGCCGCCTTCAACGAGCGGGCCGAGGAATTGGGCACGCAGCCGCTCAAAAATCCCCGCAACGGAGCCGCCGGAGCGCTGCGTCAAAAAGACCCGAGCGTGACCCGTTCGCGCAATCTCAGCGCTATTTTGTACGCGCTGGGCAAGCGTGACGGTGTGCCAGCCAAGACCCAGTGGGAGGTGCTGGAATGGCTCAGGGCGCGTGGCTTTCCGGTCAGCGAGTATTCAAAGCAGGTTCGCGGCATCGAAGAAGCGGTGCAGTACCACGCCGATTTGCTGGCGGTGCGCGGCGACTTGCCGTTCGACGTGGACGGCACCGTCATCAAGCTCAATGACCTGCACCTCCAATCTGAATCCGGCTTCACCAGTCGGGCACCCAAATGGGCGATTGCCTATAAGTTTCCAGTGGAAGAAGCCCAGACCATTTTGGAAAGTGTCAGCATCAACGTGGGGCGCACCGGCAAACTGGCTCCGCTGGCCCACCTTTCGCCGCGCCTCTTGGAAGGGAGCACCGTCAGCAAAGCCACGCTGCACAACGAAGACTTTATCCGCGACCTCGATTTGCACATTGGCGACACGGTGCTGGTTCGCAAAGCGGGCGGCGTCATCCCCGAGATCGTGCGGGTGCTGCCAGAACTGCGCCCCGAGGGAGCTGTGCCGTTCGTGTTTCCGGATGTCTGCCCCATCTGCACCTTTCCCGCCGTGCGTGAGGAAGGCGACGCCAACCGCTACTGCACCAATCCCGAGTGCCCGGCCAAACTCTACGAGGGTCTGCGCTACTTCGTCTCACGCGGTGCGCTGGACATTCGCGGCATCGGTGAAAAGCTGACCCGCCAGCTCCTAGACACTGGACTGGTCAAAGACGCCGCCGACTTTTACGCGCTCACCGCCGAGCAACTTTCCGGCCTGGAGCGCGGCGGCGACAAAAAAGCCGCCAACGTACTGGCGCAGCTCGCGGAAAGCAAAGCCAAACCCCTGTGGCGCTTAATCAACGCGCTGGGCATGGCGGGTGTCGGAGACCGCAACGCCAAAGCGCTGGCCCGCGCCTTCGGTTCGCTGGCCGCGCTGGAAGCCGCCGCGCCCGAGCAGATCGAAGCGGTGCCCGGACTCGGCGGCGTGCTGGCCCAACGGGTCAGTAGCGAACTGGCTTCCGAGCGGTTGCAACGCTTGATCGCCAAGCTCCGCGCCGCCGGACTGGGCCAGCAAGTCAGCGAAACCGAAAGCCGCACGGCGGAACTCGCCGGCCTGAACTTCGTGCTGACTGGCAGCCTCAGCCGCCCGCGCGACGTGCTGAAAGCCGCTCTCGAAGCGCGGGGCGCTCGCGTGACCGGCAGCGTGACCGGCAAAACCAGTTATCTGGTGGCGGGCGAGGACGCCGGAAGCAAACTCAGCCGCGCTCAGGAACTTGAGATTCCGGTGCTGGACGAAGCGGGCCTCGCGGCGCTGCTGGAGGAAAAGGGAGCGGCAGGGCTGGAGTGAGCCGTTTGCTCAAAGGCCTTGAATCAGCCGCAGACCGTCTGCGACGCGCCGCAGCAACTCGGCGGGCAGTTGCCCAATCTGCGAATCCAGAAAGCTCCGGTCTACCGGAATCACTTGGGTGATATTGATCACGCTGTCTTGGGACAGCCCCGCCGCGAGCGCGGGGATGGCCACGTTGCCTGGCAGGTCGGCCAGCGCCAGATTGGTCGTGACCGACACGGCCAGCAGCGTTGCCAGCCATGAGCGGTTCCTCAGCGTGCTGAAGTCTCTGTCAGGTTTATTTCCTTGAGCTAAACTAATCAGCAACTTGGAAGCCGTGAGCGCTTCCGCGCCGCATAACAATTCGCCGCCCCGCGTACGACTGGGAGAAGTATGGAACTTGAAATCAGCAAAAACGTCCTGACCGACATCGCCACCTCGACCCTGGAGCGCATCGAGGGCCTGAGCATCGCCGTCGCCACGCCGCGCCCCGGCAAATTGGGCGAGGCGTTGAGCGAGTCACTCAGTGGTTCGCTGGGCAGCCTCGGCGCAGGGGAAATGCCGTCTTCGCGCCGTCCCAGAGCGCTTAAAATCACCCGCGACGGCCAGAGCGTGAGCCTAGAGGTCGGCGTCAATATCGAGTACGGCAAGAACTTGCACAAACTGGCGCAGCAAGCCCAAAATGCTCTGCAAGAAAATATCGAACTGATGACGGGCCTCAAAGTCAAAGCGGTCAATGTCACCGTGCAAAATCTGAGTTTGCCGGTGCCGAGCGCGGCTGCTCCTTCAGCGGGCAACGCGTGACCCGCCGCGAACGCGCCGCTGCTCAGCCGGTGGGCACCCGCCGCGCCGCCCGTGAATTTGCCTTCCGGGTGCTGTTCGAAGCCGGACAGGGTGGCCTAGACCTTCAACAAGTCTTTACCCGCAGCGAAGGTGCGATGCTTTCGGGCGACGACACCTACGTGCATCTCAACCCCGAAGCGCTTTCCTTTGCCCACGAGCTGACCTTCGGCTACCAAGCCAGCGCCGCCGAGATCAACGACTTGCTCCAGCGCACCATTCGCGGTTGGAGTTTCGAGCAGATGGCCCAGACCGACCTCAACGTGCTGCGGCTGGCGGTGTTTGAAATGCAGCATACGGCTGAAGCCCACCCGCCGATCATCGAAAGCGCCGTGCGGATTGCCCGCAAGTTCGGCGGTGACGATTCGGGCCGCTTTGTCAACGGCGTTCTGGGCGGCATGTCGCGCAGCATGGAAGCCCAGCCAAGCGGCGAAGCACAACATTGAGCGCCATGATTTTGGCTGGCCCGCCTGCCGCCCAAGCGCTGCTGGACGAAGCCCGGACGCGGGCCGCCGCTTTGCCGCGCCGCCCGGAACTGCACGTCATCCGGCTGGGCGAAGACCCTGCCAGCGTGAGTTATGTCAGCCTCAAGGAAAAAAAGGCGCTGGAAGTCGGGCTGGGCAGCACCGTTCACGCCCTGCCGAGTGCCACCAGCCAAGCCGAGCTCCTCTCGCTGATCGAGCGGCTGAATGCCGATCCCGCCGTCAGCGGCTTACTCGTTCAGTTGCCGCTGCCCGCTTTTATTGACAGTGAGCGTGTCCTGAACGCCATCAGCCCCGAAAAAGACGTGGACGGCTTTCACCCGGTCAATGTGGGGCGGCTCTGGACAGGCGCAGCCGCCTTGCCGCCCTGCACCCCCGCCGGGGTGGTGCGCTTGCTCGATTACTACGGCCTGCCGGTAGCCGGGCAGCGGGTGGTGATCGTGGGGCGCAGCAACATCGTGGGTAAACCGCTGGCGGCCCTGCTGCTGGCCCGCGACGCCACCGTGACCATCGCCCACTCGCGCACCCCCGATCTGGCGGCCCTGACCCGCGAAGCCGACATGGTGGTGGCGGCCGCCGGTAGACCACACCTGATCACCGCCGAGATGATCCGCCCCGGCGCAGTCGTCATTGATGTGGGGGTCAACCGGGTGGGGCAGACCAAGAGCGGCAAAGCCAAACTCGCCGGAGACGTTCACCCCGAGGTCGCTGAGATCGCCGCCGCGCTGACGCCTGTACCCGGCGGCGTCGGCCCGATGACGGTGGCCCACCTGATCATGAATACTGTTTTGGCCGCCGAGCGCCTGCAAGCCGGGGAGCAGCCGAGCGAGTTGGTTGAGGTCGAGCTTTTAGCATGAAGCGCGGGCCAAGTAGGCGAGTAGGCTTTCTCAGTTTTCACCGCTAAACTCAGTGCCAACTGTGACGCCTTCTTGTAGAGCTGCCCCATGAATTCGATTGCTGAGCTGCTGAGCAACCGCTGGCTGTGGACGGCCGTGTTTTCGAGCACCGGAGCGCAAATCGTCAAGGTATTGCTGATTTTGCTTTTCGAGCGGCGCTGGCGGCCCGAAAAAGCTTTGGAAACTGGCGGAATGCCCAGCAGCCACAGCGCCATGGTGTCGGCCTTGACCACCGGTGTGGCCCTTACAGAAGGACTGGGCAGCCCGCTCTTCGCGGTGGTGACCACCTTTGCCCTGATCGTGATGTACGACGCCACCGGGGTGCGCCACAGCAGCGGCCAGCAAGCCCGCCTGATCAACGAGCTGGTGGCCGAGCTGCGGGCAGTGGTGCGCGAAGGCTTTGCGCCCAAGCCGCTGAAGGTGCTGCTGGGCCACACCTATCTGGAAGTGCTGGTGGGCGGCATCATCGGCGTGGTGGCGGCGTTTCTGGCGTTTCGTTGGCTATGAGTTGCGGCTACTGAGTAGGCCTACTTGATGTATGAACCGCACGAGCAAGTGGAGCCCTCGAATCAGCTCCACCGTGAACATCCCCTCTAACCCCTGACGAGATCGGCTGTGAGCGCGGATGGGGACACTATTCCGCCCATGGCCGTATCCGCCACGCCCTCCGCAAATTCACGCGCACGCAGCGGCCCTCCCGCTTTGTACCAGCGGTAAGTCCAGTTGACGGCCCCCAGCAAAATATTGGCGGTCATCTGCGCCGAAACCGGCGAGGTCAGCACGCCCTCGTCCAGCCCGCGCTGCACCACGCTGAGTAGAGTGTGCTCGTAGTGCTGTCTCTCCTGGCGCATCGGGCCGCTGACGGTGGGCGGCAATTCCAGTTCTTCCTCGTAAAAGACCCGCAGCAAACGTTGACGGGTAATGGTGTAGAGCACGCGCTGCACCAAGACTTCGCGCAATGTTTCGGCGGCGCTGAGGCCGAGGTCGATCACCGCCTGCATGATGGCGGTGTTTTCGGCGATAACCTCGGTATAAAGCAGCGTCAGGAGTTCTTCTTTACTCTGGACATAGTGATACAAACTGGCCTTGCTCATGCCCAGCGCGGCGGCGAGTTCACGCATCGAGGCGGCGCGGTAGCCATGCGTGCTGAACAGTTCGGCGGCGGCGGCGTAGATTTCCCGCCGGCGGGCCTGCACCTTTTGCTGCACTTTCAGACTCTCTGATCGCCTTTGCCGCACACTCATCACCTGACCCTAGCGCCCGCGCACCGCGCCGTGTTAAGCTCGGGCTATTAAAAATCCAACCGAGCGGTTGAACTTTACAGGATTTAAAGGTTGGCCGCGTGTTTGAGGAGCATTCATGAGTTCGCCCACTGTCCGTTTACCGCGTTACCGAAGCGCTCTGTTTGCTCCCGCCAACCAGCTCGAAGTCCTTAAAAAACTGCCGCGCTCACGTCCTGATTTGGCCATCTTGGACTTGGAAGACGCCGTGCCGGACAGCGCAGAGGCCAAGCAACAGGCCAGACAGGTGGCCAGGGAAGCCCAAGTCTGGTTGGCCGCCCACCACCCTGAACAGGCGGTATACCTGCGCCTGAATGCCGTCCAGTCGCCTTATTTCGCCGACGACTTGGACGCCTTGACGCCCACGCTGGCGGGTGTGGTGCTTCCCAAACTCGAACGCGCCGCCGACCTGGCAGAAGCGGTCGAGCAGTTCGGGGCGCGTGGCCTGGCCCACCTTCAGATCATGGCCGGACTGGAAACAGTGGCCGGAGTGGAAAACGCGGGCGAGCTGCTGCAAGGCCCAGGTAAAGGCCCAAGCAAAGGCCCAAGCAAAGGCGCAGTCAAAGGGGCAGTCACCTCGGCTTATTTCGGCGCTGAAGATTACGTGGCCGATTTGGGCGGCGTGCGAACCGCAGCGGGTTTGGAAGTGCTGTACCCACGCTCACGGGTGGCGATGCTGGCGCGGCTCTTTGGCGTGGCGGCTTACGACATCGTGGTGACCAAACTGCGCGACGACGCCGCTTTTCTGGAAGATGCCAGGGTGGGGCGCTCGCTCGGCTACGGCGGCAAGCTGTGCATCCACCCGGCTCAGGTCGCACTCTCGCATCAGGTGTTTAGCCCTTCACCGGAAGAAATCAAGCGGGCTTGGGCGCTGCTGGCCGCTTACGAGCAGGGCCAGCAGCAGGGGCGCGGTGTGATCGCCTTCGAGGGCCAGATGGTTGACGCGCCGATGCTGGTGCGGGCGCGGGCGGTTCTGGCGAGCGCGGAGGTGGAAGCGTGAGCCAGTCATCCGGCACTGCCCGCCCGCCCGGTAAATACTTTGAAGAACTGCCGGTCGGCGCGGTGATTCGGCACTACGTGACCCGCACCCTCACCGAGGCCGATAACGTGCTGTTCACGACCATGACCATGAACCCCCAGCCGCTGCACCTCGATGCCGAGTACGCGGCCCAGACTGAGTTCGGGGAGAGATTGGTCAATTCCATGCTGACGCTGAGTTTGCTCGTCGGCCTGAGCGTCTACGAACTGACGCTGGGTACGCTGGTTGCCAATCTGGGCTTTTCGGAGATCAGCTTTCCCAAGCCGGTCAAGCACGGCGACACCCTGCGTGCCGAGAGTGAAGTGGTGGCCCGCCGGGAATCTGGCTCACGCCCGGAAGCCGGAATCGTCACCTTCGAGCACCGCGCCTTTAATCAGCGCGGCGAACTGGTGGCGCAGTGTAAGCGCAGCGCCCTGATGCAAAAACAACCAGCGCAAAAACAACCCGTACACAAGGAACCCTCATGACCCAGACCACCACCAGCTTATGGGCCGACGCCCTGACCCGCCTCGACACCGACGCCGCCCAAGTCCGACTCGGCGGCGGCCCCAAGGCCCAGCAGCGCCAGCACGATAAAAACCGCTTGACCGCCCGTGAGCGCATCAGCCGCCTGGTAGACGAAGGGACGCCGTTTGACGAGCTGATGACCTTCGCCGGTTGGGAAATGTACACCGACGTGGGGGGCTGCCCCAGCGGCGGCACGGTGACGGGCATCGGCACGGTTCACGGGCGGCCCTGGATGATGATCGCCAACGACGCCACCGTCAAGGCGGGTGCGTTCTTTCCGATCACCGCCAAGAAAGTCATTCGGGCGCAGACCATCGCCTTTGAAAACCACTTGCCGGTGATGTACCTCGTCGACTCGGCGGGCGTGTACTTGCCGATGCAGGACGAGATTTTTCCCGACCAAGACGACTTCGGGCGGGTCTTTTACCTGAATGCCCGGATGAGCGCCGCCGGAATCCCGCAGCTCGCCGCCATCATGGGCAACTGCGTGGCGGGCGGAGCTTACTTGCCGGTGATGTGCGACACGCTGATCATGACCGAGGGCAGCGGCCTGTATCTGGCTGGCCCGGCGCTGGTCAAAGCGGCGATTGGGCAAACCGTGGACTCGGAAGACCTCGGCGGCGCGGCCATGCATGCCCAGATTGCCGGAACGGTGGACTACCGTGAGCCCGACGACGACGCGGCCATCAAGCGTCTGCGTTCGCTGGCTGACCTCTACGCTGAGGGCGACGTGGCGGGCTGGGCCAAGCGCAGAAGGGAAGTCTTGCCGCCGTCCAACTCGGATCTGACCGACTTGGTGGCTTTCGACTCCGCCAAGCCCTACGACGTGCGCGACCTCATCGCGGCCATCAGCGATATGACGCCGGAAGGCGAGAGCAGTTTTCAGGAATTCAAGGCTGAGTACGGCGAGACGCTGGTGTGCGGCTTTGCGCGGCTGGGCGGCTTTCCGGTGGCGTATGTGGCCAACCAGCGCACTGTCATCAAGAAAAAGCTCAAGGCGGGCGGTGAACCGGGTCTGCGAACCCGCATCGAAGTCGGCGGCGTCATCTACGGCGACAGCGCCGACAAGGCTGCCCGCTTTATTCTGGATGCCAACCAAGCTGGAACGCCCCTCATCTTCGTGTCGGACGTGACCGGCTTCATGGTGGGCCGCGACTCGGAGCAAGAAGGCATCATCCGGCGCGGAGCCAAGCTGGTCAACGCCGTGTCCAACTCGGTGGTGCCCAAGCTCACGCTGATCACCGGCGGCAGCTTCGGAGCAGGCAACTACGCCATGAACGGCAAAGCCTTCGGCCCGCGTTTCCTGTTCGCCTGGCCCAGCGCCAAATACGCGGTCATGAGCGGCAACGCGGCGGCCAAAACTCTGCTGGATATTCAACTGGCCGCCCTCAAACGCGGCGGCCACGAACCCGACGACGAGGAGCTTTTGCGGCTCTACAACGAGGTTAAGGGCAAGTACGACACCGAACTCGACCCGCGCTACGCCGCCTCGCGGTTGTGGGTCGACGAGATCATCAAACCCGGCGACACCCGCGAGCGCCTGATCCGCGCCCTGGAAGTCTGCGCGGGGCAGGCCAAGTCGGAGGAATTCAAGGTGGGGGTGTTTCAGGTGTGAGCATGGCGGACTTGTTTTTCCCACGGGCCACTCAGCACAAGTACGGTTGTCAAGGAGCCTTATGAGCACCCAGCCCCCCCTGCTCGACCAGCCTCTGATTCCTCCCAGCGACGCTCTGCGGCGTCAGGCTCCCGTGTCAGTGCAGGAAGCCGAGCGCCTGAAAGCCTTGCCGCCCACCGAATACTGGGCTGAAATGGCGGGCGAACTGGAATGGGACGAGGGCTGGACGAAAATCCTAGACGGTGAGCTGGGCGACTTCCGCTACTTCGTGGGCGCGAAGGGCAATGTCAGCGTCAACTGCTTGGACCGCCACGCCGAGAAAACGCCCGACAAAGTGGCCCTGCACTACGAGCGCGAGGACGGCCTGACTGAAACCTGGACGTATCAGCAACTCACCACCGAAACCGCCCGCTTTGCCGCCGTGCTGGAAGACATGGGTGTGCAAAAAGGCGATAGGGTGTCGCTGCTGCTCTCCAACATCCCCGAGGCCTTCATCGCCATTCACGCCTGCTACCGCATCGGCGCGATCTACTCGGTGATTTTCGCGGGCTTCTCGGCGGCAGCGGTGCGTGACCGATTGGAAGACGCCCGTCCCAAAGTCGTTGTCGTGGCCGACGGCACGCTGCGGCGCGGCAAAGTGGTCGCTCTCAAGCCTGTGCTGGACGAAGCGAGGCGCGGGATTGACAGTATCAAGCACGTGGTCGTCATCAACCGGCTGAACTTAGACACCGATAGGCAATCCGATGAACACGGCTGTGCTGAACATGACTGGGCCACCCTGATGACCCGCACCCGCCGCCTGGCCGCGCCTGTGATGCTGGAGGCCAATGACCCCGGCTTCATCATCTATACCTCCGGCACGACCAGCAAACCCAAGGGGCTGGTGCATTCGGGCCTGGGCTTCCTGGTCGGCACCTACGCCAACGTCAAATGGTCGCTCAACCTGCGCCCCGAGGACAGCTACTGGTGTACGGCGGACGTGGGCTGGCTGGTAGTACCGATCTTCGCGCTGGTCGGCGGCATGGCCCACGGCGTCACGCAGGTGCTCTACGAGGGCAGCATCGACACGCCCAGCCCCAGTCGCCCGTATGAGTTGGTGGAGAAGTACGGCGTCAACAAGATTTTTACCGCCCCCACCGCTCTGAGGATGCTGCGCCGCGCCGGACAAAGTGCTTTGGCGGGCCGTGACCTGAGCAAAGTGGAACTCATCTCGTTGGTGGGCGAGCCGCTCGACCCTGAAACTTGGCACTGGACAGTGGACACCTTCGGGGCTTTTGTCAACAACACCTACGGCCAAACCGAAACTGGCACCGCCTGGGCCTCGGCCATCGTCGGCGCGACCGATACCAAAGCCGGGTCGTGCGGCGAAGCGCTGCCCGGCTACCGCGCCGAGGTCGTGGGTGAAGACGGCCAGCCGGTGGCCGCCGGTCAACTCGGTGTCCTGACGCTGACCGAGCCGTTTCCCTGCCTCGCCCGTACGGTCTGGGGCAGCCCGGAGCGCTACCATGAGACCTACTTCAGCGAGTTTCCGGGCCGCTACGCCAGCGCCGACGCCGCCATGCTCGATGAAGACGGCCAACTCTGGGTGACGGGCCGGGTAGACGACGTGATGAACGTGTCGGGCCACCGCATCGGCACTATGGAATTGGAGGCTGCCCTGATCACCCACCCAGCGGTCAGCGAGGCGGCAGTGGTGGCGCAGTCCGACGAACTGCGCGGCGCGGTGCCAGTGGCCTTCGTGGTGCCGCGTGCGGGAGCGGGAGAGAGCAGACAGCTCAGCGAAGAACTGGCCGAAGCCATTGTGGTCGGCGTGGGCAAATACGCCCGCCCCGCCGCCGTCTACGTGGTGCCGACCCTGCCCCGCACCCGCAGCGGCAAGATCATGCGCCGCTTGCTGCGTGACCTCTTGGAACACGGCGAAGTGCGCGGTGACCTGAGCAGCTTGGAAAACCCCGACGCGCTGGAGGTGGTGCTTGGGCATATCCGAATGTGAACAGTTGGCTGGCCCTCGCCCCCGCTCCGCCCACACCCCATGACCTCATCCCCACAAGGAGAACCAAAATGACGACCCTTCCCTACGATTTGACCGACGACCAGCGCACCATTCTCAGCGCCCTCACCGCCTTCCTCAAAAAAGAAGTGGCTCCCGGCTCGGCAGAGCGCGACCAGACCGGCGAATTTCCGATGCAGATCGTCAAAAGTCTGGGCGAAATGGGCATCATGGGCGCTCAGACGCCCGCAGAGTACGGCGGCTCAGAGCTGGACACCCCCACCTTCGCGATGATCATCGAAGAAATCGCGGTTTACGACGGCTCGCTGTGCTTGACCGTCGCCTCGCACAACTCGCTGTGCCAGGGCCACATCCTGATCGGCGGCACCGAAGCGCAAAAGCAGAAGTTTTTGCCTGACCTCGCCGCCGCCAACAAGCTGGGCGCGTGGGGCCTGACCGAACCTGGCAGCGGCTCGGACAGCGGCGGCCTCGCCACCCGCGCCGTGGAGCAGCCGGACGGAAGCTGGATTCTCAACGGCTCCAAAAACTTCATCACGCAGGGCAGCGTGGCCGGAACCTACGTGGTCTTGGCCCGCACCGACGCGCCCAGAGCCGGCAAAGGCAAAAACGACGGCATCAGCGCATTTGTCTTTAACCGGGATGAAGTGGAGGGCTTTAGTGTGGGCCGCAAGGAAGACAAGCTGGGCCTGCGCAGCAGCGACACCGCCCAACTGGTTTTCGAGAATATTCACCTGTCCGCCGACGCCCTGCTGGGCGCACGCGGTCAAGCGTTCAAAGACGTGATGAAGGTGCTGGACGGCGGACGCATCGGCATCGGCTCGATGGGGCTGGGACTGGGCCGCGCCGCGCTTGAGTTTGCCACCAAGTACGGCATGGAGCGCGAGCAGTTCGGCAAGCCGATTGCGCTCAATCAAGCGCTGAGCTTCCGCCTGGCCGACATGGACACCGAGCTGGAAGCGGCGAGACTCCTGATTCGCAAAGCCGCCGATCTCAAAGACGCCGGACGCGATTTTACGGTCGCGGCGTCGCGGGCCAAGCTGTTTGCCACCGAAAAGGGACTGGCCGCCTGTGACAGCGCCATTCAGATGCTGGGCGGCTACGGATACATCAAGGAGTACCCGGTCGAGCGTTTCTGGCGCGACAACCGCCTGACCACCATCGGCGAGGGCACCAGCGAGGTGCAGCGCATGATTATCAGCCGGGCAGTGACGGCCAAGTTCGCGGCGGAGATGGTCACGGCTTAAGTGGGTTGGGTGGGGGCAAGGGCTTTTTGTCTTGGCAGACGGCCCACCCACACCCCCCAACCCCCTAGCCCCTTGGAGGGGCCAGGGGGAGCTGTTGGAGGCGGCTTTGGCCGTGTTTCTCTGATGCGTCATCACGGGTAGTTGGCGACTTAGTAGGCACTCGGTTGGCTCTACAAGCAGATAAGGCCCGCTTTCCTTTCGGACGGCGGGCCTTGTTTGTGGATTGTGGTGGTGTTGCGGAGATGGAGGTGGGCGGTCAAAAGCATTCGCTTTGCTCACCTACCCCTCCTGGGCCAAAGGCTAAAGACCCAACTCACTCCTCTTTTGAAGCCAACCTTCGCCTTCCCATTTCTCAAACTGGCCCAGTCTTAAACGCAGCGGCCAGAACGCTACCGAAGGCTCAGCCGTGGAGAACGCCGGAGGAAGGAGGCAATAGAAACGCTGCGCAGACACAGTGCCGAGCGCAGCGACTAGCTCCCTCGCCCCACTGGGGCGGGGGCTGGGGGGTGGGGAAGACGACGCATTAGCCCAAAAGCCAAAGCCCAAAACGCCTTCCAACTCAAGCGTTATATGTACTGCTCGACGTACTCCCGCCACGCCCCGTCCAATTGGTGTGGAAGAACTCGCCGCGCGGCTTGTCCACCCGCTCATAGGTGTGCGCCCCAAAGTAATCGCGCTGGGCCTGCAAAATGTTGGCGCTGAGGCGCTCGCTGCGGTAGCCGTCATAGTAAGCCAGAGCGCTGGAAAAGGCCGGGGCCCATACTCCGCGCAGGGCGGCGGCCGCCACCACTTGCCGCCACGCTCCCTGAGCACTTCCCACCGCGTCGGTGAAATAGCTGTCGAGCAGCAAGTTGGGCAGTTCGCCGTTTTGGTCGAAGGCGGCTTTGATCTTGTCCAAAAAGGCGGCGCGGATGATGCAGCCGCCGCGCCACATCTGCGCGACGCTGCCGAAGTTCAGCTTCCAGCCGTACTCGGCAGCCGCCAACTCCATCATCTGAAAGCCCTGTGCATACGAGCAGATTTTGGAAGCGTAGAGGGCTTGCCGGACTTGCTCCACGAAGATGTCTTTGTCGGGGGCGTCCACCGCGTCGGGGCCGCGCAGCACTTTGCTGGCGGCCACCCGCTGGTCTTTAAGCGCACTCAGGATGCGGGCGAACACTGCCTCGGCGATGGTGTTGGCCGGTGCGCCCACGTCGAGCGCGGTGACCGAAGTCCATTTGCCCGTCCCTTTTTGTCCGGCGGTGTCCAGAATCACGTCCACCATCGGCTTACCAGTTTCGTCATCCACTTTCCGCAAAATTTCGGCGGTAATTTCAATCAGGTAACTGTCGAGTTCACCCTTGTTCCACTCGTCAAAAATCTGGCCGATTTCGGGGGCCGACAAGCCCAGTGCGCCGCTGAGCAAGCTGTACGCTTCAGAAATCATCTGCATGTCGGCGTATTCGATGCCGTTGTGTACCATCTTGACAAAGTGCCCCGCGCCGCCTTCGCCCACCCAATCGCAGCAGGGCTGGCCGCCGACCTGCGCGGCAATTTTTTGGAAGATCGGCCCCACCTCCGGCCAAGCCTTGGCGTTGCCACCCGGCATGATGCTGGGGCCGGTCAGCGCCCCTTCCTCGCCGCCCGACACGCCCGCGCCAACAAACAAAATGTTCTTTTCGGCCAGCGCTTTCTCGCGCCGCACCGTGTCGGGAAAATGGGTGTTGCCGCCGTCGATGATGATGTCGCCTTCGTCGAGTAGGGGCGTGATCATGTCAATAAAAGTGTCCACGGCGGGGCCAGCTTTGATCATCAGCATCACTTTGCGCGGCTTTTTGAGCAAGCTGATGAAGGTCGGGAGGTCGTCTGCGCCCAGAATGCTCAGGCCCTTGGCGCGGCCCACCACGAAGTCGTCCACCTTGCTGGTGGTGCGGTTAAAAGCCGCCACCGTAAAGCCTTTGGAGGCCATGTTGAGAATGAGATTCTCGCCCATGACTGCCAGCCCAATCACGCCGATATCGGCTGTGGCCTCCGCGACGGGCGCATAAATAAGTTGGTTACCGCTCACTGCTTCGGAGCGAACGGCGTGGGCGCTGGCTACAGGCGTAGGGGTGTTGTCATCTGGTTTGGTCATGGGTGCAGCTCCTTTGAGGGTGGAAGGAAGGTGAGCGGCGGGTCAGATTTGCTGTTTTTAATATAGGCTCAGCGCGGATGAGGCGCTCAAGCGGGAAGCCGGTTACAACAAAGGAGGCGCAGCCCAGCGGCCCGCCTCCTTTGCTCAAGCGTGAAAGTGAAGTCGGTTAGCCTTCCATCGAGGCCAGTCCGCCACGCTGTTCTCCGCCCGGGCCCTCGCCTTTGCGGGGCAGCCGCAGGTTGGGCATCGGCAGGGTGGTCAAGAAGGCCAGCAGCGCCACGAAAATCGCGATCAGGTAGATGCGGCTGACGGTGTTGGCAAAGCCCACCTTGAAAGCCCGGCTGGACAGGTTGTAGGTCGTCTTGGCGTCGGCCAGGGTGCTGGCCTGAATGGTATCGAGCTGCGCCTTGATTCGCGCCAGCGCCTGCGCCTTACCTTGCTCAGTTTGGAGGGCCGCCGGGGGAATCTGGGCCAAGCCGGTTCTGAGGCCCTCGGGCAGCAGTTGATTCTGGGTAATGGCGCTCAGGTTGCCGCTCTGCACGGCGGTCTGCACGCTGCCGAAGGTCTTGGCAAAGCCGTCGTTGATCTTGGCGTTGATAGAGTCCAGCGTCGGGGCGCTGCCGCCTCCCTGAGACGCGCTGGCTTTGGAGGCGCTCGCGGCGGCGGTTTCGAGTTGCGCGGCAATCGCCGGTTTCTGGTTCGTCGCTGCGACGCGGAGTTGAGCCGGGAGCTGGGTTGCTAAGGTGCTGGTCAGTACCGCGCCGAAAACGGCAGTGCCGATGGTGCTGCCCATCTGCTGAAAGAACTGGCCGCTGGAGGTCGCCACGCCGATTTCCCAGCGCTGCACCGAACTCTGAATCGCCAAGTTGTACAGCGGCAAAGCCGGCCCGATGCCCAGTCCCAGCACCACCATGAACACGATGACGGTCCAGTAAGGCGTGTCGGCGGTGAGGGTGGAGAGCAGGTAAAAGCCGCCGACCATCAGGGCCAGGCCCACCAAGATCAGCGGCTTGTAGATGCCGAGCCGGGCGGCGATCTGGCCGCTGACGATGGAGCCGAAGATCAGGCCCATGGTCAGCGGAATGGTGGCGGTGCCGGCTTTGGTCGCGCTCACGCCCTGCACGTTGACGAGGTAGAGACTCAGAAACAAGATCGCGCCGAGGAAAGCCGCGCCCAGAAAGAAGCGGGCGGTGACGCCCCAAGCAAACGTCGGGTTCTTGAACAGCGAGAGCGGTAGAATTGGGCTTTCATGGCGCGACTCGACGAACAAGAACAAGATCAGTGAAACGACCGAAGCAGCGAACAGCGCCAACACGGTGGAATTGGTCCAGCCGTAATTGGCTTCCGCGCCGAAGGTCAGCGCCAGCAGCAGCGGCACTGAGAAAGTTAGCACCAAGAGTGCGCCCACGTAATCGATTTTGGGTTTAAGACCACTGGCCAGAATCGGCATTTTGCTGGTAATAAAGGCAATGGCAATCAGACCGACGGGCAAGTTGACGTAAAAGACCCAGCGCCAGGAGATGTTGTCGGTCAGGAAGCCGCCGAGGAGGGGGCCAATCACGCTGGAGATACCGAATACGGCTCCAAACAGGCCCTGATACTTGGCACGCTCGGCGGGCGCGAAAATGTCGGCGATAATGGAAAAGGCCACTGAGGTCAGTGCCGCCGCTCCGAAGCCTTGCAGCCCCCGGAAGACGATCAGCTGCATCATGCCGCCGCCAAAGAGGTTGCCGAACCAGGGCTCACCGGCCATGCCGCACAGCGCCGAGCCGATCAAAAAGACCACGATACCGAACAAGAGAACCGGTTTGCGTCCGTAGATGTCCGAGAGTTTGCCGTAGATCGGCACCATTGCGGTGCTGGCCAGCAGATAAGCCGTCGTGACCCACGAGTAGAGGTTGAGGCCGTTGAGATCGGCGATGATGCGCGGCAGTGAAGTCGAGACGATGGTCTGGTCGAGCGCTGCCAAAAACAGCCCCAGCAAAGTGCCGATCAAAATCAGGATTTTGGTGCTCTGCGGCAGCACTTCGGCGTAATTGATGCGATCTTCTAAGCGGGTCGTTTGGGTAGGTGGAGCGGGCTGGGTCATCGGTTCTCCTGAAGGGCGGGGCGCGAGAGGGCTTGGAGGGTTTGGGCTTCTTGAATGAGGGCGGTGATGGCCTGCTCGGCGCGAATCAAAACAACCGAATCGACTTGTCCGAAAACTTCGCTGTAAGTGCCCATTAAGCTGCGTTCTTTCATGCTCAGAAATTGCTGGCCTTTGCTGCTCAGCGCCAGCAACTTTTCACGCCGGTTGTCGGGATTCTCACTGCGTTCCATCAAGCCGCGCCGCACCAATTCCTGAATCAGTTGGCTGGTGGCGGGCAAGCTCACACGGAGGTGTTCGGCCAGTGCGGTAACGCTCAGCGGCATGAACGCCCGAACTTTGTAAAGGGCCGTCATCTGGGTGAGGCTGACATCTTCTTCTTGCAGCTCGCCTTGCAAATGTCCCATCAAGCGGTCGGCGACGAGGCGGTGAAGCCTCTGCATACAGCGCAGCAGCCGTTCGGTCGGGTCGTCCGAGTCGGCGTCGGCGGCGCAGCGTGGCGGGTCGAGATTGGTGGTCATGGTGTAGCCGTCACACTAAAAACATTCACGCTTAAGATCATGAAACTATTAGGCGAGAGAAAAAGTCACCTATCTTACATGATGCGGCTAGCCGAAAGGTATAAGCCTATAAGCATTTTGGCTTATGTGTTCCGGCATTATCTGAACCAAAGCCAGCACTTACATCGAGTGGGCTGAGCCGCCAGCAGTTTGAGGCGTCGGCGCTGATTTGTTCAAGGCTCACCACCGGGTCAATGCTCACCCAGCGGGCCGCTAGAATGCCGGTATGGGCCTTCTTTCGTTTCTGACCACCAATCCTACTGCTTTTGTCATTATCGCTTTGGCGCTGACGTTATCGCTCACGGCTCACGAATTTGCCCACGCTTACACGGCTGATCGCTTGGGTGACCCGACACCCCGGCGGATGGGCCGCGTCACGCTCAATCCGCTGGCGCACCTCGATCCGTTCGGCGTCATTTTGCTGCTGGTGGCGGGCTTCGGCTTTGCCCGTCCGGTGCCGGTGAATTTCAACAACCTGGGACGCTGGGGCATGGTGGCGGTAGCGGCGGCGGGGCCGATCAGCAACATCCTGATCGCTCTGTTGTGCGTTGTGCTGCTCAAGGTCTTGCCTGAAACCAATCTGGGCGACACCATTTTGGGCATCGTGGCCAGCATCAACGTCGTGCTGGCGGTCTTTAACTTGATTCCCATTCCGCTGCTCGACGGCTCGCGCATTTTGGCGGGCATTTTTCCCAATACGTTGGGCCGCAGCTTGATGGAGTTCGAGAGGCTGCCCTACGCTTTCCTGATCGTGATGGGCTTTATTTTGCTGGCGCGTGGGCCGCTGAGCAACATCATCGGCACGGTGCAGGGCTGGCTGTTTGGGTTGGCAGGGGTCTAGCGTTTCAAGTTGCAGTGAAGAGGGCAGACCGCACAATGGGTCTGCCCTCTTTCTCTTTGTTCAGCGCAGTGTAAACATCATCGCCACATGCGCTCCGGTGCCGCCCAGCACGAACAGGTGCCAGATTTCATGAAAGCCGAAGACACCGGGGCGCGGGTTCCAGCGCTTGGTGCCGTAGATGACCGCGCCGACGCTGTAGAGCACTCCGCCCGCCGCCAACCAAAATAGAGCCGCGCCGCTGAGGTTGCGGGCGAGCTGCGGCAAAAAAACCAAGGCCGTCCAGCCCATGACAATGTACAGCAGGGTGCTGATCCACCTCGGCAGGCGCATGGTCAGCAGTTTGAGCAAAATGCCTGCCAGCGCTATGCCCCAGATGATCCACAGCACCAAGCTCTGCCAGATGCCGCTCAGGCCAAAGTAAGCCACCGGGGTATAACTTCCGGCGATCAGCAAAAAAATGGCGCTGTGATCGAGTTTTCTGAGGCGCAGCAGGGCGCGTTCACCGACCCGGAATGAGTGATAAGACGCCGAGGCCGTGTACAAAAACACCATGCTCAGGCCGTACACCACAAACGGCCAGAGGCTGAGCTGGTGGGCGGCGGCGTATCCCAGCATGCCCGCCAGCGCCACGAGGGCCAAGGCCGCGCCTGCCCAGTGCGTCAAGCTGTTCCACGGTTCGCGCAGCGAGGAGTAGAGGGCGGCGAAAGCTGTTTTCATACCGTGAGTCTACTCTTTTTTGGCATCAATTGACAAATTGTCAGTAGTGGGTTCAGTGGCCCGACTCAAGTGACAAAGTTCTCAAATACCGTCCCTGAGCGGCTCGGGCGCTTTGCGTCCTCATCCGAAAAGCAGATTAAGCTTTTATGATGCCATAGCGATGAAACTCACTCTTCTGTCAACCACCCTTCTGGCCGTGTGCTTGGCGGGAGATTTTGCTTCGGCGCTCAGTTCTTCAGCGGCCAGTTATACCGTTCAGCCGGGCGACACCCTCTATCAACTTTCCCGCCGTGCAGGCGTCGATGCAGCGACTCTGCTCAAGCTCAACGGCCTGAGCAGCTCCACGCTCAAAGTCGGTCAGCAGTTGCGGCTCCCTGCTGGCGGCGCGGCGCAGAAAAAAGCGCAGCCGCTCCAAGGAGCCATCAAACCCAGCGCTATTCCGGCCCGGCCTGCCCTGCCGCCGGGTTTGCCCAAAGTGCAGGTCTCTGGCCCTGTCGGCGGCCCCCTCATCTGGAAAAATGAACCGGCGGCCACCGTTGCCAGTTTCGTCGGCTGGTCGCCGGTCATCAATGTTGCTTCGTTTGGGGACGCCTTGCCGCTCAGAACTTACCTGAGAGGGCTGGCCTTTGACTTCCAGACCTACAACAACTGCGGCCCCAGCGCTCTCTCAGCGGTGCTGGGCTTTTATAAAGTGCGGCTCAGTCAAGCCGTCGTTCAGCAGACCACTCGGCAGGGCGGCGAATACATGCAGGTCAGCGCGATTGCCCCGGAACTCGCCAAATTCGGCCTGAGAACCCGCACCATTCGCGGCGGCAGCCTCCGGCAAGTCAAGAAACTGCTGGCGCTGGGCATTCCGGTGATCGTGTTGCAGTGGTATGACCGCCCCGGTCACATCAATCACTTCCGGGTGGTGCGCGGCTACGACGATCAAGCCGGAGTGATGTGGGTCAGTGACAGCATGGTGGGGCCGGTATCGTATCTCAGCTACCGCGACTTCGACGCCCTCTGGAACACCCAGGGCCGCCAGATGTTCCCGGTGTATCCGGCGGGCTACGAAGCGCAGGTCAAGACCTTTTTGTGAAGCTAAAGAAGGCGGGGCCGAGTATCAATCACGCTCGGCCCCGCCTTCTTTCAGATGTAATTACTGGCTGTAATTAGGCGCTTCTTGCGTGATGGTGACGCCGTGCGGGTGGCTCTCGATCAAGCTAGCCGAGCTGATCCGCACGAACTGGGCGTCCCGGCGTAGACTCTCCAGATCGGGCGCGCCGCAGTAGCCCATGCTGCTTCTCAGGCCCCCGACAAACTGGTAAACCACCTCGCCCGCCGTGCCCCGGTAGGCCACGATCCCCTCGATGCCTTCGGGGACGAACTTCTTGCTGCCTTTTTCTTGAAAGTACCGATCCGAACTGCCCTGATCCATCGCGCCCAGCGATCCCATGCCCCGGTAGCTCTTGTAGCGCCTGCCGTCGCGCAGAACCACCTCGCCGGGTGCTTCGTCGGTTCCGGCGAGCATACTGCCCATCATCACCGCGCTGGCCCCGGCGGCAATGGCTTTGGCCGCGTCGCCGGTCTGCTTGATGCCGCCGTCGGCTATCACCGGAATGCCTGCTTCGCGGGCCGCCTCGGCAGCTTCAAAAATGGCGGTGATCTGCGGTACGCCCACGCCCGTGACGATGCGGGTGGTGCAGATTGACCCTGGCCCGATTCCAGCCTTCACCGCGTCCGCTCCGGCGTTGATCAAGGCTTTGGTGCCTTCTTTGGTGGCAATATTGCCCGCGATTACGTCCACGTCAAAGCGGGTTTTGATTTGCTCTAAGGCGCTGAGAATGCCTTGTGAGTGGCCGTGGGCGCTGTCGAGCACCAGCACGTCGGCTCCGGCCTGCACCAGCGCAGCGGCCCGGTCCATCAGGTCGGCGCTGACCCCGATGGCGGCGGCGACCCGCAGGCGGCCCAAATCATCTTTGGCTGCCACAGGATACTTGACGGTCTTCTCAATGTCCTTGATGGTAATCAGGCCGCGCAGATACTCGCCCTCAGTGACCAGCAACTTCTCGATGCGGTTGCGCTTGAACAGCTCGCGGGCTTCCTCGAGGTCGGTGCCCACCGCCACCGTCACCAGATTCTCGCGGGTCATGACGTTGCCGATTTCCTGATCGAGATTGTCGATAAAGCGCATGTCGCGGTTGGTGATGATGCCCAGCAGCTTGCCTTCGGCGTCGGTGATCGGCACGCCGCTGATCTTGTATTCGCCCATCATCCGGTCGGCCTCGCGGACACTCGCAGTGGGCGGTAAAGTGATCGGGTCGACGATCATGCCGCTTTCGCTGCGCTTGACTTTACGAACCATCTCGGCCTGCGCGTCAATCGGCATATTTTTGTGAATCACGCCGATCCCGCCCTCGCGCGCCATCGCTATGGCCATTGCCGTTTCGGTGACGGTATCCATCGCCGCCGACAAAAAGGGAATGTTGAGGCGAATGCGGCGGGTGAGCTGGGTCTGCACACTCACGTCGCGGGGCAGCACCAGCGAATGCCGGGGCAGCAGCAGAACGTCGTCGAAGGTGATGCCCTCGCGGCCAAACTTGTAATTGAAGCGGTCTTCCATCGAAAAAGCTTACACCCTCGGGGTAAATCTCAGCCTGTATGGAAGGGGCCGCCCTGAAGCTTGGAGCGGTAAGCAGCAAAAGTGGCCTGCTCCACCGCTGGAAGAAGGCCGCCTCCGCCAGAGTTCAGCGTTAGTTCAGCGCTGAGACTGAATGGGTGCTCCGGGCCAGTTGGAGGGAACGGCGGCGACTGCGCCAGCTTCGGACTTCGGGGCCTGCTTCTGGAGGGTGCGGCTCCGCATCCCCGCGATGTTTTTCATATTGAACAGGTGAATCGCGCCGAGCACTAAGAGCACCACCCCGAGCTGCCAGCTGAGCTGCTTGACCAACTCGCCCACCGTTGCGGGGACACTTCCGGTGTTCAGGAACAGCGCGATAAAGCCGAAGTTGAGCAGGTAAAACCCCACCCGCAGAAGCTGGTTGACGCTATCGGCCATCTGAGTGTTGCCTGAAAAAGCGTCCAGCAAGAAGATGCGCCCATTGCCGAAGAGCGTGCGCCCCACCCAGACGGTGACGGCCAGACTGATGCTCAGGTACGCGATATAGCTGCTGATTTCTAACATGGTGAACTCCTTAGGGCTTTGGTTTTCGAGTGGGTGTCTAGGATTCGGAAAGCGGTTGGGAAGTGGAGGGACGGTCTTTCAAACTGATCTGCGCTTCGTCCAGCATCTGATTGACCTGGCGGAGGATGGGCGTGATCAGCGGCTGAAGAAGTGGATTACGAACGACGCCCAGCAGCTGCGTGGTCAGGGCCAGGCTCTGGTCAACCAAGCGGAAGGTGCGGCGCTGTCCCTCGCTGCTGTCGTAGAGAAGGTACAGGAGCAGGCCCATCTGCAAGGCCCACAGCGCCAGCGGCAGCAGTCCGGCGACCTCACGCGGCAGGCGTTCGCCCCGCAGCGCCAGCGCGATGGTGGCGACCGATTGCCGCTGCAACTCGCGCGTCTCGTCGCCCAGCACGCTCAGCGGGTGCTTGGGGTCGCCGTTGTAGCGGAAGATGGCTCCCAGCATCCGGCGGTCGCCCTGCACGTCTGTGAGCTTGCTGTAAAAGACCATTTTCAGCCGCTCTTGCAAAGTGCTGAGCCCCGGCAGATGCTCGGTGACGTGGGCGTGGTGACGGCTCTGAGTGGACTCGTAGTACGCCGAGATGATCGCTTCCTTGCTGGGAAAGTGGTAGTAGGCCGTTCCCAGGGCCATGCCCGCTTCCCGGCTGATGTCGCGCATGGTGGTTTCATCAAAGCCGCGCTCCCGAAACAGGGTCATCGCGGTCTCAAAAACCTTGCGCCGTGTGCGCTCGGCCTTGGTTTCTTCGGATAGAGGAAGGAGCTGGGCTTGATCTTTGAACATGTTCAAATTATAGTCATGAAAATTCCCGGAGGGATTCGGGGCCAAGAGGCCACACAGGCTGAGTGAATGGAAGAAAACTGAGGAGCGGATGGACGGGCTATTTGCAATATATCCTCCCAGTGCAGGCGTGCAACCAGCCCTGTCCCACCTTCGCGCGGCGGAATCTAGAGTGGAATCACTGCTTTTGAACATGTTCAAATAGTAATCTGATACTGCACTATTGTCAACTCCTATTGGCTGAAACTTGCTGGGTGCTATCGGAAAATCTCGCTTTTCATGATTCTAAGCGGCGCGGCAACCCCTCAATATCCACTGACGGCTCATACGGTCTAGAGCCTGAGCGGACATCCCGCTCTTGCGCCCTTGCCAGGGCCGTGCTAGGCTCTTTTTCGCCTTGAGCAACACTGGGCAGCCGTGGGGCCATAGCTCAGCTGGGAGAGCGCGTCGTTCGCAATGACGAGGTCAGCAGTTCGATCCTGCTTGGCTCCACCACCAAGAGTAACTTAAGCTCACGCCCCGAAGGGGGAGCAAACCAAGCATAAGCCCATGCTGGGTGCTCACCAAAATAAGCGCCGACTCTCTCTCAGACAGTCGGCGCTTGTTTTGAATTTAGAGAGGGTCTGTTGCTGTTGTCTGCTTACCGCGTCTTCGTCACCTTGCTCAGCAGCGGCGGTGCGTCGGGATTGAGGCCTTTGTGCAGCGCCAGATGTCCGGCGAAGAGGTAAAAAGCCAGCGCACTCGCCACCGGATCGGTCAGGGCGTGGCCGGTTTGCGGCGTGCTGAGATCGCTGCCCGCAGACGGCCCAATGGTTCGCAGATCGGCTCCGCTGGCCACCAAGCTGGCGTAGGCCTCCAAAGTGGCGCTCTGAGCCGCGTCGGCGGAGGAAAAGCCGAGCAGCGGCAGCCCCTCGGCCAAGAGTCTCTTGGGGCCGTGGCTGAATTCGGCGGCGCTGTAGGCCTCGGCGTGAATGCCGCAGGTTTCTTTGAGCTTGAGCGCCGCTTCTTGCGCCACCCCAAAATGCAGGCCGCGTGCCAGCACCAGCAAATTGTCGGCAAAACGGTAGCGCTCGGCGAGGTCGCTGGCTTCTGCTTCGAGGTTCAGGGTTTGGGTCAGCGCTTCGGGCAAGCGGGACAGGGTATTCTTGAGGCTCTGGTCGGGGTGCAATTCGGCGATGACTGGCAAAAAAGCGGTCAGGCTGGCGAGGTAACTCTTGGTGGCGGCCACTGCTTTTTCTTCGCCGCAGCAAAGTGGCAACACAAACTCCGCTTCGTGGGCCAGTTCGCTGCTCTCTACATTGACCAGCGCCACCGTCATCGCGCCGCCTGCGCGGGCCATTTTGACATTCTCCACCACGTCTGGGCTGGCCCCCGACTGCGAAACGGCAATCAGGAGCGCCCCGCGCAAGTCCAGCTTGGTGCCGTATAAGGTGTGAACGCTCGGCCCCAGCGAGGCCACCGGCAAGGAGAGCTGCGTTTCTAAGGCGTATTTCAGCACGGTGCAGGCGTGGTCTGAACTGCCCCGCGCCACTGTCACGGCGTAGGGCGGGCGGCGCTCGCGCAGGGCGGCGGCGAGGTGCTGAACCGCCTCAGCATTTTGGCGTTGCTGGCGCTCAATGACTTGCGGCGCTTGGCGGGCTTCTTGCAGCATCAGGGGGTCGGGTGCAGTTTGGAGTGACATGACGGCTCCTTTGAGGGCGCTTGGCGTGCAGGTTGTGACGTGTGTGGAAGGAGGGGTTTAGCTTGCGGGGGCCAACGCTATCTGCTCGCCGCCTACATACACTGCTTCTACTTCAAACCGCTCATTCATGACCACCAGATCGGCCCGCAGACCCACTGCCAAGCGGCCACGGTCGGTCAGGCCGAGTGAATCGGCGGGGGCGGCGCTGAGCATCCGGCTGACCTGCGGCAAGCTCAGGCCCGTTGCCAGCGCGTTTTTGAGGGCCACATCCAGGGTCAAGACGCTGCCCGCGATGCTGCGCCCGTCTTTGAGCACCGCTTTGCCATCTTTGACGATGACTGTTTGCCCGCCGAGTTCACTTTCTCCGTCACCGAGTCCGGCGGCCCGCATGGCGTCGGTGATCAGCATGACCCGCTCGGTGGCGGCAGCATGGGCCAGCAAAAAACTGGTGGGATGCACGTGAACCCCGTCCAGAATGATTTCCAGCCAAGTCTGCGAATCGGTGATTAAAGCTCCGGCTGGCCCCGGCACGCGCCCTTCGATGCCGCCCATCGCGTTAAATAAATGGGTGGCGGCGGTTCGCCCACCTGCTGCCTGCACCGCGCTCAGAAAAGCCATGACCGTTTCGGCGTCGGCGGTGGTGTGACCCACACCTACCCGCACGCCCGCCGCCGCGAAAGCCAGTGCCGCCTCTGCCGCGCCCGGCAACTCTGGCGCAAGGGTCACAGCCCGGATGACGCCGCTCGCCAGCACCTGCGCCACCAGATCGGGGGTGGGCAGTAGGGTTTGCGGTGGCTGCGCTCCCAGCTTATTGGGGCTGATGAACGGGCCTTCGAGGTGAGCCCCCAGGAGATCAGCGCCACCGGGGATGCCGAGTTCCATCGTCTGGCGCACTGCTTCGAGCGCGGCCAGCACCTTGGGCAGCGGGTTGGTCATGGTGGTCGCCAGCAGCGAAGTAGTGCCGTGCTGAGCGTGAAAGCGGGCCAGCGTGCTGATCCCTTCCGTGCCGTCCATGGTGTCGCCGCCGCCGCCGCCGTGAACGTGGGTGTCGATAAAGCCCGCCAAGATGTAGCGCGGCTGAACCTGCTCGCTCCCTTTCAATTCAAGCGTTTCAATCTGCCGGCCAAAGGTGACGCGCCCTGCCTGGACGCCGCCGGGCTGCACCAACAAGCCGCTGAGCCGAGTCATGCGTTGGGGGCCGGACGGTGAGGGAAGGGGAGAGTTGGGCGGTTCATGGGTGACCTCCAGCAGGCAAGGCAAAGAGAGAGGAGAGAGACAGTGAGCGAGCCTTAGCCTACGACTTGAAAATTATTTTTGTCAAATCGGCAGAAGTGAAGAGAAATTTTAGATCCTGCAAGAGCTGGAGGGTTGGCGCTTTGAAGTTCCTCCTATCTGCCGACCTTAACCTGCTCGCTGATGCTGACCCGCTTTCGTCAACCCCAGTCTCAAGTGCTTCCGCCCGCTCCGACGCTTCAGAAGCGTCCTGCCTACACCGCGCCCAACGCCGAAGTGCGCTGGCAATGGCATCAGCAGTTTGGGTACAACCCCTCCTCGCTGGGAGCGCTGAGCGCCGAAATCTTTGAGCAGTCAGGAATTGCGGGCGGCTTGCCGTATCACGCCGCAGGGCGGGTTTGGATCGGTACAGGTGATCCGCTGTGTGCGCCCACAGAGCAAGCGGAGTTGCTGAGGGCATTCGTGGGGCAGGCGCGGCGATTGGGCAAGGTGGCGATTTTGCTGCCGGTCACGGCGCGGCTGGCGGCGGTGGCTGCGCCGCTGGGGTTCACGGCGGTCTGCCTTGGGGCCACGCCTTACCTGGAGTTGCAAAGCTGGTCGCCGGCGGGCAACAGCGGCAAAATGCTGCGCGACAACCTCAACGCGGCGCGGCGGCTGGGCATTCAGTTGGAGATCGCTCCCTTAGAAGGAACTGAACCGACGCCGGCTTTCCGCGCTGAGTGCGCCGCTCTGATGGGCAGTTGGCAAACCAGCCGGCGTGCCGGAACACTGCTGAGCTGGGTGTTTGAACTCGATCCGTTCGGGTGGTCGGCGGGCAAGCGTTACTTTCTGGCGCGGGACGCTGGCGGTCAAGCGGTGGTCTTCTTGTCGGCCAGTCCGCTGCCGGCGCGGGGCGGCTGGTATCTGGAAGACTTCATTCGTCACCCCAATACGCCCAGCGGCGCGGCGGCGGCCCTGGCGGCTTACGCGCTGGCTCACCTCACAGAAAGTGGCGCGTCCCTCGCCACGCTGGGAGCTGTGCCGCTGTGCTTACCGCGCCGCCCGGAACCGCAGGCCGCTTCCTCCGCCACCTTGGAAGCGCTGCTCTACGCCGCCCGCCCGCTGCTGTCGCGCTGGTATAACTTCGACGGCCTGCGCCAATTCAAAAACCAGTTCCGGCCCAGCTTCTGGGAAAATGAATATCTGCTGTTGCCCAGCAAATCAGCCCTGCCCAGCGCGGCGCTCGGCTTGCTGCGGGCCACTTTGCCGGGCGGGCTGAGAACTCTGGGATAAGCGGCCCTAGCCCCGCGTTCATAAATGACTGCTCTAGAGCTTGCCCACCGCCACATTCGTCAAGTCAAATTCCGACTTCGGGTACTGCGGATTCATATCTTCGAGCGTTTCGAGCAGCAGTTGCGAGATGACCCGGTTGCGGTACCATTTCTGGTCGGCGGGAATGACGTACCACGGCGCGTCGTCCGTACTCGTGGCGCTCAGGGCGTCCTCGTAGGCGGCGGTGTAGTCGTCCCACAGCGCCCGCTCTTTGAGGTCGCCGGGGTTAAATTTCCAGTTCTTGCTGGGATCGTCCAAACGGGCCTGTAGCCGCTGACGCTGCTCTTCGGGGCTGATGTGCAGGTACAGCTTGAGGATGCGGGTGCCCCGGCTGATGAGCAGTTCTTCAAAATGCCGGATATGCTCGAAGCGCTGCTGGGCGGTTTTATCGTCGATGAGCTTGTGAACCCGCGTCACCAACACGTCTTCGTAGTGCGAGCGGTTGAACACGGCGATCATGCCGGCGGAAGGCGTGTGCGGGTGAATGCGCCACAAAAAGTCGTGCTTGAGGTCTTCTTCGTTGGGTACCTTGAAACTGGTGACGATGATGCCCTGCGGATTGACCGGCTCAAACACATGCTTGACGGTGCCGTCTTTGCCGCCTGCGTCCCGCGCTTGCAGCACCACCAAGAGGCTTTGCTGGCTCTCGGCATACAAGCGGTCTTGCAGGCCGGTGAGCTGTGCGCCGATGTCGGCTGTTTCCTGCTCGATTTTGCCCCGGTCCAGTTTCTTGGTTTCGTCGGTCGGCAAGTCGCTGAGCTTGAGTTTTTTGCCGTCTACCCGGTAGCGTGAAATATCCATGCCAGATGCTAGGCCAAGAACGCGGTGCATGGCACCAAGCCGCAAGAAAAAGCGAAGGCGCTCCCCTGCCTTCTGACTGACGCTACTCCCTGACCGACCAACCGAGTTGGCGCATGGCGTCGAGTTCTTCCAGCTCGCGCAGGGTGCTCAGCGTGTCGCCGCCGCGCCCATGAATGCCGCAGCCGCCGATGTTGGCACGCGGAATGCACATCACCTCCAGGCTCCGGCTGAGGCCGCCGCTGATGAGCTTGACATTTTTCAGCACGATCACTTCGCCGAGCTGCGGCAGAGCTTCCACCACCCGCAACGCTTCCTCGCCGCCCAGCAGTTCGCCTTCGATCAGCACCCCCTGAACGAGCAAGGTGACTTTGGCCCCCGTTTTGGTCATGGGAAAAGTTTAGCGGAAGATAATTTTATTCAGCTCCGCGCAGGCAGTGTTGGGCGCTTGCTGAGGGTTTTGCAGAAACTGGGTGACGATGCCGTAGCCGCACGCTGTGGTCAGGCCGGAACCGTGCGCCGCGCCGCTGATCACTACCGAATATGACCGCGTGAACTTGGCTGAAGCGGCGGGCAACCACTCGGGCGGCGTCACCGGGTCGAACTCGCCGGCCAGCAGCAAAATCGGCACATTGGAAGTGACCGCTTCGTTTTCCAACGCGGCGGGCACGGTCAGCTTCCACTTCTGGCAGATGGTGAAGAGGTCTGGGCTGGCGAGTCCAGGTGCCAGGCTCAGCGCTTTGGCAAATTCCGGCGCGGCATTGAGGCCTGCACGCAACTGGGCGGGCGAGCTGTAAGCCACCTCGTCGCGGCATACATTACTGTAAAAGGCTCCCCGCGTTAAGCTGCCGTTTTTGGCCCTGTCCTCTGCAAGTTTGACGGCCAACGATGCCTTGATGGTTCCGGCGTCGCCGTTCTTGGCTGCCACGATCAGACTGGGGATTTCGCTGAGGCCCTGCGGAAAATACATCGAACTCAGTATCAGACCTTGCAGAGCAAAGCTTTCCAACTCGCCGCCGCCTTTCATCTTGATCATCAGCGGCTTGGCGTCAAGCTGCTTGAGAGCGGCGCGGTAGGTGGCTTCAAGGTTGGGATATTTGGTGTTGCAGTCCGCGTCCAGCGCACACGCATTCAGCACCCGTTCGAAGGCGGTTTGAACCGCCAGCGGCGTCTGGGCGATCAGGTCAAGGGTCGGCGGAATCACGCTATCTAAGATGACGGCCCGCAGATGGCCCGGGGCGCGGCGCAGCAGTTCCTGGGCCAGCCGGGTTCCGTAGGACAAGCCGTAGACATTGATCTGATCGTAACCCAGTGCCCGCCGCACCCAGTCAATATCTAAAGCCGCTTGAGCGGTGTTGAAGTTTTCAAGGGCTACCCCATCAGCGCGGAGTTTCTGGCCGCAGCTCACCGCTCCGGCCAGAGACAGCGGCGAAACCTGAGCCGATTTGAGGTCATCTCGCTTACTCAGGGCGTCGAGCTGCGGGCAATTCAGCGTGGGGCGGCTGCGGCCCACGCCGCGCTGGTCGATGCCCACCACATCACGGTTTTTGAAAGCGGCACCGAGGGCAGGTACCGAATCGCTGCTCGAACCACCCGGGCCACCTTCCAGATAAAACAGTGGATCGGGAACAGCTTTGAGCGTTGTCCCACTCACGTTGGCCCGGCTCACCGCCACGAACAGCTCGATCTGTTTTCCGCGTGGCTGAGCGTGGTCGAGCGGCACCTTGACATACCCGCAGCGGTCGGCAGGCAACGCCGCGCTGCACGGCACTTCCCGGAAGGTGGGCTTACCGGGAGGCGCACCCGCACCGCCTGCCAAGGCTGAAGAGATCAGGGCCAGCGCCAAATTCGTCGTGATCAGGCGAACAATCATGCTCGGACTGTAGCAAGCGGGAAGTTGGGCAGGTGTCATGGATTCTGGAGTGCTCATTTATAGCCATTCCAAGGAGAGTTTGTTGACCATGCGTCTACGCTGAGTGGCCCCGTCTCAAGAAGCTGCCAAGTCATTACCGCTCGGCGGGCAGTTGGCAGAGTAAGGGGCAGTTCTGGCAGCGGATAAAAAATATTTAACAAACTTTTGACATCCAAAGTTCTACACTCACCAACATGACGAATCTTGCGCTGCCCAGTCGGAGTCGTGTTGTCCGCCGCCTGCTCCTGAGTGCTTTGCTCACCTTGCCGGCGGCCTCGGCCCAGACGCTGATTCTCAACGGCAAGGTGTCGAACGAAAAGACTGTGGTGGTAGGCGGCAAGGTTTACGTGCCGCTGAGCGCTCTGCCCAGCCTCGGCGTTCAGGTCAGCAGTGGCAGCGGCGTCACCAGTTTGACGGGTGGCAAAGCGGTGGCCACTGCGCCCAGCACCAGCACGCCAGCCGCCAACAACGGTTCGGGGGGCGTCAACCAGAAAGCCAGTGTGTCGGGCTGCATCAATGAATGGCTCTTCAATGGTGTGTGGCGGATGCGCGTCACCAAAGTCATGCCTATTAAGGACGAGGCTGGGTACAACTATGGAAGCGGCTGGGGTATTGCGGTGGAGATCAGAAACGGTACTGCTCAGACGATTAGGCTGGCTGATACTGGCATTGTTTATAACGGAGCCATGAATCTGGCCTTCTCGGATGGCGACAGCTGGGCCAAAGATACACGCGAGGGCTGGCAAGATAAAACCTACGCCAAGTTGCCTCAAGGTGCAGGCTTTCTCTATACCTTCCGCATGTACCCGGAAGCCAAAATGGCGGACGCCGACGTGCTGGCCAAACCGCCGCAAAAGTTCTTGTTGGAAAACCTGAAAAAGATAGACTCGGATTTGAAGAATGTCGGCTTTACTGTGCCTGACCCCAGCTTCCGAGTGGATCTGACGTGCAAGAAATGAGCACTTAAAACGGGGTGAGCGGTAGAGAGATCGCACCTGACCTGTTTCGATGACACCGCACGTAAAGCGGTTTTTTTGGAAGTTGAACTGATCGGTGGCACGGTTCTTGATGAATGAAAGACGGTTGGTCTAACAAGAAGTGCCCCCAGCCATATTCGGCTGGGGGCACTTCTGATTGTTTCGTTTACTTCCGCATATTGGGTTCGAGAATCTTCTTGCGCAGTCGGATGCTCTTGGGCGTGATTTCCACCAGTTCGTCGTCGCCGATGTACTCGAGGGCGTCTTCGAGCGTCAGCTTCTTGATGGGCGTCAGGCTGAGCGCGTCGTCCGCGCCGCTGGAGCGCACGTTGGTCAGCTTCTTGTTCTTGGTGACGTTGACGTCCATGTCTTTCTCACGGGCGTTTTCACCGACGATCATGCCGATATAGACCTCGGTGGCCGGCACGATAAAGAAGTTGCCACGGTCTTGCAGTTTCCAGATCGAGTAGGCAAAGGCGTTGCCCGCTTCCATGGCCACCAGTGAACCGTTCTGGCGGGTCTTGAGTTCACCGGCCCACGGCGCGTAGCCATCGAAGATGTGGCTCATGATGCCCTCGCCCTGCGTCATGCTCAGGAATTGGGTACGGAAGCCGAACAGAGCGCGGCTGGGAATCTTGAATTCCACGCGGGTGCGCGTTCCTTGCGGCTCCATATTGACCAGCTGACCCTTGCGGCTGGTGATCGCGCCGATGACGGTGCTGGAGTGATGCTCAGGCACGTCCACGACCAGATGCTCAATCGGCTCGGACTTCTCACCGTCGACCATCCGGGTAATCACCTGCGGCGCACCGACCTGAAGCTCATAGCCCTCGCGGCGCATGGTTTCCAGCAAAATCGAGAGGTGCAGCTCGCCGCGTCCGCTGACCACGAACTCGTCGGGGCGCAGTTCCTCGACCTTGAGCGACACGTTGGTCATGACTTCCTTTTTCAGGCGGTCATTCAGGTGGCGAGAGGTGACGTACTTGCCCTCGCGCCCAGCAAACGGGCCGTTGTTGGGCTGGAAGGTCATGCTGACGGTGGGTTCGTCCACGGTGATGATCGGCAGGGCCACGGGATCGGCCAGATCGGCCACCGTTTCACCGATCTGGGCGTCCTCCAGGCCGGAGAGCGCCACGATGTCGCCTGCGCCCACCACATCAGCCTCGATGCGGTTGAGGCCGAAGTGGGTAAACGGCTGGATGATTTTGCACTTGGTCATGGTGCCGTCTTTGTGCATCAACTGCACGTACTCACCCTTCCTGACCTGTCCGCGCTGTACCCGGCCCAGCACGATGCGGCCCAGGTACTCGGAGTAATCGAGGTTGGTGACCAGCATCTGAAACGGCTCGTTGAGCTCGACGGGTGGTGGTGGAATGTACTCCAGCACCATCTCGAACAGCTCGTGCATGTCTTCCTGGGGAGCGTCGAGGTCTTTATAGGCTTTGCCGTCACGGGCCACGGCGTACAAAATCGGGAAGTCGAGCTGATCGTCGCTCGCGCCGAGTTCGGCCATCAAGTCAAACGTCAGGTTGACGACTTCTTCGATGCGGGCGTCCTGGCGGTCGATCTTGTTGATGACCACCACGATCTTCAGGCCCAGCTCAATGGCCTTGCGGAGCACGAAGCGGGTCTGGGGCATCGGGCCTTCGGCGGCGTCGACCAGCACCAGTGCGCCGTCGACCATGCCGAGGACGCGCTCGACCTCACCGCCGAAATCGGCGTGGCCGGGGGTGTCCACGATGTTGATCTTGACGCCTTTGTACTCGACGGCGGTGTTCTTGGCCAGAATGGTGATGCCGCGCTCTTTTTCAAGGTCGTTGCTGTCCATCGCCCGCTCGGCAATTTCTTCGCCGTGCTTGAGCTTGAGTGTTTGCTTGAGCAGGCCGTCCACAAGGGTGGTCTTGCCGTGATCGACGTGCGCGATAATCGCGATATTGCGGTATTCCATGTTCCTTCTCCTTAACGGCGGCCCTCCTTCGCTCGCCGGTCTCAGAAAAGCCGGTGTAAGGAAGAAGGCCACAAAAACGCCCGCGCTCCGGCCACTTACTCGCCGGGGCGGGCACCCAACCGTGAATACTAACAGATTTTGGCGCGGCTGAGTCAGGGCAAAGTCACGGTTCGGGGGACACCGCACCGTGAGCGGGTTGCTCAACTCTTGAGCTTCACTTCATTTCTGTTTGCTGGACGTGGCCAGAACGCAGCGGCGGTATACCCTAGACCCTATGACGCTTCCAACTCCGCAGAGTTTGTTCGGCTTGCAGTTTCCCTCTGACCCGCAGCTTTCGCCGGACGGCCAGATGGCCGCTTACGTGCTGAGCCGGGTGGAAGACGAAAATCAATTAGAACAGGCGAGCGGTGCCCCAGCCAAATTGGATGATCCCAAACCCCGTTACTTTAGCCAGATCGTGCTGGCGAGCGCGGAGAGCAGCCGCACCCTGACCACTGGCAAAGGGCGCGATACGGCCCCGCGTTGGTCGCCAGAAGGTCAGAGTTTGGCCTTTTTGTCTGACCGGGACGGCAAAAATCAGCTCTATTTATTGCCGCTCGGCGGCGGCGAGGCGCGGGCGCTGACCGGCAAGGCCCAGTTTCCGCAGGGCGTTTCGGCGGCCCAGTGGAGTCCAGACGGGCGCAAGCTGGCCTTTTTGGCCCCAGAAGGTGAAGCTGACAAGCGTGACGAGCGCGGCGAGGCCCGCGTGATTACCCGGCTCAAGTACCGCGCCAATGGATCCGACTTTTTGCCGGACGTTGCGGCGGCGCTGTGGCAACTTGACGTAGAGAGCGGCAATATCACGCGCTGGCTCGCGCCTCAGCAGGCCATCAGCGAGTTCGCTTGGTGGCCCGACTCGCGGGGCGTGCTGTTTGTCAGCAGCGAGGACGAGGTGTCGGGCGCGATGTGGCAGCAAGAAGCCTACGACCTGCCGCTGGAGGGACAGCCGCGCCGCCTGACCGACTGGGCCTCGCTGATCTCGAACCTGTCGCCCCACCCCGACGGCCTGCGCTTCGCGGCCCACGCCCGCCTGCACACCGAGCGCAACGACAGCGACTCGCATGTGTATGTGTTTGAGCCGGCAGGGGAGAGCGGGTCAGAGCCTTATAGCGCCCAGCGCCTGGATCACCACGACTTTCCAGCGGGCAATATCGTGGCGGGCGATTTGCATGTGGGGGCTTTTCCTGACAAGCCGCGCTGGTTGAGCGGCGAGCGGCTGCTGTTTTTGGCGACTCAGGGCGGCGCGTCCGGGCTGTTCGAAGTGTCACTGAGTGACTCGGCTCCTCAGCCGCACACCTTTGACCCTGAGCGGGTGGTGGTCGGTTTTACGGCCAACGCGGGCGGCGCAGTCTGGATTTCGGAAAGTGCCACCGAAGTGACTCAGGTGATGCTCAACGGTGTGCAGGTCAGCCACTGCCCCGCGCCGGACTTTGCCCTCAGCATCCCGAAGCGCATTGCCTTCACAAACGAATTGGGTGAGGGTGAAGGCTGGGTGCTGATGCCTGCTGGAACGCAGAGCGCCCCGGCGCTGCTCAACATTCACGGCGGGCCGCACACCGCTTACGGTCACGGCTTCATGCACGAGTTTCAATTGATGGCTGCCCGTGGATACGCCGTGTGCTACAGCAACCCGCGCGGCTCGGTGGGCTACGGTCAGGCGTGGACTTCCGACATTTTCGGGCGCTGGGGCAGCATAGACGCCGAGGACGTGCTGAACTTCTTTGATCGCTGCCTCGCCGAGTTGCCGCTCGACAGCAGCCGCACCGCCGTGATGGGCGGCAGCTACGGCGGCTTCATGACCAACTGGCTGACCTCGCACACCCCGCGTTTTCAGGCCGCCGTCACCGACCGCTGCATTTGCAATTTGATTTCGTTCGGCGGCACCTCCGACATCGGCATGCGCTTCTGGGACGACGAGCTGGGCGGCAATTTTCACCGCAGCGCCGATACCGACAAGCTGTGGGCCATGAGTCCGCTGAAATACGTGGAGGAGGTCAAAACCCCCACCCTGATCATTCACAGTGTTCTCGATCACCGCTGCCCCATTGAGCAGGCCGAGCAGTGGTTCACGGCTCTGCGGCTTCAGGGCGTCGAAACCCGCTTCGTGCGCTTTCCCGAAGAAAACCACGAACTGAGCCGTTCCGGCCGCCCAGACCGAAGGGCTGTGCGTTTGGAAGAGTATTTGGCTTGGCTGGATCGGCATCTGGGCATGTAAAGCGGGCTGCCTTTTGCACTCGCCGCTCAGCGCAAAAACAGCTCTCCGACTTTGCGAATAAAGTGGTCGCGGCGCTCCAACTCTTCGGGGCTGTAGCGCTCGGCCAGCAAACGGTCTTTGAAGCCGCTCACCGTTTCGCTGTCCGGCACGGTCCAGCTTTCCAGCGGGATGCAGGCCAACGTCATGTCCTCGCCCCACTGCCAAGCGGCATTGACCGGCAAGCCCACTTCAGCGGCCCGCAGCGGCCAGGTGGCGTCCACCTTCATCTGGCCCTGCGGGGTATTCACCACCAAATAATTGTGAATGTCCACCACGCTCTGGCCGCCCGATAGAGCACGCAGGTCGGGATCGGCGTCGTCCGGCAGTTTGATTTCCTGGGTGCAGGCGATGATGGCGCTCTCTAAACCGTGTTCGGCCAGCAGCGCCGCCAGCAACTCGTGCTTGGTGCTGCAGGTGCCGCGCCACTCCCCGATGATGCCCGCAGGTTCGTGGGTGCTGGCGCGGGCATAAGGCATGTCGCGCACCAAAGCGAAGGCGACTTCGGGCGTCGGGGTGGGCGCGTCTGTGGGCAAGATTCCGCGCTGCACGGCGGCTTCCCGGAGTTGTTCATTCAGCTGCTGAGCAAGGGAAGGGGCGTGAGAGTTAAGCATGGCCGCATCTTGCCACGCTGCTGCTCAGGCCAAATGAGGTGAGCGTCATCAAGCGCTGCGGCTCGCCTCCTCCCCTAGAATGCCCGCATGATGTTTTTATCGTTCCTGCTGCTGGCACTGGCTTTTTTGATCGGCAGCTTGCCGCTGGGCCACTGGCTGCTGGGCCGCAGGGGCCATGACAGCCGCTTGTACAGTGCCTACAACTTGGGTGTGGAGAATGTGGTGCGGCGCGTCGGCCTCGGCCCGGCCATCGGCAGCGCGGCGCTGGACGCCCTCAAGGGCTTCGTGGCGGTGCTGGCCGCCTCGGCGCTGGGGCAGCCGGAACTGTGTGTGCTGGCGGGCCTCGCGGCGTATTTGGGCCATCTCAACCCGCTGAAGGTGCTCTACGGCCCGACGCCGCCGCGTGGACGGGGCAACTTGGTGCTGCTGGGCGTGTTTGCTGCGCTCAGCGTAGCGGGCCACCTCAGCTTGTGGCTGACCGTCACACCGCTGGTTGTTTACGCCGCCGTGCTGGGTCTGAGCGGCTACGTCAGCTTGGCGACGATTTTGGGCTTGGTGGTGTTCGCTGCTTTGGTGGCCTTCTCACCGCTGGACGTTCCGGCCAAGCTCGGCGCGGCGGCGTTGCTGCTCGCCTCGGCGTGGCGCTTCAAGGAAAATCTAGGCCGCGTTCTCGACGGCACTGAGCCGCATCTCGGCGACGACGTGCCGATGGCGGGCAAACGCGACGACGAAGTGGTGGCCGCTTTTATGATTCACCCGCTGACCCTCGAAGATTTCTGGCAAACCCGCCGCTTTGCTTGGATGCGCCCGCTGATGGAGCGCGGCGTGCTGAGTGAAGCCAGCGTGCGGAGCGTGGCCAACAGCCTGCGCCCTATGAAAGTGGGAGAATTGCACGGCATCAAAACCACCGACGGTAAGCGGATTCGGGCGTACTTGCTCAGCAGCCCTCTCTTGCCCGACGTGTTCCGCGACGATCCTGAGCTGGCCACCCGGCGGGCCATCGAGGGCGCGAAATTGGCCCGCGAACTCGGCGCGGAGGTGTTTGGCCTCGGCGCATTCTGGAGCGTGGTCGGCAACAAAGGTCTTGACGTGCAGGCGGCGGTGCCGGAGATCACTGTGACCAACGGCGGGGCCTACACCTCCGGCACCATCAAAGCGGCGATTCCCGGCATCTTGACGCACTTCGCGAGTGAGGGCCGCGACCTCTCGCAGGCGGTGGCGGCGGTGGTGGGCGCAAACGGCGTGGTGGCGTTCGGCATCGCCCGCACCATTGCACCGCAAGTTCGCAAAGTCATTATGGTGGGCCGCGACCTCGGGCGCTTGGAGCGCAGCGCCGTCACCCTCAGGCGGGCCAACAAGAGCACCGAAATCGTGATTACCACCGAGTACAGCGCCCTGCTGGAAGCTGATCTGATCTTCACCGCCACTAGCGATCCCAATCCAGTGATCTTCGCGCAGCACGTCAAGCCCGGCACCTGGATTTTTGACGAGGGCCGCCCCGCCGACGTGGACGACTCGGTGGCAGCTTTGCCGGGCGTGCGGGTTATTCCCGGCGGCGTGGTGCGGCCCCCCGGCGGGATGACCAGCAGCGTGGATTTGCATTTCGGCGAAGGCGCAGTGCCGGCCTGCCTCGCCGAGACGTTGATTCTCACCGCCACGGGCGAGCATCACCGCAAGAGCCTAGGGCCGCAGACGCTGAGCGAGAACATCAATTTTTTCGTAGAGCAGGCCGCCAAGTTGGGCTTTGAAGTGGTGGACTGAGCGCCGTGAATGAAAACCTGTTTCAAACTTAAGCGGCAACTGGCCTGCTACAATCTCCAAACGTGAACAACTCAACGCAGCAAGCGGAGCAGCACCCCATCTATTCGGTTGATGTCGGCGGCGTCAAGCGTGACCTTCCCATCGTGGAGGTGGCTCCCGGCGTCAGCGTGGCGCTCTTTAACATGCTGGGCGATACCGAAGTCACTGAGGCGGCAGGCAAGGCGCTCGCGGCCCTGCTCCCGGCCAACATTGACGTGCTGGTTACGCCGGAGGTCAAGGCGCTGAGCTTGGCGCACGTTATCAGCCGCGAATCGGGCTTGCCTTACGTGGTGATCCGCAAAACCGTCAAGCCTTATATGGTCGAGCCGGTCGCCCGCGACGTGATCAGCATTACCACCGGCAAGCCGCAACTGCTCGTCCTCGACGGCTTCGATGTCGCTAAAATCAAAGGTCAAAAAGTCGCCATCGTGGATGATGTGGTGTCCAGCGGCGGCACTCTAACCAGCCTGCGTCAGATCATTGAGGAAGTCGGCGGCGAAGTGGCGGCGGTGGTGGCGGTGTTTACCGAAGGCCAAGAACGAGAAGAAGTCACGGCGCTGGGGCATTTACCGCTGTTTACTTAAGTACTCGGGACTCGCGCCGCATTTAAAAGCGGGCCTTGGCGCAGGGTTTTCTTGTAGACTGAGCAGAACTTCGCTCAGTGCGGGCGCTGCCGAGTCGCTGACTTCGCCGCTGGCACTGAGTTTACGCACAGAGCCGCTTTCCCCGGAGGAATGGCATGTTTGAAGCTCAGAGAAAACCGCTGTCCAGCGCCTCACTTCAAAGGTCTACGCCGTTGCCTGCGCTGCCGCCAGCGGTTTTTTCGCCGGCTTTACAGCGGCAAGCACAGTGGGGCCGTCAGTTGGCCGAGCAGACCCTGCGGCCCGTCCGTGTGCAGCGCCAGCACAGCCAGACTGTTTTCAGCGCCCTGAGTGTGCAGCGACAGGCCGATGAGCAGCTCAGCGTGCAGCGCCGAGCCCTGACAGGGCAACTCGCTGCGCTGGGGGGAGCGCCAGCACCGGACGCTCAGGATGCGGCTTTCAGTGCCGCTGTGCAGCGCCGGGCCGAGCAGCGAGCTGGCCCGCAGCCCCTGACGCAAAAGCCCAGCACTCCGGCGCAGTGGGTGCAGGCCGCGCAACTCGAAGTGCAGCGGATGGCCGACCCAGCTAAGCCGGCCCAAACCCGCTGGATGAGCTTGTCCGAACGGGATCAGCATGTTGGGACACTAAGAACCGTCGGGCAACAATTGGCGGTGGGCTTTAAAAATGACCGTGGCCCCGCTGTGCAGCGTTACGCCGAGTACGGCCTGCAACTGGCGACGTTGCAGCGCCAAACGCAGACCAGCGGCATTTCCCGCATGGTGATGAGTCAGCTTCCCGTCTCGGAGCGGCCCACGGTGCAGCGGGCGGTGGATGAAGCCTTGCAGCGCCTCGCCACTCAGGACGAGCAAGATCAAAGTGCCTTGCAGCTCCACGCTTTGCAGCGCCAACTCGCCGACCTTGGTGCCCAAGCCGAGCAACCGGTGATGCAGCGGATCCAGGCCCGCAGAGGCGGCGGAACGCCCTTGCCGGAAACGGTGCAGCGGCAGCTCGAAGCTGGCCTCAACCACGACTTTTCCGGTGTGCGGATTCACGACGACAGCGAAGCGGATACGTTAGCAAAGAGTGTGCAGGCCACCGCTTTTACCACGGGCCGCGACATCTACTTTCAAAGTGGGAAATTCAGTCCCAATACTCAGAGCGGCCTGGAACTCATCGCCCACGAAGTTACGCACGTCAAGCAGCAGGTTAGTGGGCAAGTCGGCAAAGGCATTGACCCCGACGCGGGATTGGAGAGCGAGGCCCGCCAATTTGGCAGTCAGTTCGCGGCTGGGCTGGAACACAAAGCCTTACCTCAGAACAAGGCGCTGCCGCAGCATAAAGCCCTGATGCCAAGTCCGCACGCGCCGGGTGTCTACAGCCAGGCGGCGGCTGTGCAGCGGGTACAAGCGGGTACGGTTCAAGCGGCGCTCCACAATCCGTTTACCAGCTTGCAGCGCCAGGGTGATCTCACTTTGCAGCGCAATTGGCTGACCGACAAAGCCAAGGGTGCCTGGGACGCCACTGGTGGCAAGGTCGTCAATGCGGTCGAAGACGGCGCGGCAGCGCTCGCGGCCAAAGGTAAGGAACTGCTGGCCAAAGGGCTGACGATTATCCCCGGCTACCGCGAACTGTGCATGACTTTTGGCAAGGATTTGGTGACGGGTCAGGCCATGGCCCAGAATCCCAACGCCATTCTGGACGCGCTGGCGGGATTCGTGCCGGGGCCGCTCAAAGACATGATTCGGGCCGTCAAGGAAAGTGGAGCCATCGGCAAAGCGTGGGCCTGGTTTCAAGGTGAACTCGGCAAGTTGCAGATCGGTTCGCTGCTGGGCGACATCGGCGGCGCCATCAAGTCTGCTGATCTGGGCAAAGCCAAATCGGCGGTGATGAGCCGGGTCAGTACCCTCAAAAGCATCATCTCCGGCTGCGGCACGCGCATCGCCGACATTGTGCTGACGGCCATCAGCGCTGGACTTGGTCCTGTCGGAGCCAAGATCATGGCGGGCCTGCGGCGCAGCGGTGACGTGGTGGTGCAAGTCCTGAAAAACCCCGGCAAGTTTGCGGGCAACCTCCTGAGCGCTCTCAAGCAGGGCTTCGGGAACTTTGGTCAACACGCGCCGCAGCATTTCCAAAACGGTGTGGCCGGTTGGCTGACTGGAGCCACCGGCGTGACCTTGCCGCCCAAATTCGATTTGCCGGGCATCTTCATGACGGCCCTGACTATCGCGGGCCTGACTTACCAAAATTTCCGTGGCCGCCTGGTCAAAGCGGTGGGCGAACAGAAAGTCAAGCTCGGCGAAGGCAGCGTGCAGATGTTGCAAACCTTGAAGGGCGGTTTGCAAAAAGACCCCAGCATGAAAGCCTCGCAGGGCAGTGTGGGCAGCGAGGTCTTGGCAGGGATCAAGAGCGAAGTGCAGAACTCGCTGATTCTGGCCGGAATCCGCAAAGTGGTGACGATGCTGGTGCCGGGCGGCGGGTTTTTGAACGCCATCATCGGGGCATTTCAAAGCGTGCAATTTGTGATTGAACGCGGAGCGCAGATTGCCAGCGTGATTATGGACGCTTTTAACAGTGTGGGCGCAATCGCGGCAGGGAATATCAGTGGCGCAGCGGGACTGGTGGAACGAAGCTTGTCGGGCGCTATCCCGCTGGCCTTGAGCTTCGTGGCGAAATTGGTGGGCATTGGCAATCTGGGTGGGAAGATCAAGAACATCATCACCAAAGTTCGCAGCCGCTTGGACGGACTGGTCGACAAGATGGTTGGTAAAGTCAAGGGATTGCTGGCGAAGTTGGGTGGCGGAAAGGGGAAAACAGACGCGAAATCAACAAAAACGTCACCCCAAGATGTGACCAAGCGTAATCAAACACTCTCTGATCAAGAGAAGACCCAAAAGCTCAATGTGGCTGCTAAAGCCTTACAGGGACGCTTTCAAGCGTTGGTGAAGCGTTCACCCACCCGAGTAGAGGTCAAACAGAATTTGGCACAATGGAAAAAAGAATTTGACCTCTCGGATTTGGCGTTTGATCATTCTGCCGGTCAAGCAGCTCTGTTCGCCAAAGTCAATCCACAGGCCAAAGTCGGTTCAGCGTATCTCTTTGATGCCAATGATGCGTCAACGTTACGGAGACTTACGAAGTTGGTGGCACAAAATCTATTGGCAGAACCCAAAGTTCAGCAGCAAGCTCAAGCCATGCGTCGCCAAGACTTTTTGCTGCGGAAGAAAGGGGATTATCTGGGTTCCAAACAGTCACCGGTTCAACTGAAAAGTGGTTTAGCACTGCTGTCTCAAATCAGTTACTGGCGTTCGTTCGGCAAATCAACAGAGCAATATCCAGTGCCGGGTAGAATGCCACCGCTCAATGCACAAGGCAAACCGGGACGTGGCAAAAATAACTATTACGTCCATTCTGACAACCCGGAGATCGTTTCTGCCGCTCAGCCACAATTCAATCCTAATAATGAACACGTGAAAGGCGGTGGGGACTATCTGAATGGCAAAAATGCCCTTGTTACCCGGATTCAAGGTATTGTATCTAGGACGGGGTTTTCTGATAGAGTGATAGCTGGTTTTATATTGAATATGATCCGTGGTGAAGCCCCTATTGGCTTAAAGTCGACAGAGGTTACAACTCTCAAAAGTCTAAAACAAATGCTCTTTTCTAGTGAGTCGAAGAGAAGTGGTGAAAATATTGTCAATGCTCCTATGCTTATTAGCCAAGTTGCAAGTGGTGAAAAAACGTGGCAACAAGCCTTGGAGAGCTTGCCAATGCATCCTAAAGGAGCAGAAGCAGCAAAACGTGAACTTGAACGCCAAGATAAGAAACTTCAGCTTCCTGATCCCGGTTCAGTCGCTGCAAAAATTGCTGCTTTAGAGGCTCAAGTGACTCAAGAGTACGTGAAAACCATCTCAACGAAGCAAGGCTTCGTCGTCTCCACGCTTAGTCAGGTTCAGCGGCTTGTCGAACGCGAAATGAGGAAGTTTTATGGCCTTTGAAGAATACAGCGTTATTTACAAGAGGGTATCATTCGAGGGTATAAGTGTGGACGATTTCTTTGCTTTTGCTTGGAAAGATTATTGGTCGATTGCTGGAGCCTTCACATGTGAGGAGATAGCTGCTGTTAGAAAGGAAATTGTGTATAAGCCGGCAAACAGAGAAATATTGATTGATTTCATTCTCGATCAGATAACGCCCGAGCCATTTGTATTAATTCGTTTACTTGCTGATGCTGACAATGAGACCGCTGCAGCCGCGCAAGCCATTTATGACGAAATAATGGCCGAACTTCCGGTTTACCACCTCTCCGAAATTATCAAAAAATCTGATGATCTCTCTTCGCTCTCAGAGGAACAGCTACATGCTTTGGGGAAAGGTTACGATCCTGCACTTCGCACTGAGATTCATGCTTTCCTCCTTAAGCTTGCTAGGTATTCCAAGGCCACCAGCGCTCAAAAACAAGCGGCCATTATTTCGATTGGTTATATCTCTGAGCCACAACACTTTAATTCAGTACTTGAAGTCTTCACCCAAGACGCTTCATCAGAGGTTATTGAATTGGCTCAGTCCATGTTAGAGGCGGGTCAAGCAGTTCTTCATCAATAAACGTCACTGCTGTCAATTGATCTCTACCTCGTTTTGCCCGCTGCTCAACGGCGACCCCGCTGCCAGAGAGTCGTTGAGCAAGGGCCACCCGAAGGGGGATGCTTTCGCGTTTTAATTTACAATTGAATGGATTGTGTTACAACGTTCGTGACGACTGTGCGACACGTTCTTGAACGCCATTATCGGAGCCTTTCAAAGCGTGCAATTCGTAATTGAACGCGGAGCGCAGATTGCCAGTGTGATTATGGACGCCTTTAACAGCGTGGGGGCCATCGCGGCAGGGAATATCAGCGGCGCGGCGGGATTGGTCGAGCGGAGTTTGGCGGGCGCTATTCCGCTGGCGTTGAGTTTCGTGGCGAAATTGGTGGGGATCGGGAATCTGGGCGGGAAGATCAAGAACATCATCACCAAAGTGCGTGGCCGCTTGGACGGTTTGGTGGACAAGATGGTGGGCAAAGTCAAGGGACTGCTGGCGAAGTTGGGTGTTGGGAAGGATGGCAAAGCCGAAGCAAATAATTCAGAAAACGATGTCAGAAGTTTGAGCCAGAAAAGTAAGGATGTAGATTCTGCTATTGCTGAAGCCGATTTGTTGATGAAAAGACCTAACGCATCTCCAAAATCTGTGAAAAGCAGTTTGGTTGGCATAAAAATTAAATATAAACTCAATATTTTGAATCTCGTCAAAGAGTCTGATGGAGAATATCATATTTTTGGTAAAATAAATCCAGAGAATATAGGGCCATCAAGAAAATTGAGCGATAATCAGAGAGAAGAGATTAAGTAAGGTTCGGCAGATATAAATGCGTACGGAACTCCATATTCTCAATTATCACCAGCAAAGAAAAAGATATTGAAAGAAAAATTGAACAATAAAACACTCACTAAAGAGGAGTGGCAGCATCTTGAATGGGATAGGCGTTTTAGCAATAGGAGAAAAAGAGGAGTAGATCGATTTTGGGCTTCTGAACGCATTGCTTTACGTAAAGGTGCGCCTTCCAGAAATTGGACTGAAGAACAGAAGTCTGATATTTTGAGTGGTAAGACTCCAAAACACGAAGGTAAACCTATTGAAGGGCACCATCGCTATAACGCCATAGATCATCCACATATTGCGGATGTTAGCGAAAATATTCATCCAGCAACTTGGGACGAGCACTTCAATAAATGGCATGGCGGCAATTTTCAAAATGATACTTTTGGCCAACCCAACAACCCTGCTTACCCCGATGATTTTTAGGAGCCATTATGTCTAAAATACTTATTTTCGCAGAAAGAGATTTAACGGCTGATGACTATTTATATATCCAGAAATTCACGGGAAAGTCAATATCTACGATTAAAAAGTCTATCTCTGATGATAATCCTATGGCTGAATATATCCTTTTTATGGATGACTATAAAGAGATAGCAGAAAAAATAAAACTAATGAACCAAAAATTTGGAGATAAGATCGGATTCTTCGAAGTCGAAGATATGGAAGAAGATACAAATTTGCAATATGTGAGACAGCATAGAATAAGCTCTGATACTTTATTTAATATTCTGGAAAGCGCCGAAAACTACGAATAGAAATAACATTGTTTGTACTATTATTCAATTTGAATCAACTAACAGGTGAAAATATTTGGAAACCTTTTAAAGATGAATCCGAGACAGCCGATTTCGTTATAGATAGTGCAATGGGAGAAAAAAAATATGAATACATCTTCAATATTGTCTGAAAAGCTGGAGATGAGGAATGGATTTATTTTTATCCTTGAGAAAATGGGTTGGAGTATCATAGAATTGCATAAAGAAACGATGAGAACTATTACACAGACGCCCAAGTGGAGAAAATTGGCAGCAATATAACCACGCTAAGCTTGATTCAGCAATATGCTGAAATTCTATCTGAAAGCTTATTCGCAGATTTTGTTCTAAGGTTGTCATTCTCCTCAAACGATTTATCTAGTTTAGTCAGGTTGATAAATAAACTACCAGAATTGGCGAATGTGGCAGACATAAAGGAATTATTAGGCAAATTTAATGATGCGAAGTGTTCAGTGAAATTGGGTTTGGAAGAAGATTTTGAAGAATTAAGCCCAAACTCTATTAAGGAGTTCGTAAACTTGGCAAGCTAGCGTTTGCGCCTAAAAGAACCACGACACCCGCCAATCAGAGTGGTTCTTTTGGGGCTGACTGCGAAGCAGGCAATAGATTTGTGTTGTGCCTTACATTTAAGGCGTGTTGTATGACAACTGGATATCAAAGGCGAAGTGCAAAACTCGCTGATTATGAACGCTTTTAACAGTGTGGGCGCAATTGCGGCGGGGAATATTAGCGGCGCGGCGGGCTTGGTCGAGCGGAGTCTAGCGGGCGCTATTCCGCTGGCGCTGAGTTTCGTGGCGAAATTGGTGGGCATTGGCAATCTGGGCGGTAAGATCAAGAGCATCATCACCAAAGTTCGCAGCCGCTTGGACGGACTGGTTGACAAGATGGTGGGCAAAGTCAAGGGACTGCTGGCGAAGTTGGGCGGCGGGAAGGATGGGAAGACGACTAAAGATGATAAGAATCCCGACGATAAAAAACAAAATGTAGATGGTACATATGGGAGAGTTGGCTTCCAAGCTGGAAAGGAAAGTCACAGTGTTTGGACGGTTGTCAAAAACTCTATTCCAGAAATTTATATTGCCTCAACGCCAGATAAGGCCATTTCTCAACTTTCAAGATTCAAAAAGGAAGCAGTTGCGCTTAATGTCTTCAATGATCTGAGACCTCATTTCTCGGACGCCGGGAAAGCCGTTGCCGTTGGAATATTAGTCATGAGAAAATCTATCAATTCTTCAGACCGAAATGTCAGATTAATGATTACTAGTGAAGCAACAGAATCCAGTAATCAGATTGCAAGATATGTTGGTGTTATTAGAAAAAATATTCAAGAAGCTAGAGATAAGCCGACTCAGATGCCCTTGATAACAGTGTTATTTAGTGCTGCTAGCTATCCAAAAGACGTACAAGAATATAGATTGCAATTATTTGAACAGCAAATGGGTATCAACAGAAAAACAATAGCTCAATGGCTCTCCGCTAGATCAGCGTTCATTGCGGGTGGGCGTGGTGGAGCGACAGCACAGTGCCGTGCGCGTCAAGCTAGATTAGACCTCCTAATCGCCACTTTTACTCAGAGAATTAGAAAAGCCGAGCCTTCAAAACCTATTTTACAAGCTGAATCAGAAGCATCAACATTGGCACGGCAATGGTTAACCAACCAGAGGGCACTTCATGCTCCTGACCAAGTTGCTGGAAGTATGGCAAATGAAATTGTAGCTTTAGGTAAAAAGGAAATTAATGGCTCTATAGGTGGAAGTTGGCCGTCAAGAATTGGAAGTATCGATAGTGGTGTTGCGAATTTTATAAGCACAAATCCAACTGTTGACCAAACTAGGGTGAAAATGAATGTGAGATTAAGTCTATGAGCCAAGAGGCAATAGAAGTATTTAAAGACAGATTCGGTTCTTTGCGAGACACCGAGGAATGTCCAGTAGAGTTTGCGAATATTTTCCCGCATGAAATATTCAATTTCTGGCAAGAGGTTGGATTTGGTAGAAGGTCTGATGGTTTTATTTGGTTGGTCAATCCGCAGGAATTTCAATGGGTTTTGGAAATATTTGACCTTCCAGAATATATTCCTTTTGCACGCAACTCCTTCGATGAAATATATGTTTTAGATCAGACTGGTTCATGTTATAGATTCTCAGCATCTGATGCTGAGGCTTGTAAAATCACTGTTGATTTTGAGACGACCCTGTTAACAATTTCTAGAGCATCTTCGACTGATGATGAATTGTTCTATAAAAGACATAAGGAAATGTGGGATTCTGGTAAAAGAATTGAAAAAGACCAATGCTATTGCTTTTCACCCGCTATCCCACTGGGAGGGGATGAAGAGACTTCTGACATTTACGTGGGAGACATCAGAGTTTATTTTGAACTGTTGAGCCAGATGTAGCGTTTGCGCCCAAAAGAACCGCAACACCCGCTAAACAGAGTAGTTTTTTTGGGCGTTGACTGCGAAGCAGGTATTGGGCTTTGTGTGTTGATTTACATTTTTGGCCTGAACCCCGGCGGTTTTTTGAACGCCATTATCGGGGCATTTCAAAGCGTGCAATTTGTGATTGAACGCGGAGCGCAGATTGCCAGTGTGATTACGGACGCCTTTAACAGCGTGGGGACAATCGCGGCGGGAAACATCAATGGTGCGGCAGCACTGGTCAAGTTCAATTGCCATACAGCGTTATGCTGGCTTGACCTCTCATCACTTCAAACTGTCCACTTCGCGCAGATCCAGTTGCCGCAGGAGCGTACCGCCGTAGAGCAGCAGCGCTTTGTAATCGGCTTGGGCTGGTGCCTTGAGCGCAAACTCAGCGCTGTGGCCCGCCGCGTCAAGATAGCGGCTATCGCGGCCCAGTTCCTTGTCTCCGGCAAACCACACCACGCTGAGATAATCGCCTTGGACGGGGCCGTCTACCCTGGCTCTGACCACCAGATTCTCGCCCCGGCGTTCGAGGGTGGCTTTGGTGATGCGCAGCGGCAGCACCACCGGCAGCGGCGCTGGAATCACCGGAATAAAGTTGTACCGGCAACTGCCAAGGAGCCCAGCGCTGAGGAGGCAAGCAACAACCAAAAAAAATCGGGCCATGTCGTGCTCAGCATAGCGGCTGCGCGTGAGGACTCAGGCCGGCGGAGCTCGGCAGACGGCTACAAGAGTCAACAATTAAAGTGTGAAATTTTCGACTTTGTGAACGAAAAAAGCCAAAGATTATACAGAAGTAAGTGACGTGTAAGATGTCAACTTGTTTGATGAAGGCAAGATGATTACGGCTGAACTGACTCCTATCCGAAGCGACCGCTTTTGGTTGCCCCTGCCCAGTCGTCCCGCCCTCTACCGCCTGTCAACTGACCACTACCCTTGGAGTGAAGTGCGCAGTGACCTTGAGGCCCGGCCCATGCTCAGTGCAGTGCTGGAAGCTGAGCAGCAGGGTCGGCGCGGACGGCTGCTGTGGAACGCTGGCGCGGCACTCGGCGGTTTTGACGACACCCGAGACCTCGGCGTCAATGAGTTGATGTCGGCTTTCCCACGCGCCACCGTGCAAGTGACTTTGGTGGATCCGGCGGTAGCAGGTCTGGCTTGGCAATGCCGCAGCGCCCAGCCTGAAGCCCTCAGCGCGGCTTGGCCGCAGGCCCAAGGCCAATTGGTGAGCAGCAACTTTTCGGGAGCCCTTCTGGGCGGTGAAGGCGGCGAGGTCATCAGCTTTTGGCAATCGGGCAGGCCGGTGGCGGGCAGCTTGCCGGTCAGCGGCCAAGTGCAGCAGCTCAGCGCTCCGCAGCCACTTGGCGGCCAAGCGTTGATGGAATTCTGGTCGAAGGTCTTGCTGCTGGCCTCGGCGCAGGCCGGGAATATCGCCGAGATTTGGCGCAGCTCGGCTGCCGACCTCGCCGACGACCACCCCTGCCTCGATCCGTTTGCCCGCGAAGTCTGGCTTGAAAAATTGTCGGTGCAGGCGGTGCCGGATCTCAGCGCCACTGAACTGCGTGACGCTCTCTTGGCTGTATTTGACGCCACCCTGCGGCGGCTGCGGCTGCGGCTGCGGAATCTGGCCGTAGCCGAGTTGCAGGCCTCGCCGATGTGGAGCGTGTCCGGCGCTGGAGACTTGATATGACTTTGAATTGGCCCAGCGGCGTGACCGATCAAACGCCACTGCCTTACAGCTTATGGCGCGTTCTCGACGCTTTGGCGTTGGGGCTGACCTCGGGTCAGGGCGGCCTTCCCAGCGACAGCAAAGTGCAAGAAGCATTGGCTCTCGCCGAGCAGTACGCGGGCCGCGCCCAGCGCCAAGAGCAGGCGCTCAGTGAGGAGCTGATCGAGCAGGTCAGCGCCGCACTGATGGCCTGTGTGGGGCCAATCGGCCAGATCATCATCGAAGACGCCCTCGATGAATTGCCTGAACCAGCGCGACTTTCGGCGCTGCTCAGGGCCATCGGCGCAGAATTGGAAGATACGCAGCGCCAGATGTTTGGCAGTCAACTGCGGACGCGGGGCATCGTATGAGCTGCCAGCCGTCCGTTTCGGGTGATTTGGCTTTTCTCCCGCATTTGACCCTGCATCAGCAGCTGCCAGCGCCGCAGGGCCGCAGCGTTTCGCTTGCCAACCGTTCAGTTGCCCGCGTTTTATTTTTCACTGTTTCACCCGTTTCAGGAGAAGCCTTATGAAGTACACCGTCGTTATCGAGCAGGCTGTGCCGGAAGACGCCTTGCCGCAGCTCCAACAGCTCCTTTCCGAGCGTTTTCACCTTTCTGCCGACCAAGCCCGCAAGCTCGCTTCACGCCGGGGCGGACGCCTGATGAAGCCGACCGGCAAAGAGCGGGCCAGCGTGCTGCTGGGTATTTTTCAGGAAGTCGGGGCCAAAGTGCGCCTCGAACAAGTGTCCGACACCGATGAAGCGGCGCTGCCGACTGCTCCAACCCGCAGCGCTCCCGTGGTGATGCCGCTGGAAAACCGCAGGGGCGATCTTCACGCCACAGAGTTCGGACAGGTGGTGGCGCGTGAGCAAAGCGTGGCCACTTTAGCCGCGCCGGTGATAATGGCCAGTGCGCCGAGCAGCCCGGTCAGCCCGCCGGCTGTTTCTCCCCCTGCACCCGCAGGCGACGATTTTTGGAATGAACTCTCAGCCCCCGTGCTTAAGGCTGACGGGCAAGGTGGCGTGCCTATGGCCGCCCCAACCTCCAGTGGTCTGATGGGCGGCAGCACAGATGATGGCTTGTTTTTGCCGGATGTCGGCAGCTTGCCGCCCACCCCCAGCGCTCCCCAACTGACCAAAACGTCCGCTCCATCAGACGACGACCTGTTCGCACCGGAAGGTTTACAACGACCGGGCCGCCCAGCGGCTGCCGCAGGAGCGCAGGGCGGCGTGTCCAGCGACGCCGACAGTTGGTCGGATTTTGCCGGATCGCTGACCATGACCGACGTGGTGACGGCCCCCAAAACGGCCCAAACCGTGCCTGAACTGATTTTGACGCCGGAGCCGGAGCGTCAGGTGGGCCGCCGCCAGCCGCTCTCGCGCCGCTTGACGATCGCTTCGGTGACGCCGCTGGCGGTCTATACCCTGCTGACGCTGACCACGCTGGGCTTGGTGCTCAACGCTTCCCAGCGCTCACTGATCTCCAACAGCGCCGCGACCATCGCCGCCGCCGTGGGTTCGGTGCTCAACACCACCGATCAAAACACCGTCAACCAGCAGCTCGGCACCTTGCTCAACCGTGAATCGGTGGGCTTCGTACAAGTGGAACTGCCCGACGGCACTACCTTTTTTCGCAGCCAAGCGCCGGGCTTAGACGCAGTGTTGGGCGAACGGGTCGGCACCTGGGTCAAGTCCAATCCCAGCAGCGGCGTGTTTGTGCAAAGTCAAACTCCCGCTCAGCTGTACAACGACCAGCTTCAGCAGCTCGTCAGCGTGGGCGCTCAGGACTCCGAACCCGCCGCCGCCCTCAAGCGGGCCATTGCCAGTTCCGAGAACCAAAGCATCGTCAACCGCAACTTTCAAGTCGAGCGCATCGGGGTGTATGCCCGCCCAGACGGCACCCGTGAAACCAAATCAGCCACTGCCAAGATCACCGGCACCAACACCTTGCTTTACCGCATCGCCGTCGGCGTGCCGATCGACTCGGCCAACGCTCAACTCCGCAACACCTTGCTGGCGCTGCTGCTGGCGGGCTTAGCTGCTATGCTGATCGGCGCGGCTCTGGCTGCCCGCGCCGCACGCCGCATCGTCGAGCCGATTGAGCGCCTCGTGAAAGCGGCAGACGCCATCAGCCTCGGCGACCTTAGCCAGTCGGTGAAGGCCGAGGCCAACGATGAGGTGGGCGACCTCGCGCAGGCCCTCGAACGGATGCGCCTGAGTCTTGACGCGGCGATGGAGCGTCTCCGCAAGCGCCGTAAGGTGTAAACCAATACTCAAAAACGGGAAGCAGGCCTCAACTCGGCTTGCTTCCCGTTTTGTCTGTATTTGCAGCAAAATAAGCCCAGCAAGTACGCAAATACCTTACCTGGGTGCGCTAGAATGACTTCATGACGCCCCCGCCCGACACCGCCGTGCTGATCGACGGGCACGCCCTCGCCTTTCGCTCTTACTTTGCATTGCCGCCGCTGACCAGTAAAAGCGGCGAGCCGACCCACGCCATTTTGGGCTTTATGCGCCAGATCACCCGCTTGATGCGGCAAAAGAGCAACCAGGTCATCGTGGTCTTCGATCCGCCGGTCAAGACGTTTCGCCACGAGCAATACGAAGATTACAAAGCGGGCCGCGCCGAAATTCCTGCCGATTTGCCCGCCCAGATCAACCGGATTCGGGCCATCGTGGACGCCATCGGCTTGCCGCGCTTGGAGGTTGGCGGCTACGAGGCCGACGACGTAATCGGCACATTGGCCAAAAAAGCCGAGGCCCACGGCATGAACGCGGTGATCGTCACCTCTGACCGCGACAGCTACCAGTTGCTGACCGAGCGTGTCAAAGTGCTGACCAGTGATTTCAAGTTGTTTGGCCCCAAGGATGTGCTGGAAAAATACGGCGTCAGCGTCGAGCAGTGGGTGGACTACCGCTCGCTGACCGGCGACGCCAGCGACAATATTCCCGGCGCAAAAGGCATCGGCCCCAAGACAGCGGCCAAGCTGCTGCAAGAACACGGCAGCCTCGATGAGGTGATCGCCCGTGCCCAGGACGGCAGCTTAGAGCCCAAAGGCACCCGCGAAAAGATTTTATCGAGCCTAGAGAACGTCTACAAAAGCCGCGATCTGTCGTGTATGGTCACGGATTTGCCGCTTGAGATCGAAATGGCGACTCACGTAGGCGCAGGTGATCCGGCGGCCCTGGACGCGCTGCTGAGCGAACTCGATCTGGGCAGTGTCCGCAAAGACCTCGGAGCGCTGCGCGGGCCCAGCGGAGTCGCCGCCGAGCCAGAACCCGAACCCGAAAGTCTGGCCCGCGAGGTGCCGAACGGCGAGTGGCGCACCCCGGTGGCGGGCGTGATGTGGGGCTACGTGCTCTCACGCGAAGATGACCTGACAGCGGAGTTGCTGGGAGCCGCCACCGCCGACGGCGAAATCACCCGCACCGCGCCGCTGGAGTTCGAGCCGGTCGAAGAGGAAGCACCTGAAGCCACTTCGCCGCCCGAAGAAGCGCTTTTTGAGGAAGCGGCCAGCGGGAAGAAGACCAAATCGAAAGCCAAAGTCAAACCCAAACCCGAACCGCTCGGCCATGTGGACGAATCGCAGTTCGTAGGCCAGCGCGAGGTCAATGCGGCGGGGGCCAAGGCGCTGGCCACCCACCTGCAAGTGCGCGGCCTTAAAGTCGAACCCGGCGACGATCCGCTGCTGCTGGCTTACCTGCTCGACCCCAACAACACCGCCATGCCTGCCGTAGCCCAGCGCTACCTGCATGCGCCGTGGCCCAGCGACGCGGCCAGCCGGGCGGCTCTGAGCAGCCAACTCTGGGACTTGCTGTTGCCGCAGCTCGACGAGGCCCGCCTCAAGCTGTATCACGACATCGAAAAGCCGCTGGCACGGGTGCTGGCCCGGATGGAAGTGCGCGGCGTCAAGCTCGATAGCGCGTACCTGCGCGGGCTCAGCGAGTCGATGGGCGCACGCATTCAGACCCTTGAGGCCGAGATTCACCAGCACGCGGGACGGGTCTTTTCGGTCAGCAGCCGCGACCAGCTCGAAGCGGTGCTGTACGACGAGCTTCAGCTCAGCACGGGCCGCAAAACCAAGCTGACCGGCAAGCGCTCCACCGCTGTGGCTGCCCTTGAGCCGCTGATCGACGAACACCCGATTATTCCGGCGCTCCTCGAATACCGCGAACTCTCCAAGCTGCGCGGCACTTACCTCGACCCGCTGCCGAACCTGGTCAATCCGCGCACCGAGCGGCTCCACACCACCTTCGCCCAGACCATCGCGGCCACCGGCAGGCTCAGCAGCCTCAATCCCAACCTCCAAAACATCCCGATTCGCTCGGCGGTGGGGCGCGAAATCCGCAAGGGCTTCATTGCCGATCAGGGCTTTACCTTGCTCAGCGCCGATTACTCGCAGATCGAGCTGCGCCTCCTGGCGCACATGTCCGGCGATTTGCTGATGCAAGAAGCCTTCAACACCGGGGCCGACATTCACCGCCGCACCGCCTCGCAGGTGCTGGGCGTGGACGAAAACAATGTCAGTGCCGATCAGCGCCGCGCCGCCAAAACGGTGAACTTCGGGGTGCTCTACGGCATGAGCGCTCACCGCCTCAGCCGAGATATGAATATTCCGTATGCCGATGCCAGCGGCTTTATCGAGCGCTATTTTGAAACGTATCCGGGTATTCGTGGCTACATTGACCGCACCCTGGCCGATGGCCGCGAGAAGGGCTATGTGGAAACCCTGTACGGGCGGCGTCGCTACGTGCCGGAACTGCTGAGCGGCAACCGCAACGTGCGTGAGGCGGGTGAGCGGCTGGCCTACAACATGCCGATTCAGGGCACCGCCGCCGACATCATCAAAATCGCCATGATCGAACTCGACCCGCTGCTGATGGACTTGGGGGCGCGAATGCTGCTGCAAGTTCATGACGAATTGCTGGTCGAAGCGCCGATTGACAAGGCCGACGAGATCGCCGAACTGATCAGAAGCACCATGATGAATGCCGCCAAGCTGAGCGTGCCGCTGAATGTGGAAGTCGGGCGCGGGCCGGATTGGTTCGATACCAAGTAACTGAGCGTGAGCTAGGCCGCTGACTGGGCAGGATATGTCAAGATCAGCAGATGCATCTCATTGCCCTGATTTTGGTCGCACTGGTGGCTGTGGAACACCTCTACATCTTGGTACTGGAAATGTTTTTGTGGCGCACCGAGCGCACCCGGCGAACCTTTGGAGTCAGTGCCGAGCTGGCCGAACAGACCGTGACGATGGCGGGCAATCAAGGTCTCTACAACGGCTTTCTGGCTGTGGGTTTGATCTGGGGTTTGATCGGTCAACGTCAAGACGTGATGACGTTTTTCCTGATCTGCGTCATCGTGGCGGGGCTGTACGGAGCCGCTACGGTCAGCCCGCGCATTGCTTTAATGCAGGCGCTTCCGGCAGGCTTGGCGTTGCTGGCCGTCTGGCTGACGTAAAGTCATACCAAAAAAGACCCGCCGAAGCGGGGGGCGGTGCTGGCAACCCCAAGCGGGACAGAGCCAGCACCATCAAAGTGTGCTGGCGAATGGGTCAGCCCAATTCTCCCCTCAGCCCTTGTACAAAATCCGCCCACACGAGGGGCATTTCACCGGAGGCAGTTTGCCGCCAGCGGCCCGCTGCTGGATGTTGACCGGCAGTTGCACGTTGCAGCCTTGGCAGCGGCCTGCCGTGTACGACACGATGCCGATGCCTTTTTTACCTTTGCGAATCAGCTCGTATTCCTTGACGAGGCGCGGCTCGGTGCGGCCCACGATCTCGGCCCGCTCGGCCCGCATGCCCTCGCCCTGAGCGCGTAAGTCTTCGACGCGGGCGTCGTCGGTTTCTTCCAAGCTGCTCAGGTTGGGGCGCATGGCCCTGAGTTCGCCGCGCAGGCCGCTGGCTTTTTCGCGCAAACTGGTTTGCTGAATCTGCACAGGCTCTAAGGCTTCCTCGTAGTCCGAGACCCGCTCCGAAAGCTGCAAAATGACGCTTTCAAACTGTGACTGCAATTTGGCGTTGGTGGCGTTGCGGTCTTGCTCGGCTCTGTTGCGGGCCACCTGTTCGCGGCTGCTGGCCAGATCAAGCTCAAGTTGTCTGGCCTGACGGTCTACTTTTTCCAGCTCGATTTCAGTGTCTTCGAGTTGGTTGTTGATCTTGGCTTGCTCCAGGCGTGCGGCCCGCAAGTCGTCTGAAATACTGCCTTCCTCAAGGCGCAGGCGGTCGAGTTCGAGGTCAAGGCCCTGCACACGGTAAAGCTGTTCCAGTTGTCCGCTTTCGCTCATCGCCTTCAGTCTAACCCCATGTGAGCCGCTTGGGGGCTTGGTCAGCGGCGCAGTGCTCAGCCGCTGCTCTCCACGCCCAGCCGTGGACACAAGCTCAGCAGCGTGCAGGACGAGCAAAGGGGTCTGCGGGCCAGGCAGACGCGCCGCCCGTGCAAAATCAGGGCGTGATGTAAAAAGATCCACGAATCTTGCGGGAAGAGTGCCTGAAGGTCGAGCTCCACTTTGTCGGGGTTCATCTGTTCGCTCAGGCCCAGTCGCCGCGCGAGCCGCCCCACGTGGGTATCTACCGCGATGGCCGCCATCCCGTAGGCGTTGCTCAGCACCACATTGGCAGTTTTGCGTCCCGCGCCTGGCAAAGCCACCACCGCCGCGAAATCGTTGGGTACCTCTCCGCCGTGCCGCTCCAAAAGGAGGCCAGAGAGGGCCACCAGATTTTTGGCTTTGTTGCGGTAGAGGCCAATGCTTTTAATCAGGGCTTCCACCGCTTCCACGGATGCGGCGCTCATGGCCTGCGCGTCGGGGTAAGCGGCAAAGAGGGCGGGCGTGGCGGCGTTCACGCTTTTGTCGGTGGCCTGCGCTGAGAGCACGGTGGCGATGAGGAGTTCAAACGGGCTTTGGTACTCAAGTTCGGTGCGGGCGTCGGGGTAGGCAGCCTGCAGGCCACTGAGGACACCCTCGGCGCGGCGTTTGAGGGCGGTGGGCGGGCGCGGACGAGAAGCTTTGGCGGGCGTTTTGGCAGCGGGAGACACGCCCTTAGCTTAGCCAACTTCACGCTTTACTTACCCATTACTTAAATGCACTAAGCTGACCGGCGATATGGACTGGCTTTATAGCGTCATTCTCGGCATCGTCGAAGGTCTCACCGAATTCCTTCCCGTTTCTTCCACCGGCCACCTGATCGTGGCGGGCGACCTCCTGCGCGTGCCCTGGCAAAAAAATGTGCTCGACACCTTTGAAGTGGTGATTCAGGGCGGAGCGATTTTGGCGGTGGTGGTGTATTACTGGCGCGACCTGGTGCGGCAGGCCAGCACCATCAACAAAGACGCGGGCGTACAGCGCTTGTGGCTGGGGATCGTGGTGGCCTGCATTCCCGCCGTGATTTTGGGCGCACTCTTCGGTAGCAAAATCAAGGCGCTGCTGTTTACCCCGACCGTCGTGGCGTGGGCGCTGATCGTTGGCGGCGTGCTGATGTATTTCATCGAAATGCGCCCGCGCCCCGCCACCACCCACAAGCTGGAGAGCATCAGCTTGCCGCAGGCCATCACCGTGGGCGTGGTGCAGTGCTTGGCGCTGCTGTGGCCGGGCTTTTCGCGCTCGGCCAGCAGCATTCTCGGCGGGATGCTGACCGGTTTAGACCGCCCCACCGCCACCAAGTTCAGCTTCTACCTCGGTATTCCAGTGCTGGGCGGCGCGACCTTGCTGGATTTCGTCAAGCACAAGGACGACCTCGGCGCGGCGGGCCTGACCAACGTGGGCATCGGTTTTGTGGTCAGCTTTATCGTGGCGTATTTCGTGATCGGCTGGCTGCTGCGCTTTGTCAGCACCCACGATTTCAAAGGGTTTGCCGTTTACCGCATCATCATCGGCGTCATTATTTTGGTGCTGATCTACTCGGGCGTCATCAACAATTTGAACAGAGCTTGAGCGGGGCGTAACGCGCCAGCTTAAGCCAGAGGCTTTTTCTTGCCGGCCCCACCGCCTCTGACCCTTACCAACAACCAAGATGGCCCCCTGCTACTCGAAAAGTCGAGTGACAGCGCGGGCCATTGCTGTATAGAACAGCGTTTGGGGGAGTAGGCCATTTGCCGTGCGGGCGGCGCTGCACCACTTGGCCGCCCCAGCTGATACGAGATTTCGGCGGCTTCATGACTTGGGACGGCTAAACGTTAGTCACTGCCGCGCTGAACTCGCCGCTGCACCTTAACCCAGAACAGCCTTACGTCTATGCGCTCAGCAGAGTTTGAGCACGGCTGGATTGCGTTTGCTGGCCGAATCGGACGGCCACACAGCAGGCGGGGGGCGGGGGCGCTATTCTAGTCGGCATGTTTGGCAGATTTCGGTTTGTGTCGTGGGCCGCTTCGGGCGCTGTGGCCCTGACGCTGATGTTGGGGGCCTGTTCACCGGCTGGTAAGGTCACTACAACGTCTGACACGACCCAAACCACGACAAGGACTCCATCTCAGTCTGGCGCAACTCAAGTCCAGCCGACCCGCTCAGGGCGCGATCCCCAAAGCGGACTTCTCTTGATGGCCCGCTCGGCACTGCCGCCGGAAGGTCAGCGCACCCTCAGCTTGATCGGGCAGGGTGGGCCTGTGCCTCCGCAACACTGGCCGTACCAAAAAGACGGCGTGGTTTTTTCTAACCGTGAGCGCATTTTGCCCAAGCAGTCCAGCGGCTATTACCACGAATACACTGTGCCCACGCCCCAGTCGGCTGACCGGGGAGCGCGGCGGATCGTCTGCGGCCCACTGCGAAGCTTGGCTGCCGAATGCTATTACACTGCCGATCACTACGCCAGTTTCAAGAGGATTGCCCCATGAGTATTTTCGAGTTGCCGCCCGAAGGAATCCAGCCCGCGCCCGCCGAGCCGCGTATGGTGGCGGCGGGCGCACAAGTCCGGCTGCGCGAAGTGAACCTCGGCAAAGTCTCGGACAAAGACGACTTGATGCTGGCTTTTACCAACGACTTGACCCTGACTCCCAATTTTGGCCGCAACTGGGACGCCCTCTACGACGTGCTGAGCGACCCTGAACAAGTCCCCGATCGCTTGGCGCTGGTGCTGTGTAGTTATCCCGATTTTGAGCGTCAACACCCCAAACTTGCCGCGCAGCTCACAACCGTGCTGCTGGACGCCCAAACGGCGCTGGCGGCGCAGGGAAGAGCGCTGTGGCTGCTCTCGGACGTGCCGGAAAGCGAAGGGTAAAGCGCTCAGGGCGTGCGGCCCCAGCACACGGTGTGTCCAGACACGCTAGACTGCCGGCATGTTGCGGGGCAGTCTTTCTGAATTTCCTCTTCTGAACGTGTTACAGATGTTGACCAACAGTGGAGCGAGCGGCAAACTTCACGTCTCTCATCTGCGCGGCGGCGATTTGTGGTTGCAAGGCGGCGAAGTGGTGCACGCCTCGGCGCTGCTGCGTGAGGGCGACGACGCCCTTGATCTGCTGTCCTCGGTGGGCGGCGGCGATTTCACCTTTGAACCGGGCCAAACCGCGCCCAAGCAGACCGTCGAAACCCGCCGCACCGCTTTGCTGCGCCAGCTCAGTGTCAGCAGCGACGCTTGGCAAGAGTTGCTGCGCCTCTTTCCGCACTGGGACAGGCCGCTGACCTTTACCTCGCGCTGGACGGATCAGCAACCGGTGACCCGCGCCCAATTCCGCACCCTCAACTTGGTGGGCCGGGTGCCGCTGGGCGACTTGGTGGCCCAAAGCGACCTCTCTCCCCGCGCCACTTTAGAAGTGCTGCGCCCCTTTATCCAGTCGGGCTTGGTGGATTCGGGAGCGCAGCTTTAGGTTGGGTTGTGGGAACGAGATCGCCGGACGTGGGCAAAGCACTGAGAGAACAGGGGAGACGTGAACCTTGTTCTTTGTCTTTTGTGCTTAGCACGCGGAGCGGTTCGCCTTCAACCGCTCCCACGCGCCTTTTTCAGGTGTTACTCAAATAAGGTGCTGACGCTCTCTCCGGTGTGAATGTTGCTGATGGCGTTGGCAAACAGCGGAGCCACGTCCAAAATGGCCAACTTGCCGCCCGCGTTTCGCATTTTCTCTTCGGACACCAGCACGGTGTTGGTGCTGGCCACTTCCACCGCGTCGAGGGCCGCGATCCGCTCAATGGCGGGGCCGGTGTAGACGCCGTGCGAGACGGCTACATAGACTTCTTTCGCGCCCATGTTTTTAGAAAAGTTGACGGCTTCGACCAGCGAACCGGCAGTGCTAATTTCGTCGTCGACGATAAAGACTGTTTTGCCGGTCACGTCACCGATCAGGGCGCGGGGGTCGACGTTGGTGTCTGAGACGCGCTGCTTGTCGATGAAGGCCAGACCCGAGTCGAGGCGGCGGGCAATTGCCGAGGCCCGTTTGATGCTGCCCGCGTCGGGTGCCAGCACCACGCCCTCGTTGGCGTTGGGCACGCGGGATTTGAGGTACTGGCTGATCACCACGTCGGCAGACAGGTGATCGACCGGCACTTTGAAAAAGCCGTGAACCTGCGCCGAGTGCAGCGACATGGTCAGTACCCGGTCAGCGCCCGCTTCCTGAATAAGGTCGGCCATCAAGCGCCCGGCAATACTGATGCGCGGCGCGTCTTTTTTGTCGCTGCGGGCGTAGCTGTAATAAGGAATCACAGCGGTCACGCGCCCCGCCGAGGCACTCTTTGCGGCGTCGATCATCAAAAAAAGTTCCAAAATAGAGTCGCTGACCGGATGACTAAAACTCTGAACGATGAACACGTCACCTTCGCGCAGGGAGTCTTCAAAATGCACGATGATGTTTTCGTTGGTAAATTGCTCGGTTTTGCTGTGCCCGAGCGGAATGCCCAGATTGTCGCAGATGGACTGCGCGAGGGGGCGGTTGCTTTGTCCAGAAAACACCATCAGGGGGCCGCGATTAACAGGCATAGGAAAAGACCTCCGGGAAAGCGGGAATGAGCGGCCGCCAAAAGAGCACGCCGCGTAGTGCAGGGAAACGTAGCCAGCATAGCGAAATGCTGGCAGTGGCGTGACGCGTTACCCCCTCAGGAACACCCGTGCCCTACTCGGCCACCCGGCTCAGCCGATTTCTTTTGGCCCCTTTAGACCGCTTTTGCCTTCACGTTCCTCCAGTACGCGGGCCACATCGCCGGGCGTCACGCCGACTTCGGCCAGCGCAAAGAAAGTGTGAAACAGCAGATCGGCGGTTTCGGTGGCCAGCTCGGCTTTGTCGCCGTTTTTGGCGGCCAGCAGCACTTCTCCGGCTTCCTCGCTGATTTTTTTGAGCACCCGGTCAAGCCCCCCAGCGTGCAGCCGCGCCACATAACTTTGTTCGGGCAGGGTTCGCAGCCGCTCGGTGATGGTGGTGTAGACCCGCTCCAGAGTGTCGCCCAGCGACTGCTGAGTGAGCGCCTCTGGATTGACCACCTCTGAATCGAGTGTCTGATCTGTTTGCGGCAACAGCGGGCGGTAAAAGCAGCTGTACTCGCCGGTATGACAAGCCGGGCCGCTTTGCTGCACGCGGTACAGCACGCTGTCGCCGTCGCAGTCGAGGTGAATGCTCTCGATGTGCTGGACATGCCCGCTGGTCAAGCCCTTGATCCACTGCTGGCTCCGTGAGCGCGAAAAGTAAGTGCCTCGACGGGTCGTCAGGGCGTGTTCGATGGCGGCCCGGTCGGCGTAAGCCTGCATCAGCACCGCGCCGGTTTGGGTGTCTTGCACCACCACCGGCACCAGACCGTCTGGGCCGAAGTGGATGTCGTCTAAGTTCACCTTAATTGAACCGCTCATTCCAAGACCCCATTGTCGTGCCATTCGGGGCGCACCGCGACGCCCTGAGCGTGCAAGTAAGCCTTGACCTGCGGCACGCTGAGGTCACCGAAGTGAAAGACGCTGGCGGCCAGCGCAGCGTCGGCTTGTCCGCCGGTTGCGCTGCCGCTGAGTACCTCGGCAAAGTCTTCGAGCTTGCCCGCGCCGCCGGAAGCGATTACTGGAATATCCAGTGCCTGCGCCACGGCGCGGGTTGCCGCCAGATCAAAGCCGGCACGCGTGCCGTCGGCGTCCATAATGTTCAGGCAAATTTCGCCCGCGCCGAGGTGCTGGCCTTCTTCGGCCCAGCGCAGCAAATCCAGGCCAGTGTCCACCCGCCCGCCGCCCACGTAGACATTCCAGCCCTCGCCGCTGGGATGCCCGCCGGGTCGGCGTTTGGCGTCGATGCTGAGCATCACGCACTGCGAGCCGTGGTGGTCGCTGGCCGCCCGTATCAGCTGCGGTGTACGCACGGCGGAACTGTTGACGCTGATCTTGTCGGCCCCGGCCAGCAGTAGCGCCCGGAAATCGGCGAGGTCGCTGACGCCGCCGCCCACCGTCAGCGGCATCATGACTTGCTCGGCGACGCGGGCCGCCACGTCCAGCATCAGTTTGCGGCCTTCGTGAGAAGCGGTGATGTCGTAAAACACCAGTTCGTCGGCTTGCTGGGCTTCGTAGCGTTGGGCCAGCACTAGCGGGTCGCCCGCGTCGCGGTGATCTTCAAAAAAGCGGACGTTCTTAACCACCCGGCCATTTTGAACGTCCAAGCAGGGAATGATGCGTTTGGCAAGCATGAACCGAGTCTAGAGCGCGGCGCGGCCGAGCAGGGTGGCGGCTGTCCATTTTTGGGTCGGCCGCCTTGCTGGGGCCGAGCAATCTATACAAGTGGTCAGCAGCGTTGCAGCGCTCCTTCTAACCATTTCTACCGGTCGTGGAAGCCCCTCGACCCTCCACACCCAAACAAATGTCCCTTTTCAAAGTTAAAGACCAGCTAAACTTAAGGGGAGATAAAGACCGGGGCAGTTTGGGGTATTCGCTGAGCACCATCTGAGGGGGCAAG